>NZ_JBHXRV010000034.1:0-94952 GCF_042716745.1 Streptomyces sp. NPDC058663
CGGGCCGGGGGGGGGGGCGCCGGGCCCGGCGCGGGGGGGGGGGGGTCGGGTGGGGGGGGGGGGGGGGCCGGACGGGGGGCGGTCCCACCCCGGGTCCGGGCGGACCCGGGGTGGTCCGGCGTGGAGGGAGTGGCGGGCCCGGTCTGCTGTCCGGCGGTGGGGAGACGCGGACCATGCCTCCCGGCCCCCGTGCCCGCTCACGTCCGGGCCGCTCCCCCACCGGGCCCGGCGGCGCGGGCCGGCTCCCGCCACGACCGGGCGGGGCGGGCCCCCGCCGGGCCGGGTCCGGGCGGGCCGCTGACGTCCACCGCGGTGGGGGCGACGCGCCCGGCGTGACGCGCTGCGGCCGGGAGCGGGACCGGCCAATGCGTGCCCTGGTGGATTTCGGGCGAGGCGGGGTATCGGGAAGGGGTGCCGCGGACCGGTGACGTGCCGGTCACGTACGGAGGATCCGTACGTGACCGGGGCCCGGCCGCCGGAGAACCGCAGGAACCGAAGGAGTTGTCGCACCGTGAAGCTGGCCTTTTCCACCCTCGGCGTCCCGGGGATGCCCATGTCCGACGTCGCCGCCCTCGCCGTCGGCGCCGGGTACCGGGGCGTCGAGCTGCGCGCCCACCCCGAGGAGCCGGTGCACCCGGGGATCGGGGAGAAGGAACGGGCGGAGGTGGTCGCGGTCTTCGCCGACGCGGGCGTGGAGATCCTCGCCGTCGCCGGGTACGCCAAGGTCGCCGCCCCCGGTGACGACGCCCCGGTGCTCGCGGAGATCCAGGGCCTGCTGGAGCTGGCGCGCGACCTGGGAGCCCCGTACGTACGGGTCTTCCCGGGGGCCGGTGACAGCACCGGGGACGAGGACGCGGACGAGGGGGACGCCCTGGCGCCCGAGGCCGCGCTCGCGGGCGCGGACGCCCGGGCCGCCCGCCGCCTGGGAGCCGCCGCCGAACTCGCGGACGACCACGGGGTGCGCATCCTGCTGGAGACCCACGACTCGCACCGCACGGGTGTCGACGCCGCCCGGGTCGTGGCGGCCGTCGGCCATCCGAACGTCGGCGTGCTGTGGGACGTCATGCACACCTGGCTGGGCGGCGAGAGCCCCGCCACCTCGCACGGCGTGCTCGCCCCCTACCTCGGCTACGCCCAGGTCAAGGACATCGCCTCGGCCGAGGACACCACTCCGCTCGCGCTGGGTGCCGGGGTGCTGCCGCTCGCCGAGTGCCTGGCGCTGCTGGGCCCCGACCAGTGGGTGTGCTGGGAGTACGAGAAGCGCTGGTACCCGGGGGCGGCGGAGCTTCCCGGCCTGCTGGCGGCGGGGCGGGAACACCTCGCTCTGCTGGCGTCCGGGCCGGCCGCGTAGGCAGCGACGCCCCGCCGGAGCGGGACCGGGCGAGACCGGGCGAGACCGGGCGAACCCACCGCCCACGCTCCGGGAGCCGGGGCCGCGCCGTGCGGAAGAGCCTGCGCCCTCGCCGCCCGGGAGGGCCGGAGGCCGCCCCGCCCGGAAGAGCCCCGGGGCCCCGCACCGCCCCCGCTCCGGCACCCCGGAACCGCGCCCTCCGCACCCACCCCGGGCCCCCGCACCTCTAGAAGCTCAGCCCGTGTCCCACCGGATACAGCACCTCCGCCGCGGCTTCCGCCTTCTGCACCGGTACCGGGAGCCGTCCGGCGGGCCGCACCCGGCCCGCCAGGACCCGGGCGGCGGCCTGCATCTCGACGTCCGTCCAGGAATACGCCGCCAGGTGGGCGCGGGCGCCGAGACCGCTCAGCTGGGCGACGTCGTACGGGTTCTGGATCGCCACCGTGGCCACCGGGACGCCCGTGGCCGCCAGCTCGCGCACCAAAGTCCGCTGGGCGCTCGCCGCCGTGACGTTGCGGCTGGCGACGACCACCGCGTCCGCACCCGCCCGTGCCGCCGCCACCGCCTCGTCGATCTTCGCGCGCGTCGGGGCCGACCCCGTGGACAGGGCCGTCGCGGTGAACCCGAGTCCCGTCAGGGCAGCCGCGAGAACCGTGGTCGGCGGGCCCGTGGTGCCGGAGGGGGACGCGGGGTCGACTCCGACGACCAGGACGCGCCGGTGCCCACGCCTGGAGAGCGGCAGCAGGCCGCCCTCGTTCACCAGCAGGGTCGTCGTCGCGTCGGCGATCCGGTCGGCCGCCGCGAGGTGGGAGCCGATGCCCACCGTCCGGTCCACCCCCCGGTGGGTGACGTACGGCCGGTCGAACATGCCGCGCCGCGCCTTGAGCCGCAGGATGCGCAGGATCGATTCGTCGAGGCGGGCCTCGGTCAGCTCGCCGCCCCGGACGGCCGCCAGCACCGCGTTCCACGCCAGGTCCAGGTCCGGCGGGTTGAGCAGCTGGTCGCAGCCCGCCTTGAGGGCGAGGACGGGTACCCGGTCGTCGCCGTACTTCGTCCGTACGCCCTGCATGCCGAGCGAGTCCGTGACGACGACACCCTGATAGCCCAGCTCCTCGCGGAGGATACCGGTGAGGATGGGGCGGGAGAGGGTCGCCGGGTCCTCGGCGGGGTCGAGGGCCGGGACGACGATGTGCGCGGTCATGATCGAGTCGATGCCGGCGGCGATCGCGGCCCGGAAGGGCGGGGCGTCGAGGGCCGCCCACTCCTCGCGGGTGTGGTCGATGTACGGGAGCTTGTTGTGGCTGTCGTCCTTGGTGTCGCCGTGGCCGGGGAAGTGCTTGGCGGCCGTGGCGATGCCCGCGCCCCGGTAGCCACGCACCTGGGCGGCCACCAGGGCCGCCACCGATGCCGGTACGGAGCCGAAGGAGCGGACCCCGATGACCGGGTTGGCGGGGTCGACATTGACGTCGGCGTCGGGGGCGTAGTTCTGCCTGATGCCCAGGGCGAGCAGCTCGGTCCCGGCGATGCGGGCGGCCTCGCGGGCGTCCCTGGTGCCCCGGCGGAAGGCGCCCGCGCCCAGCGCCATCGCGCCGGGCATCAGGGTGGCCGGTTTGCCCACGCGCGCGACGATGCCGTGTTCCTGGTCGGTGGAGATGAGGAGCGGGATACGGGTGCGCTGGGCGAGGGCGGCCCGCTGGATGCCGTTGGAGAGGTCGGCGATCTGGTGCGGGTCGCGGGTGTTGTGCGCCCAGGCGAAGTAGATGATGCCGCCGACGTGGTACTTGGCGATCAGTTCGGCGGCGTTGCGGACGCCGATCTCCTTGAGGTTGGCGTCGATGTCCGCCTGGTCGGGGGCGGTCGCGGAGAGCCCGTACACCCGCATGACGAAGAGCTGCCCGACCTTCTCCTCAAGGGTCATGCCCGCGATCAGCCGTCTGAGGCGGTCGGTGGAGGGGCGGTCGGCTGCGACGGCGGGCAGGGCACCGGTGGCGGCGGAGGCCACGGCGGCCGCGCTCGCGGCGAGCACGGTGCGGCGGGAGGGGGCGGAGCGGGCGGGGACGGAGCGGGCGGAGGAGCGGTCCGGCACGGGCGTAACCCTTCGTGAAGGTCGGCAAGGACTCTTGAAGGAAACTTCCAGCGAGAACACGCTTGCCCGAAAGTAAGTGCCCGTCAATACCTGTGCAGGCGGAGGGAGTTGAGGTACCAAGGAAAGGGGGCCGCCACCGGCGCATTTGGAGGGGGCGCACCGGTGGCGGCGTACTGCCGGCCGCAGGCGGTCTGGAGAGGGGAGTCAGCGAACGCAGCCAGCAGCGTGGGCCGACACCGCTCTGCGGAGACTCTCCAGCAGTACGCGGTTTGGACGGAACACCGCGCGGCTGGGTTCCCGCGAGGGCGGAGTTCCCGGGAATTGGTACGCAAGTGAGGGGTGGGGCGACCAGGTGCCCGTACGGCGTACCCGTGGGGTGTACCCGTGGGGCAGAACCGGCCGGACGCACTCTGGCGGGCCGCCGCCCCCGCGCGCACTCTGGGCAGAGGTATCGGGGGGTGCTGCATGCTGCACAGGACGCACAAGACGCACGGGACGCACGGGACGCACGGGACATCGGAGGCGGCCGGAACGGGGCCGGACGGATCAGGGCCCGACGGATCAGGGCCCGGCGGACCGGGGGTGAGGCCCGGACTGCGGGGCGCGCGTGGGCTCGCGGTCGTACTGCTGGCCTTCGGCCTGCTGACCGGTTGCTGGAACGGGGGCGGGGGCGGAAGCTCGGGCGGCGGGGAGGGCCCGGGAAAGGAGACCGGCCACGGCCTGCCGGTCACCTCTTCGGGGTACGGCGCGGTCTTCCTCGACGTACGCGAGTGCAGTTCGTACGGGAAGACGCCACGCGAGGTGTCCTGCGCGAGCGAGCGCGCCGCCGCTCGGGTCGTCGCGCGCTACAACGGCCCTGCGGGAGAGACCAGTTCGTGTCCGCCCCGCACCGACTTCGTCCTGCACCTCTCGGAGTCCGGACAGGCCACCGACGAGGACGGCGACGGGGTCGTGCCGCTGGGGTACGCCTGCATGCGCAACCTCCAGGCCCCGCACCCCGGCGACCCCGGGGGCGGCGGCGGCCCGCACACGGTCGTCGGGGACTGCGTGTACGGCGCGGGCGACGGCAAGGTGAAGGAGACGGCCTGCGACGGATCAGGTGGCCGGGAGCCGGAGTTCAAGGTGTCCGAGGCGGTCGGCTCGCGCGCCCGGTGCCCGTCCGCCACCCGCCTCTACGTACGGCTGGACGGCGGACGGCCTGTGGGGTGCGCGAGCCCTTTGAGGTGAAATCCACCTCAGAAGCACAGAGTTACGGGCGCAGCTGCTGCTCCTTGTTCATCTCGACCACGTCCAGCTTCGCGTCGTAGGGGGTCAGCCGCTTGGCCTTCCCCGGGTCCGCCTGGACGGTCGGCGAGGCGACACCGGCCCACTTCAGGACCTGGGCGATGGCCGCCGCGCGCTGGCCGGCCGGGAGCCCGGCGATCTGGGCGCCGTGGTTGGCGCCCGGCACGGTGTAGGTGTGGTTGTCGTTGCGGACACCACCCGCGGGGACGAAGCGTTCGGCGCCCCACGGGTCGTTCTGCCCGTACACGAACATCATCTGCCGGGCGTCCCGCCGCAGCCAGTCGGCGACGTCGCGCATCGGACGGTCCTGCTGCCACTTCATGGGGATGTCGCGCGGCACGTACACCCGGGGCTGGAAGTAGTCCGGGCCCCACTTCATCAGGCCCTTGAGGTGCGGGTACTTGTACTGGGGTGCGCCGAGCTGGGTGCCCGCCTGGTAGTAGTACGGGGTGTAGTCGGCCAGGCTCTGGTCGCTGGAGGAGCCGAAGCCCGACTTGGCGTCCAGGTAGTTGAAGATCTCGTCGTCGGTGGCGGTCTTCGCGACAGGAACCTCCCCGCACTCCTTCTCGGAGCCGTACTGCCAGAAGCCCCAGACGAAGTCCAGGACGGTGTTCTCGTAGGCCTTCTCGACGCTGCCGATGGTCTGGAAGGTGGAGCCGTTCTCGGCGGCGAGCGCCTTTGCCTTGGCGAGCAGCGGGGCCCGGCGGACCAGGGCCTCGCGCTGGAGGTTGTTGAGGCGGTCGCGGCACTCCTTGGTGGAGACCGTGCGGAAGAAGCGGTCGTACGCCGAGTCCTCCGTGTTGCGGACGTCGTTGGGGGCGACGTACGCCACGACGCCGTCCATGTCGCGCGGGTGGAAGCGCTCGTAGTACGTGGCGGTCATGCCGCCCTTGGAGCCGCCGGTGGACAGCCACTTCTTGGAGTAGATCGACTTCAGTGCGGTGAAGACGCGGTGCTGGTCGTCGGCGGCCTGCTTGATGTCCAGCTTGGACCAGTCGGCGGGCGCGGGGCGCGAGGGGGTGAAGAACCGGTACTCCAGGGAGACCTGGTTGCCGTCGATGAGGGCGGTCGGCTCGGAGCGGCCCGGCCGGGTGGAGAGGTGGTAGCCGCTGGTGAAGAAGACGGTGGGGCGGGCGACGTCCTTGTGCAGCAGGCTGAGGCGCTGCTGGAAGGTGCCGCGCTCGGGGTGGCGGTGGTCGATGGGCTGGGTGTAGTTGAGGACGAAGTAGCGGTAGCCGGCGTACGGCTTCTCCTCGATCAGGGACATGCCCTTGATGGCGAGGATGCGGTCCTTGATGTCGGCGGCGGGGGCCTCGGCCGCCTGGTTGCCGGCGGCTGTGCTTCCGGCCGCCGCGGGCACGGGTTCCAGCGCGGCGGCCGGGCCTATCGCGCCACTGGTCGCACCGACGGTCCCCACCAGCACGGCTCCCGCGAGCACACCTCTGAACGTCTTGCGCATTCGCCACTCCCCTGTCGGCACACGAACAACAGGGGTGAACCTAACTCTCGGCAATCCCCTTTGTCAGCAGAGGAATTGAGGAGATCGCCGAAGACTCCATGGGGACGGGCGAAGAATCCAAGCGACTTTCCGCCGGTTTCGGGCGACTTGAGCCCCCAGACCCCCAGCCCCCTTGGGCGACGGTGCCGCCCCCGCGCCCCTGTCCCCCAGCCCCCTTGGGCGGCGGGGCCGCCCGCACCCCTACTCCCCCGCCCCTCAGCCCCTCAGCCCCTCAGCACAGGATCCACCCCGACGCCGCGCTCTTCGTACCCACCGACCCCGCCACCCGCACACACCGGTTGAGCGCGTACACCGTCACCGGCCCCGCGTGCCGGGTGAAGGTCCCGCCCTCGACGGCGGCCCGGCTGCCGCGCGCCTGGATGCTGACCCGCATCTTCTGGCGGGCGCCGGCACGTTTGGCGACGGTCGTGGCGCAGACGTACTGGCGGCTCTTGTAGACGCGGATCTCCCCGGTCGCGAAGCGGTACGTCTTGACCTGGGCACCCTTGCACGCGGCAGCCGCCTCGGCCTGCCCCACGGCCGGGCCGCCGAGCGACAGCAGTCCGGCCGCGACCGCCACGGCGCACACCTCGGCCACTCTTCTTCTGATCGGTCCCATAGGTCTCACGCCTGCCCCACCCGCCCCGCCGAACACACTTGCCTCCACCCGCCTGGAGATCGTATGCACGTACGACGCTTCTGGCCACGGATCGGTTGCATCGGGCACCGAGTACCTTCCGGCAGGTCAGACCACTGCCGGTTCGTCCTCCCCGACGAAGGTGCGCCACAGCCGGGCGTACTTGCCGTCCAGGGCGAGCAGTTCTTCGTGCGTACCGTCCTCGGCGACCCGCCCCCGGTCCATGACCACGACCCGGTCGGCGCGGGCGGCGGTGGTCAGCCGGTGGGCCACCACCAGGGTGGTGCGGCGTCCGGCCAGCCGGTCGGTGGCCTGGTTGACCTGGGCCTCGGTGGCCAGGTCGAGGGCGGCGGTGGCCTCGTCGAGCAACGCGATGTCGGGGTCGACCAGTTCGGCGCGGGCGAGCGCGATGAGCTGGCGCTGCCCGGCGGACAGATTGCGTCCGCGTTCGGCGACCTCGTGCAGATAGCCGCCTTCGAGGGTGGCGATCATGTCGTGGGCACCGACCGCGCGGGCCGCCGCCTCCACCTCGGCGTCGGTGGCGTCCGGCCGCCCGTACGCGATGGCGTCGCGGACCGTGCCGGCGAACAGGTACGCCTCCTGCGGGACGACGCCGAGCCGGTGCCGGTAGGCGGTCATGTCCAGGTCGCGCAGGTCGCTGCCGTCGGCGGTGACCCGGCCCGAGGTGGGGTCGTAGAACCTGGCGACCAGCTTGACCAGGGTGGACTTGCCGGCACCGGTCTCGCCGACGAAGGCCACCGTCTGTCCTGCCGGGATGTGCAGCGAGACGCCGGACAGCGCCTCCTCCTCGTCGCCGTACCGGAAGGAGACGTCCTCGAAGGCGATCTCGCCGCGCAGCGAGTGCACCTCCTTCGGGGTGGCCGCGCTCGCGGTGGAGGTCGGCTCGCGCAGCAGCTCCTGGATCCGGCGCAGCGACACCGTCGCCTGCTGGTACCCGTCGAAGACCTGGGAGAGCTGCTGGACGGGGGCGAAGAAGAGGTCGATGTAGAGGAGGTAGGCGACGAGCGCGCCCGCGGTCAGCGTGCCGGCCTCGATCCGCCCGGCCCCGACGATCATCACGGCGGCGGCCGCCACCGAGGAGAGCAGCTGGACGAAGGGGAAGTACACCGAGATCAGCCACTGGCCGCGCACCCGCGCCTGCCGGTAGCTGCGGCTGTTGGCGGTGAACCGCGCGCGGCCCGCCTTCTCGCGCCCGAAGGCCTGCACGATGCGCAGTCCGGCGACGGACTCCTGGAGGTCCGCGTTGACGGCGCCGACCCGGTCGCGGGCCAGCTCGTACGCCTGGACGCTCTTCTTCCGGAAGAAGTACGTGCCGATGACCAGCAGCGGCAGCGTCGCGAAGACGACGAGCGCCAGTTCCACGTCGATGACGACGAGGGCGGCCAGGACGCCGAAGAAGGTGACGACGGAGACGAAGGCGGTGACCAGGCCGGTCTGGAGGAAGGTGGACAGTGCGTCGACGTCGGTCGTCATCCGGGTCATGATGCGCCCGGTCAGCTCCCGCTCGTAGTAGTCGAGCCCGAGCCGCTGGAGCTGCGCGAAGATCTTCAGCCGCAGCGAGTACAGCACCCGCTCACCGGTACGGCCCGTCATCCGGGCCTCGAAGATCTGGGCGCCCCACTGCACGAGTACGGCGAGCAGCGCGAGCCCTGCCGCCACCCACACCGCGCCGAGCGCGAGCCGGTTGACGCCTTCGTCGATGCCGTGCCGGATCAGGACCGGCAGCAGCAGTCCCATTCCCGCGTCGACGGCGACCAGTCCCAGGCTGACGAGCAGCGGGAGCCCGAAGCCGCGCAGCAGCCTGCGCAGCCCGTAGGACGTCTCGGGTGCGACGGCGCGCGCCTCGTCGATGCCGGGTACGTCGTCGGCGGGCGGCAGCGCGGCCACCTGGGCGAGCAGCTCGGGGGTCGCGGGCATTCCCGGCGCGTGGTCCCTGGCGGTCTTCGCCGGGTCGCTCTCGTCGCGTATCCACAGGTCGGGGGTGATGCCGCGTTCGGCGTCGAACTCGGCGTCCAGCTCGGCCTGCACGGACCGGTCGTCCTCCACCGGGGCCGGCGGGGGCGTGTGGCCGGGCGATACGCCGCCCAGTTCGTCGGGGTCGGTGAGCAGCCGGCGGTAGAGGGCGGAGCGCCGCTCCAGTTCCTCGTGGGTGCCGATGTCGGCGAGGCGCCCGCCGTCGAGTACGGCGATGCGGTCGGCGAGGTTCAGGGTGGAGCGGCGGTGGGCGATGAGCAGGGTGGTGCGTCCCGCCATGACCGACTTCAGCGCTTCGTGGATCTCGTGCTCGACCCGGGCGTCGACGGCCGAGGTGGCGTCGTCGAGGAGGAGCAGCCGGGGGTCGGTGAGGATCGCGCGGGCCAACGAGAGCCGCTGGCGCTGGCCTCCGGAGAGCGTCAGGCCCTGCTCGCCGACCTTGGTGTCGTAGCCGTCGGGGAGTTCCTCGATGAAGCGGTCGGCCTGGGCGGCGCGGGCGGCGGCCCTGATCTGTGCGTCGGTGGCGTCCGGGACCCCGTACGCCAGGTTGGCCCGCACGGTGTCGGAGAACAGGAAGCTGTCCTCGGGCACCAGCCCTATCCCGGCCCGCAGCGAGGTGAGGGTGAGCTCGCGCACGTCGTGGCCGCCGACGAGCACGGCGCCCCGGTCGACGTCGTAGAAGCGGGGCAGCAGCAGCGAGACGGTGGACTTGCCGCTGCCGGAGGAACCGACGACGGCGACCGTCTCGCCCTCGTCGATCCGCAGCGAGAAGCCGTCGAGCACCGGGCGGCCGTCCTCGTACCCGAAGGCGACGTCGTCGAACTCGACGGTGGCGGGGGCGTCGGCGGGCAGTTCCTTCGTGCCGTCCTGGAGCGAGGGTTCGGTGTCGATCAGTTCGAGCACCCGCTCGACACCGGCCCTGGCCTGCTGGCCCACGGTCAGCACCATCGCGAGCATCCGCACGGGGCCCACGAGCTGGGCGAGGTAGGTGGAGAACGCCACGAACGTGCCGAGCGTGATCTGCCCCCTGGTCGCCAGCCAGCCGCCGAGCGCCAGCATCGCGACCTGCCCGAGGGCGGGTACGGACTGGAGGGCGGGGGTGTACCGCGAGTTGAGCTTGACGGTGCGCAGCCGGCCCGCGAACAGCCGCCGGGACACCTGGCGGAGCTTCCCGGTCTCCTGCTCCTCCTGCCCGAACCCCTTCACCACGCGGACGCCGGACACGGCTCCGTCGACGACTCCGGCGACGGCCGCGGCCTGGCCCTGGGCGTACCAGGTGGCCGGGAACAGGCGCTTCTTGCTGAGCCTGGCGATGAACCACAGGGCGGGGGCGACGGCGAGCGCGACCAGGGTGAGCAGCGGGGACAGCCACGCCATGATCCCCAGCGAGATCAGGAACAGCAGGATGTTGCCGATGGTCATCGGCAACATGAAGAGCAGGCCCTGGATGAGCTGGAGGTCGCTGGTGGCCCGCCCGACGACCTGACCGGTGGACAGCTCGTCCTGCCGCCGTCCGTCGAGCCGGGTGATCGCGCCGTACATGTCGGTGCGCAGGTCGTGCTGGACGTCGAGGGCGAGCTTGCCGCCGTAGTACCTGCGGATGAACGTCAGCACGTAGACGACGACCGCTGCGGCAATCAGCAGCCCGGTCCACACCGCCAGCGACCTGGTGCCCTTGCCGATCACGTCATCGATGACGATCTTGGTGATCAGTGGGACGAGCGCCATCACCGCCATGCCGCCGAGGGAGGACCCGAGGGCGAGCAGCACATTGGCCCGGTAGCGCCACGCGTAACCGGTCAGCCGCCGTGCCCACCCGGCCCCGCGCTCGGACTCTCCCGCTGCTCCCGCCACGTGCTGCCTCCCGGTGGTCCCGCTCACTGTGCTGTGCCGGTGGGGGGAACGCCGTGAGGTGCGGATTTCATCCCTCGGCAACAAATCGGCTAGGGCGCGGGGGCGGACGCGGGGGCTGCGGGGTCCTCCGGCTGCGGGTCCGCGTGCGTCGGTTCCTCGGGGTGCGGGTCCGCGGACGTCGGCTCCTCGGGGTACGGATCCGCGTACGTCGGCTCCTCGGGGTGCGGGTCCGCGCGGGTCGGCTCCTCGGGGTGCGGGTCCTCGGGGGTGGGCGGGACGACTTCCTCCGGGACGGCGGGCGGGGTGACGAGTCCGGTGGGGGGCTCGGGGGTGCGGGGCCTGCCGGTGGCCGGGAGGTTGAGGCCGTGGTGGACGGCGCGGGAGACGGCCTGGACGGTGCGGACGCCCTGGCGCAGCGTCGCGTTGCCCTGGGTCAGCACGGCGATCGTGTAGTCGTGCCCCCGGCGGGTGAACACGCCGAGCGAGTGCACCCGCCAGCCCCCTTCGGCGCGGGGCAGCCAGCCGTTCTTGACGTGCACCCGCATCGTCACGGGGGCGCCGACCGGGGTGCCCCAGCGCTGGGCGGGCACGACGTGCGCCATGCGGTCGAGGATGTACGCCCGCGAACTGGCGGTCAGGACCTTGTTCGGCCGGGTCAGGAGGCTCAGGAGTTGGCTCTGCTCGGCGGCGTCGACCTGGGAGAGCCCCCAGAGCCTGCCCCACCCGAGTGTCGTGCGCGACAGCCCGGCGGCGGTCAGGAACCGGTTGATCCGCCTGTTCCCGAGCTGCCGCCACAGGGTGCCGGTGGCGGCGTTCGCGGACCTGGTGATCATGGCGGTGGCCAAGGAGCGCTCCCGGGCGGTCAGGGCCCGGCCGCTCCTCTGCGCGTCCCACATCAGGGCCGCCAGGACGGTCACCTTGATGACGCTGGCGGCGTCGTAGGAGCGGCGGGAACGCAGGGTGCAGGAGGTGCGGCTGGAGTGCTCGTGGGCGACGAGCGCGACGCTCCCCGGCCGGTCGCGCAGGGCGGCGGTGAGGTCACGCCGCAGCCGGGCGGCCAGACCGGCCTTGCGGGAGGTGCAGACAGGGGACAGCGCGGCGGCGGCCCCCGGCGGGGCGGCGGCGGTGACGGCCCCGGCGTACGGAGCGGGAGGCGCGAGTCCGGCGAGGAGCAGTCCGGCGGCCAGGGCGAGGGTGGCGGCGGTGCGGGGTGTCAACCGGTGGAGGTGGAGGGCGGGGGCCCGGGGAGCGTGGGGGTACGCACAGGACCCGGACACAGTCCCAGCCCCGGTCCCGCAACCGGACCCAGAACCAGAACCAGGCCCCGGCGACTGGGCCCCCGGCGGCTGCGGCACCTGCGGCCGCGAGCACACCCGCCACATCCGTATCAGTTGCCTCACGAGCAGCAATGTAGTGGCGGGGTGCGGCCGTCGCCGGGGCACGCGAGAGCCCCGGCAGGAACGCCGTCAGGCGCGGAGCACGACGACCACGGGACCCCGCAGAGCCACCGCCTTCGTCAACTCCTCGGCGGCATCGCCGAGTTCCGCACGCACGAGCGCAACGCCCGCCGCTTCCGCCGCCGCCGCGACCCCGGCTTCCGCCGTGCCGTCCGTGATCAGCCATACGAGCGGCAGACCGGCGGCCGCTGCGGTGGCCAGCTCCCCGAGCGCCGCCGCGCCGGGAGCGGCGTCCGAGACGGCGAGGACCACGGCACCGGGGTCCGCGACGGCAGCGCCCAGGGCCGCCGGGAAGGCGTAGCCCGTGGTTCCGGCGGCCTGCGGGGCGTGGAAGGTGTTGGGGTGGCGTGGCCGGAAGCCGGCCGGAGCGCGGTCCCAGAAGGTGGGGGTACGAGGCGGAAGGGTATGCCGGACCACCGCCAGGAGGGGGTCGGCGAGCGGGGAGGGCACAGCGGCCTGGGTCTGGCCCGCTCCGGTTGCCCGGCCCCCATCGGATCCCCGGCCCTCGGGCTCCCGCACTCCCGGCTCCCGCACCCCCGGCTCCCGTACCGCGACCGTCTCCAGCAGGGCCGTCAGCGCCAGCCGGGCGTCCGCGTGGATGCCCAGGGCCGGGGCGTGGTGGGCTTCCAGGCGGGACGGGGCGGCGTCGATCTGGATCAGCCGGGCGGGCGGGGTGAAGCCGATGCCCTCCAGGGTCGTACCGACCAGCAGGAGCACGTCCGCCGCTTCGAGGAGGGCGGGCGTCACCTCGTGGGCGTCGGGGTGGGTGCCCGCGCCGCCCGGGGTCGTCGCGACGGTGGCGTCCAGCCGGGCGGCCAGCGCCTTGACCTTGCCCGCCGCGTCCGCGCGGGTGGCGCCGCCGCCCGTGACGATCAGGGGGCGCTCGGCGGTCTCCAGCCAGTGGGCGGCCAGGGCGGTGAGTTCGGGGCGCGGGGGCAGTTCGTGCGGGAGCACGTCGGGGGCGTTGACCTCCGGAAGTACGGTCACGGCGGCCAGCGCGGCCGGGTCGAGCTCCAGCCACACCGGCCCGTGCGGGGCCGTCAGCGCGGCCTCCCACGCCTCGGCGACGGCGGTGGGCAGCTGGGAGGGGGTCCTGGCGGTGAAGGCCGCCTTCACGTGCTCCGCCGCCCCGGCCACGGGCCCGGTGGCCAGGACGAGCAGCGGGGCGGAGGCTGCGAGGGCCTCCGCGAGCACCGTGCTGCCGGGCCCCTCGGGGGCCGACAGCGCGGCCGCCTCGCCGGTGAGACGCCCGAAGCCGTCCGCCGCGTGGCCCGCTCCGGCGGCCGTGGCGAAGCCGTTCCACAGGGTCAGCCCGGAGCGACCGAGGGCGTCGTCCAGCGGGGACCCGGACTCCAGCCGGCCCCCGGGCTCCAGTCGGCCCCCGGGCTCCAGCGGGGACCCGGGTCCGGCCGCCCCGAAGACGGTGGTCACGCCGAGCCCCCGCAGGGTCTCCACGACGAGGTCCCCGCCGGTGCGGCCGGGCGGCGGGGCCAGGGCGGCCGCCGTCTGGGCTGGGGTGGGGCAAAGGACCAGGTCGTGGTCGTGCGTCACTTCGTGCGTGCCTCGGCAATCTGGCGGGACATGATCGTCGTCAGCTCGTACGCCGTGTGGGACGCGGCGACCGAGGTGATCTCGGCGTGATCGTACGCCGGGGCGACCTCGACCACGTCCGCGGAGACGAGGTTGCAGGAGGACAGGCCACGGATGATTTCGAGCAGCTCGCGCGAGGTCAGCCCGCCCGCCTCCGGCGTCCCCGTGCCGGGCGCGTGGGCCGGGTCGAGCACGTCGATGTCGATGGAGATGTACAGCGGCCGGTCGCCGATCCGCTGCCGCAGCTGGTCGGCGACCTCGTCGACGCCGCGCCGCATGACGTCGGCGGAGGTGACGATGCCGAAGCCCATCTTCTCGTCGTCCCGCAGGTCCTGCTTGCCGTACAGCGGGCCGCGGGTGCCCACGTGGGAGAGGGCCTCGGTGTCGAGGATGCCCTCCTCCACGGCGCGGCGGAACGGGGTGCCGTGGGTGTACTCGGCGCCGAAGTAGGTGTCCCAGGTGTCGAGGTGGGCGTCGAAGTGCAGCAGGGCGACAGGGCCGTGCTTCTTCGCCACCGAGCGCAGCAGTGGCAGGGCGATGGTGTGGTCGCCGCCGAGGGTCATCATGCGGGCGCCGTTGCCCAGCAGGTCGTCGGCGGCCGCCTCGATCGTCTCGACGGCCTCGTTGATGTTGAACGGGTTCGCGGCGATGTCACCGGCGTCCGCGACCTGCGCGAGGGCGAACGGGGAGGCGTCCTGCGCCGGGTTGTACGGCCGCAGCAGCCGCGAGGCCTCACGGATGGCGTTGCCGCCGAAGCGCGCGCCGGGCCGGTAGGAGACACCGGAGTCGAAGGGAACGCCGACGACGGCGACATCCGTACGCCCGCCGACCTCGTCCAGACGCGGCAGCCTGGCGAACGTCGCCGGTCCGGCGTACCGGGGAATGCGGGACGAGTCGACGGGGCCGCGGGGCTCGGAAGAGGGAGTGTTCATGAGATCGAGGTTAGGCAGGGCTGCGGATTCCGCACATGTACGGATGCGATGAAGCGGGGTGGGGTTTTGGCCGTTGCGGACAGGTCCGTACTCCCGCCTCGGCTGTCAGTCCTCCAGCAGTGAGGTGAGCGCGATCTCCACGGCGAACGGAACGGAGGTCGTCAGCTTCCCGCGGTGCACGGGGGTCTCGGGGCTCGGCGCGTAGACCCCCGCTTCGTGGTGGTACCAGAACTCGTAGACGACCGGTGTGCCGTCCTCGCCCCGCTCGACCCGCCAGAAATGGTCGATCCCGGCTGCCGCGTACATGCCGGGCTTCCGGAAGCGGTCGTCCGAGCGCGACCCGGTGGAGACGACCTCCACCGCAAGGGCAACCCGGTCCGCGGGTACACACCCGAGGCTGCCCCGCTCCAGCCCGGACTGGTCAAAGACCACGACGTCGGGCTTCTGCACATTCGTCTCGTCGAACAGCACACAACGCTCGGCGTTGACCCTGAAGGGCTCGCACTTCTGCTGCCGCAGCGCGAAGAAGATCCCGTCCCGCACGTCGTCATGCCATTGATTCGTCATCCCACGCGGCACGATCGTCCCATCCACCAGATCCCAGTCGAACGGCAGACCAAGCTCTCGGACCTGGCCGTACGTCCAGCCGTTCGCCGGCGGGTACATCCAGTTCTCCGGGGTGGCCCGTTCCCACTGCGGTGTCGGTGCTACCTCTGCGGCCATCGCTGCTCCCATGGACGGGATGGTGTCGGACGCCGCGTGCCCGCGGGCCCACAACGACGGTACCGCCACCCTCTCGGGTGACGCCCGGCATCGCACCGGTGTGGTCCCTCCAACACCACTCTCCTCTGGACACCCCGGTGACCGGCCGGTAACTTTTGCCGGGTATCTGAGCAAGCGCTTAGCGGCACCGTCCGCCGCGGGGCCTCGCTCAAGGGCAGGGATCCACCACTCGCAGAGGGAGCGTCACGTGCGCCGTACCGTATTCAACGAGGACCACGAGGCGTTCCGGGAGACCCTGAGGGCCTTCATCGAGGCCGAGGTCGTGCCGGTCTACGACGAGTGGTTCGCCGCGGGCCAGGCGCCGCGCGAGTTCTACTACAAGCTCGGCGAGCTGGGCGTCTTCGGCATCAACGTGCCCGAGGAATTCGGCGGCGCGGGCATGGAGTCCCACAAGTTCGAGGCCGTCCTGTACGAGGAGACCGCCCGCGCGGGCGTGACCTTCGGCGGCTCAGGCGTGCACGTCCTGCTGGGCCTGCCGTACATCAAGATGCTCGCCACCGACGAGCAGAAGAAGCGCTACCTGGAGAAGTTCGTCACCGGCGAGGAGATGTGGGCGCTCGCCATGACCGAGCCGGGCACCGGCTCCGACGTCGCGGGCATGAAGACCACCGCCAAGCTCTCCGAGGACGGCACGCACTACGTCCTCAACGGCGCCAAGACCTTCATCACGGGCGGCGTGCACGCGGACCGCGTGATCGTCTGCGCCCGTACGGCCGCCCCGCGCGAGGACGACCGCCGCTTCGGCATCTCGCTGTTCGCCGTGGACACCAAGCTGGAGGGCTACTCGGTCGGCCGCAAGCTGGACAAGCTGGGCCTGCGCACCTCCGACACCGCCGAGCTGGCGTTCGTCGACGTGAAGGTGCCGGTCGAGGACCTGCTGGGCGAGGAGAACAAGGGCTTCGGCTACCTCGGCCACAACCTGGCCTCCGAGCGCTGGGGCATCGCGTTCGGCGCGTACGCCCAGGCGAAGGCCGCGATCCGCTTCACCAAGCAGTACGTCAAGGACCGCACGGTCTTCGGCAAGCCGGTGGCCGCCTTCCAGAACACCAAGTTCGAACTGGCCGCCTGCCAGGCCGAGGTGGACGCCGCCGAGGCGGTCGTGGACCGGGCCACCGAGGCACTGGACGCGGGCGAGCTGACGGCCGCCGAGGCCGCTTCGGCGAAGCTGTTCACCACCGAGGTCGCACACCGCGTGATCGACAAGTGCCTCCAGCTGCACGGCGGTTACGGGTTCATGAACGAGTACCCGATCGCCCGCCTGTACGCCGACAACCGGGTGAACCGCATCTACGGCGGCACCAGCGAGGTCATGAAGATGATCGTCGCCAAGGACATGGGCCTGTAGCAGCCACCCGCTGCCACCACCCCCCCCCATGACCAAGGCACTTGAGTCCCTGCTCGATCTGCTCGACCTGGAGCGGATCGAGCGGGACATCTTCCGGGGCGTGAGCCGCTCCGCCGTCGTCCCCCGCGTGTTCGGCGGCCAGGTGGCCGCCCAGGCCCTGGTCGCCGCGGGGCGCACGGTCGCGGACGGCTCTCCCACGGCCCCCGGCTCCGCTCCCTCGCAGGACACCCCCCGCGCCCACTCCCTGCACGCGTACTTCCTGCGCGCCGGCGACCCGTCCGCCCCGATCGTCTACACGGTCGACCGGATCCGGGACGGCCGCTCCTTCACCACCCGCCGGGTGGTCGCCGTCCAGCACGGACAGCCGATCTTCCACCTCTCCGCGTCCTTCCAGCGGGACGAGGAGGGCATGGAGCACCAGGCGGCGATGCCGGACGCCCCCGACCCCGAGTCGCTGCCCACAGCCGCCGAGACGCTCCCCCGCTACGCGGACCGCTTCATCGACCCGGGCGCGGCGGACCGCCTCCTCGAAGCGCGCGCCGCGATCGACCTGCGCTACGTCGGCCCGCCGCCGTACGCGACGGCGGGCGAGCCCCGTGAGCCCCGCTCACAGGTCTGGTTCCGTACCCGCGGCAAACTCGCCGACGATCCCCTCCTGCACGTCTGCCTGGCCACGTACGTCTCCGACATGACGCTCCTCGACTCGGTCCTGCTGGCCCACGGCAGGGGCGGCTGGGCCACCGGCGACGTGGTGGGCGCTTCCCTGGACCACGCGATGTGGTTCCACCGGCCGTTCCGGGCGGACGAGTGGCTGCTGTACGACCAGGAGTCGCCGTCGGCGTCCGGCGGCCGGGGCCTCGGGCAGGCCCGGATCTACACGCAGGACGGAAAGCTGGCGATCTCCGTCATCCAGGAGGGCGTCGTCCGCGTGCCACGCTGACCGCGCCGTACCGTCTCTGCATGAGCAAAGTGGACGAACAGGACGGATCCAGCGGCGCCGGCAGCAAGAAGAGCGGCGCCGAAAACAGCAGCGGCGAGAGCACCTTCACCGTGCTCGTGGCGGCGGGCGCCAATCTCGGGATCGCCGTCGCGAAGGCGGTCGCGGGGCTGATCAGCGGCTCCAGCGCCATGCTGTCGGAGGCGGCGCACTCGGTGGCCGACACGGTCACCGAGCTGATGCTGCTGACCGCGCTCAAGCGCAGCGCCAAACCCGCCGACGAGGAGCATCCGCTGGGCTACGGCCCGGAGCGCTACATCTGGGCGATGCTCGCCTCCGTCGCGACGTTCGTCGGCGGCGCGGTCTTCTCGGTCTACGACGGCGTCCACACCCTCACCCACGGCGAGGACCTGGGCAGCCCGGTCCTCTCGTACGTCGTCCTGGCCGTCGCGTTCCTGCTGGAGAGCTACTCGCTGCGCACCGGCCTCAAGCAGATCCGCGCGGAGGCGGCCCGGCTCGGCAGCCCGCCGGGACGCTACTTCCGGCTCACCCCGGACACCGCCGTCAAGGCGGTCGTCATGGAGGACTCGGCCGCCCTGGTGGGCCTGCTGCTCGCGGCGGGCGGCCTGCTGGGCGGGCAACTGACCGGCTCGGGCGTCTGGGACGGAGTCGCCTCGGTCCTGATCGGCGTGCTGCTTGCGTACGTGGCCTGGGTGCTGGGCCGCAGCAACGCGGCGCTCCTCATCGGCAGGCCGGTGCCGCGCGAGATGCGCGAGGGGATGCGGGCCGAGCTCCTCGCGGTGGAGGAGATCGTCGGCGTACTGGAACTGACCACCCTCATCCAGGGCCCCACCGAGATCCTGGTCGCCGCGAAGATCGACTTCCGGGACGGGCGCACCACCGCCGAGCAGATCGAGTGGGCGTGCGAACGGGCCGAGCAGCGGCTGCGGTCCCGCTACCCGGCCGTGGCCAGGGTGTACCTGGACCCGACACCGGGACGCGATCAGCGCAGGCCGGCCGCGTCCAGCAGGTAGTCCGTCATCGGCTCGTAGAAGTACGGGTCGATGACGTGGTCGTCGAGCGGGATGGTGACGGCCATCGTCCCCTCGGCCTCGCCCAGGAACAGCGCCGGGTCGTTGCAGTCGGCGTACCCGATCGAGTCGATGCCGCGCTGGCCCGCGCAGCCCGCCCACCCGTGGTCGGCGAAGACCAGGTCGGGCAGGGCCTCGCCGTTGCGCTGGAGTCCGTCGAGGATGGCCGTCATCGGGGCGGGCGAGTGGGTGTGCCACAGACTGGCCCCGCGTTCAAAGACGGCGACGTCGGCGAACTGCACCACGTAGCCCTCGTCGGCGGTGAGCCCGGCGGGGATCCGTACGACGTCGCACCCGGCGTCGCGCAGGGCGCGGGCGGTGGACCCGTGCACGTTGAGCAGCGCGCCGGGGTGCCCGGTGGCGAACAGCACCCGCTGCTTGTCGGCGGCGGCCTTGCGCAGCCGGGCGGCGGCCCGGTCCAGGGCGTCCACGGTCAGCTCGGGATCGATGGTGTCCTGCCCGTGCCGGTGCTCGGGGTCGTCACTGACGCCGCACCTCTCCGCCATCACGGCGAGCACGTCCTGCTCGTCCGTCCACCGGTCGCCGAGCTCGATGCCGAGCCAGTAGTGCCGGTCGCCGTTCGCGAGCTTGCGGTAGTGGGAGAGGTTGTTGTCGCGGGGGGTGGCGACGTCGCCCGCGATGCGGCAGCGGACGAGATGGTCGACGAGGGCGGCGCGGCTGAGTATCGGCATGCCGCCCATTCTGCCGGGCCCGACCGCGGACGCACGGACGGTTCCGGAGGGTGGACGCGGAGTCGCGGGCACCGTCACCGGCTGTCGGTGAGCGTCCTCAGCCGCCCAGCGCTCCGAACGCCCCGTGCGCCAGGCGCCTCAGCAGCGCCTGGGTCGCGCCCCGTCCCGGCAGGCCGGAGCCGAGGTGCGGGGTGGAGTTGAGCAGGCCGAAGACGGCGTGGACGGCGGCGCGCGCCTCCGGTTCCGAGGTGCCCGGGTACGTCCGGCGTACCGCTGTCACCCACAGTTCCACGTACTGCCGCTGCAACTGCCGCACCCGCCGCCGGTCCGCGTCCCGCAGCCGGTCCAGTTCGCGGTCGTGCAGCGTGATCAGCGGGCGGTCGTCCAGGGCGAAGTCGATGTGGCCGTCGACGAGCGCGGCCAGCAGGGCGGCCGGGTCCTCCGGGGCCGCCTCGACCCTGGCCCGTCCGCCGTCCAGCAGCCGTTCGCTGATGCCGACCAGGAGTTCGGCCAGCATGGCGTCCTTGCCGGCGAAGTGCCGGTAGAGGCCGGGGCCACTGATGCCCACCGCGGCGCCTATCTCGTCGACGCCGACCCCGTGGAAGCCCCGCTCGGCGAAGAGGAGGGCCGCTTCCTTGAGGATCTGCTCCCGGCGGGTGGGGGCCGCGACCCGGGCGGCGGGGGCCGGGGACGCTTCGGTGCTGCTCATGGGGAGCATTCTACCCACGGGGTTAGCGGTCGTTAACCTGCGGGAGATGTGGGGGCGCCCACAGCGGTACCGGCCAGGACGCGTCCGCCGTGCGGCTCGTCGTGGTGCGGGCGTACGGGTCGACCGGGGGTGCCGGACGTACGGGACGCCCGGCATTTCAGAAACCGGACTGCACTCCGAAGCCGGACCCTGTTCCGGAAGCCGGACCGAACCGGAATCCGGATCGCATTCCGGAAGCCGGGCCGCATTCCGGAAGCCGGACGGCAATCAAGAAGCCGGACCTCAATCCGGAAGCCGGAACATAATTCGGCATCCGATTGCAGCCGGCCCGCCTCAGCCGTGGTTCATCCAGAACACGGCGCCCATGACGACAAGAATTCCGCAGCCGACGACCGCCCCGATGCCGGGGTTCCTGCGGGTGACGGCCGCCTTGGCGAGCAGGACGACGGCCGGCAGCCAGCCCACCGCGTAGACGGCCCACGCGGCGGCCGAGGCCTGGGACTCGTCCCTCTTGAACAGCACCCAGGCGACCAGCACGAAAAGTGCGGGCGCGGCCCAGAGGTTGCGTTCGACGGTTTCCTGACGTGGCGACATCCGGCGTTGCGACATGGGTCATGTCCTCCTGCGTGGCGTGGTGCGGTGTGGGGTGAGCGGCGGCCTCCTCACCCCACGCAAGGAGGCCGCCGTGCTTGTCCTACTCGGATCGTTCGGTGTTACGCGGTGTTACCCGGTGGAGCCCTGTACTCCCCGGTGCTGCCCTGGACCTCTCAGAAGTGGCTGACCAGGTAGGTGATGACCTCGTCCAGCACGTAGGCCGGAGCGGCCTTGATCGCCCACTTGAGCGGGTTGAAGTTGGAGAGGCTGTTCACCCAGTTCTTGAAGGCGGTGCGGCCCTTCTTGGCGGCCTTGATCGCGGCCTTGCCGTACTTGCTGTCGACGATCTTCTTGACGAGCTGCCTGGCCAGCGAGCTCATGCCCTTGACCTGGACGGAGCGCGCGTCCTGGCCGGCCGCGGCCGCCGAACCGGTCTGGGTCTGGGCCTGGAGCTTGATCGCGCCGACCGCACCCGCGTCACGGACCGGGGCGGTGGTGGCGACGGAGGAGACCGTCTGGGACGTCCGGTTCTCCACCGCGGATGCCGCCGGGGCCGCGACACCGATGGCGAGGGCTGCCGTGAGCGCGGCAGCGGTCATGCGCATCTTGCTGTTCACGAGAGATCCTCCTCATTGCCGTGAGGAAAAGGACTTTTCAAGGAGCGGTTCTTGAGTTCCTTTTCCCCTGCCGGTCTTTCCGGCTGGCAAGAAGAACTATTCAACTCGGGCCCCCCTGCGCACTATTGGACCTTGGGGAGGTGTCCCCGGGGGTGGTGTACGAAAGGGAGGTGCACAAAAGGGTGGTGTCCGAAGGGGCGGTGTACAGAAGGGAGGTGCACGAAAGGGCACCGCCCCGGGAGGCAGTGCCCTTTCGTCGCGGTCCCCGCTCTACGCGTGGCAGTGCACCCGCGGGCACACCAGGTCGTGCCGCGCGTAGGCGAACAGGGCCGCCTCCAGCCGTGAGGTGACACCGATCTTGCCCATGATGTGGGTGAGGTGGGCCTTCACCGTGCGCTCCGCGATGCCGAGCGCCCTGGCGATCTCCCTGTTCCCCGCCCCGGTTCCGAGCCGGACGAGCACTTCGCGCTCGCGGCCGGTCAGGTTCTCCACCCCTCTGGGATCACCGGGTATCTCCGCCGGCACCCCGCAGTACTCCTGGTCCTGGGCGTCCTGGTCCTGAACGTCCCGGAAGGTCTGAATGTTCTGAATGCCCTGGACGTTCTGAATGCCCTGGACGTTCTGGGTCACATCACTCTGTAAAGCCACGATGGTCACAGCCTCCCCGTACATCACGCTGTTCACAAAGACATCGGCACGCTAACGCAGGACGTTCGCACCAGTGAAACAGTTCCCGCAAACCGGCACCGTCCCGCACACTCTCAGCACATCACAACACGACCCTGGTCCACACCAATTCCCCTAGCGAAAGCATCTTTGATCATAGGTGAAAGCGGTGGCAATGCCTCCGATTTGCAAGTTCACAGCAAACTTTCAACGAACTCCCAGCGACCCCCTCCACGCCCTGGACATCCGCGTTAGCGCTCGTTAACCTCAGGGGAAGTGTTAACGGTCACTAACCTGACCCGGCACGACCTGACGTCCGGCGGGCAAGGGAGCTCGACAGAATGCAGCAGGCACCGGTGCTCACCAGCACCGCGGATCCGTCGTCCGAGTCCTGGGCGGCCAACGAAGCCGCCCACCGGGAGCTCGCGGACGACCTCCGCACCCGACTGGCCGCCGCCCGCCTCGGCGGCGGCGAGAAGTCCCGGGCCCGGCACGTGGCCCGGGGAAAGCTCCTGCCGCGCGACCGCGTCGACACCCTCCTCGACCCGGGCTCGCCCTTCCTGGAGCTGGCCCCGCTCGCCGCGAACGGGATGTACGACGACCAGGCCCCGGCCGCCGGAGTCATCGCCGGCATCGGCCGGGTCAGCGGCCGCGAGTGCGTGGTCGTGGCCAACGACGCGACCGTCAAGGGCGGCACGTACTACCCGATGACTGTCAAGAAGCATCTGCGCGCCCAGGAGGTGGCGCTGGAGAACCGGCTCCCCTGCCTGTACCTGGTGGACTCCGGCGGCGCGTTCCTGCCGATGCAGGACGAGGTGTTCCCCGACCGCGAGCACTTCGGGCGGATCTTCTACAACCAGGCCCGGATGTCCGGCGCCGGCATCCCGCAGATCGCCGCCGTCCTCGGGTCCTGCACGGCGGGCGGGGCGTACGTCCCCGCGATGAGCGACGAGGCCGTGATCGTACGGAACCAGGGGACCATCTTCCTCGGCGGCCCGCCGCTGGTGAAGGCCGCCACCGGCGAGGTCGTCACGGCGGAGGAACTGGGCGGCGGCGAGGTCCACTCGCGTACGTCCGGGGTCACCGACCACCTCGCCGAGGACGACGCGCACGCGCTGCGCATCGTGCGGAACATCGTCGCCACCCTCCCGGCGCGCGGCCAACTGCCGTGGTCCGTCACGCCCGTGGAGGAGCCCTCGGTCGACCCGGCCGGGCTGTACGGGGCGGTGCCGGTGGACTCCCGTACCCCCTACGACGTCCGCGAGGTGATCGCGCGGGTGGTCGACGGCTCCCGCTTCGCCGAGTTCAAGTCGGAGTACGGACAGACGCTGATCACCGGCTTCGCCCGGATCCACGGGCACCCGGTCGGCATCGTCGCCAACAACGGCATCCTCTTCTCCGAGTCCGCCCAGAAGGGCGCGCACTTCGTCGAGCTGTGCGACCAGCGCGGCATCCCGCTGGTCTTCCTGCAGAACATCTCCGGCTTCATGGTGGGCCGCGACTACGAGGCCGGCGGCATCGCCAAGCACGGCGCGAAGATGGTCACCGCGGTGGCCTGCACGCGTGTCCCGAAGCTCACCGTGGTCGTCGGCGGCAGCTACGGCGCGGGCAACTACTCGATGTGCGGCCGGGCGTACTCCCCGCGCTTCCTGTGGATGTGGCCCAACGCGAAGATCTCCGTCATGGGCGGCGAGCAGGCCGCCTCCGTGCTGGCCACCGTCAAGCGCGACCAGATCGAGGCGCGCGGCGAGGAATGGCCGGCCGAGGCCGAGGAGTCCTTCAAGGACCCGGTCCGGGCCCAGTACGAGGCCCAGGGCAACGCCTACTACGCGTCCGCCCGGCTCTGGGACGACGGTGTCATCGACCCGCTCGAAACCCGCCAGGTCCTCGGCCTGGCCCTGACCGCCTGCGCGAACGCCCCGCTCGCCGACCCCGCCTTCGGCGTCTTCCGGATGTGAGTGAAGAATGACCATGTTTGACACGGTTCTGGTCGCCAACCGCGGCGAGATCGCGGTACGCGTCATCCGCACGCTGCGCGAGCTGGGCATCCGTTCGGTGGCCGTCTTCAGTGACGCGGACGCGGACGCGCGCCATGTGCGCGAGGCCGACACCGCGGTACGCATCGGCCCCCCGGCGGCCTCCGAGAGCTATCTCCGCGCCGACAGGCTGATCGAAGCGGCCCGGCACTCCGGGGCCCAAGCGGTCCACCCCGGCTACGGCTTCCTCGCCGAGAACGCCGACTTCGCGCAGGCCTGCGCGGACGCGGGCCTGGTCTTCATCGGACCCCCCGCCTCCGCGATCTCCCTGATGGGCGACAAGATCCGCGCCAAGGAGACGGTGAAGGCGGCGGGTGTGCCGGTCGTCCCTGGTTCGAGCGGCAGCGGACTGACGGATGATCAACTCGCGGATGCGGCACGGGAGATCGGCATGCCGGTCCTCCTCAAGCCGTCCGCGGGCGGCGGCGGCAAGGGCATGCGCCTGGTCCGCGAGGAGGCCGTCCTGGCCGAGGAGATCGCGGCCGCCCGCCGCGAGGCCCGCTCGTCCTTCGGCGACGACACCCTGCTGGTGGAGCGCTGGATCGACCGCCCCCGGCACATCGAGATCCAGGTCCTGGCCGACGGCCACGGCAACGTCGTCCACCTCGGAGAGCGCGAGTGCTCCCTCCAGCGCCGCCACCAGAAGATCATCGAGGAGGCCCCCTCGGTCCTGCTCGACGAGGCGACCCGCGCCGCGATGGGCGAGGCAGCCTGCGAGGCCGCCCGGTCCTGCGGCTACTCGGGCGCGGGCACGGTCGAGTTCATCGTCCCGGGCGCCGATCCCTCCTCGTACTACTTCATGGAGATGAACACCCGCCTCCAGGTCGAGCACCCCGTCACCGAGCTGATCACCGGACTGGACCTGGTGGAATGGCAGCTCCGCGTCGCCTCGGGCGAGGAACTCCCCTTCACCCAGGCCGACATCGCCCTCACCGGGCACGCCGTCGAGGCCCGTATCTGCGCCGAGGACCCCGCGCGCGGCTTCCTCCCCTCCGGCGGCACGATCCTCGCCCTGCGCGAACCGCAGGGCAACGGCGTCCGTACGGACTCCGGCCTCGCGGTGGGCACGGAGATCGGCAGCCTGTACGACCCGATGCTGTCCAAGGTCATCGCGTACGGCCCGGACCGCCCCACCGCCCTGCGCAAGCTGCGCGCGGCGCTGGCGGAGACGGTGACGCTGGGCGTCCAGACCAACGCGGGCTTCCTGCGCCGCCTGCTGGCCCACCCGGACGTGATCGCGGGCGACCTGGACACCGGCCTGGTGGAACGGGACGCGGAGTCGCTGACCGGCGGCGAAGTGCCGCAGGAGGTGTACGAGGCGGCTGCCGCCGTGGCCGGGGCCGCGCGGGCACCGCGCCCGGACGCCGGGGGCTGGACCGACCCGTTCTCGGTCGCCGACGGATGGCGGATGGGCGGCACGCCCGCACCGGTGACCCACTGGCTGCGCGTACCGGGCGGCGAACCCGTCGCCCACCTCGCCCGGGGCGTCCACCGGGTGGAGCCCGGCCGGGTCACCGTGGAACTGGACGGTCTCACCCATACCTTCCGCACCACCGCCTCGCCCGACGGCGTCTGGCTGGGCCGCGACGGGGACGCCTGGCACGTCCAGACGTACGACCCCGTCGCCGCCTCCCTCACCGGCGCCGCCCACTCCGGCGCGGACGCCCTGACCGCCCCCATGCCCGGCACCGTCACCGTCGTCAAGGTCGCCGTGGGCGACCACGTGGCGGCGGGGCAGAGCCTGCTGGTGGTGGAGGCGATGAAGATGGAGCACGTCATCTCGGCCCCGCACGCCGGCACCGTCACCGAGCTGGACGTGAAGGCCGGCGCCACCGTCGCCATGGACCAGGTCCTGGCCGTGGTCGCCCCCGACGAGGAGGACACCCAGTGACGCTGCCGATGGTCGTGAGGGACCCCCAACTCCCCTCCCGCGTGCGGATCTACGAGGTCGGGGCCCGCGACGGCCTGCAGAACGAGAAGGGCACCGTCCCCACCGCCGTCAAGGTGGAGTTCATCCACCGGCTGGCCGCGGCCGGGCTCACCACCGTCGAAGCCACCAGCTTCGTGCACCCCAAGTGGGTGCCCCAGCTCGCGGACGCGGAAGCCCTGTTCCCGCAGCTCGCGGACCTGGCGGCCGGCACGCGCCTGCCGGTCCTGGTCCCCAACGAGAAGGGCCTGGACCGTGCACTGGCCCTCGGCGCCCGCGACGTGGCCGTCTTCGCCAGCGCCACCGAGTCCTTCGCCAAGGCCAACCTCAACCGTACGGTCGACGAGGCACTGGCCATGTTCGAACCGGTGGTGGCCCGCGCCCGGGATGCCGGAGCGCGGGTGCGCGGCTACCTCTCCATGTGCTTCGGCGACCCTTGGGAGGGTCCGGTGCCCGCGGCCCAGGTGGTCGAGGTCTGCCGTCGCCTGGTCGCCATGGGCTGCGACGAACTCTCGCTGGGCGACACCATCGGGGTCGCCACTCCCGGCCAAGTGGGTTCCCTCCTCACCGATTTGAACACCGCCGGCATTCCCACGGACCGCATCGGCGTCCACTTCCACGACACCTACGGCCAGGCACTCTCCAACACCCTGGCCGCGCTGCGGCACGGCGTCACCACCGTCGACGCCTCCGCCGGCGGCCTCGGCGGCTGCCCGTACGCCAAGTCCGCCACCGGCAACCTCGCCACCGAAGACCTCGTGTGGATGCTGCACGGCCTCGGCATCGACACCGGGGTCGACCTCGGCCGCCTCACCGCCACCAGCGGGTGGATGGCCGAACAGCTGGGCCGGCCCAGCCCGTCCCGTACCGTCCGCGCCCTCTCCCACAAGGAATGACCGCCATGGACCACCACCTGAGCCCCGAGCACGAAGAGCTGCGCCGTACCGTCGAGGCGTTCGCGCACGACGTGGTCGCGCCGAAGATCGGCGACCTCTACGAGCGCCACGAGTTCCCGTACGAGATCGTCCGCGAGATGGGCCGGATGGGCCTGTTCGGCCTGCCCTTCCCGGAGGAGTACGGCGGCATGGGCGGCGACTACCTCGCGCTCGGCATCGCCCTGGAGGAACTGGCCAGGGTCGACTCCTCGGTGGCGATCACCCTGGAGGCGGGCGTCTCGCTGGGTGCCATGCCGCTGCACCTGTTCGGCACCGAGGAGCAGAAGCGCGAGTGGCTGCCGCGGATGTGCTCGGGCGAGATCCTGGGCGCGTTCGGGCTGACCGAGCCGGAGGGCGGCTCGGACGCGGGCGGCACCCGTACGACAGCCGTGCGGGACGGTGACGAGTGGGTGATCAACGGGTCCAAGTGCTTCATCACCAACTCCGGCACCGACATCACGGGCCTGGTCACCGTTACCGCCGTGACCGGCCGCAAGGAGGACGGCCGGCCGCTGATCTCCTCGATCCTGGTGCCGTCAGGAACGCCGGGCTTCACGGTCGCGGCGCCCTACTCCAAGGTCGGCTGGAACTCCTCCGACACCCGCGAACTGTCCTTCTCCGACGTGCGCGTGCCGCTCGCGAACCTGGTCGGCGAGGAGGGCCGGGGGTACGCCCAGTTCCTGCGCATCCTCGACGAGGGGCGCGTCGCGATCTCGGCCCTGGCGACCGGGCTCGCGCAGGGCTGCGTGGACGAGTCGCTGAAGTACGCCAAGGAGCGCAGGGCGTTCGGGAAGGCGATCGGCGAGAACCAGGCCATCCAGTTCAAGATCGCGGACATGGAGATGCGGGCGCACATGGCCCGCATCGGCTGGCGGGACGCGGCATCCCGGCTGGTGGCGGGCGAGCCCTTCAAGAAGGAGGCGGCGATCGCCAAGCTCTACTCCTCGACGGTCGCGGTCGACAACGCCCGGGAAGCCACCCAGATCCACGGCGGGTACGGCTTCATGAACGAGTACCCGGTGGCGCGGATGTGGCGCGACTCCAAGATCCTGGAGATCGGGGAGGGCACGAGCGAGGTGCAGCGGATGTTGATCGCCCGCGAACTGGGCCTGCCTGCCTGACGGGAGAGGGCGGGGTGGGGCGGAGGACGGGCCGGGGTGGCGGACGCGCAGGGCCGGGCCGGGGGTGAGCGGGTGCGGGCCGGGGTGAGCGGGTGCGGGCCGGGGGTGAGCGGGTGCGGGCGCGGAGGCACCTGCCCTACGGCCCGTCTCCGGCGGTATCCGGACAGCCCATTCAAGCCAAGGAGAGGTTAGGCTAACCTTCCTTGAGGCTTCCCCTCCGGATCCTTGCCGCCCGTACGAAAGCAGAGCCGCCATGCCCTCCCCGTCCCGCCTCTCCCGCCCCACCCGTCGCGGCCTCCTCGCCGTCGGCGGCGCGCTCGGCGCCGGCGCCGTTCTGGCCGCGTGCGGCGGCAACGACAAGGCCTCGGGCGGCAACACCGAGAAGGCCGCCGGGAAGTCCGGCCCCTGGACCTTCACCGACGACCGCGGCACCAAGGTGGAGACGAAGTCGCTCCCCAAGAACATCGTCGCCTTCACCGGCACCGCCGCCGCCCTCTACGACTACGGCATCGAGGTCAAGGGCGTCTTCGGCCCGACCAAGGGCAAGGACGGCCAGCCCGACGTCCAGGCCGGCGACATGGACATCTCGAAGCTGGAGATCATCGGCAACGTCTACGGCGAGTTCAACGTCGAGAAGTACGCGAAGCTCGTGCCGGAGCTGCTGATCTCGAACATGTGGGAGAAGGACGTGCTCTGGTACGTCCCCGAGCAGTCCGCCAAGAAGATCTACCAGCTCGCCCCCTCGGTCGCCCTGTGGGCCTCGAACACCAACATGGAGAAGGCCCTCCAGCGCCACGCCGACCTGGCCGCCGCCCTCGGCGCCGACCTGAAGGCGCAGAAGACCACCGAGGCGAAGGCCCGCTTCGAGAAGGCCGCCGCCCGGCTGCGCGCCGCCGCGAAGGCACACCCCGAGATCAAGGTCATGATCGGTTCCGCCTCGGCCGAGCTGTTCTACGTCTCGCTCGCGAAGATGAGCGCCGACACCCTGTACTTCCAGGAGCTCGGGGTGAAGTTCGTCGAGCCGAAGGTCGACGCACAGGGCTTCTTCGAGGGCCTGAGCTGGGAGAACGTCGGCAAGTACCAGGCCGACGTGATCATGATGGACAACCGGTCCGCCGTCCTCCAGCCGAAGGACCTCAAGGACAAGCCGACCTGGGCGCAGCTCCCAGCCGTGAAGGCGGGCCAGGTCGTCCCGCGCACCACCGAGCCGATCTACTCCTACGCCAAGTGCGCGCCGGTCCTCGAAGACCTCGCCAAGGCGATCGAGAGCGCCAGGAAGGTCTCCTGACCCGGCTCCCCCTGCTCTTCCGCGGGGCCGGCCCCGGAACCCCCGGGCCCGGCCCCGTCGCCGTACCCGGCGCCTTGCCCGCGCCCGCGCCCGGTGACCCCGCCCCACCCACGCTCTTTCCGCTCCCTGCCAGGAGGCCGCCCGTGTCCGACCCGACGATTCCGTTCCGCCTCTTCCGGCTGAGCGTGCTGCGCACCCGCCGGCTGAGCCCGTCCATGCTGCGGGTCACCTTCGGCGGCGACGCGGAAGCCGGTGAGGACCTGGCCGGTTTCGCGTCCGGCGGCCGGGACCAGTCCCTGTCGCTGTTCCTGCCGCACCCCGGCCAGGACGCACCGGTATTGCCGCCGGAGACGGACCCCGACTGGTTCACCTCGTACCGGGCGATGGACGCCGGGGTGCGCGCCGTCATGCGCTCGTACACGGTCCGGGCGCAGCGCCCTGAAGCCGGTGAGGTCGACATCGACTTCGCGCTGCACCCGGACGGCGGGCCCGCCTGCCGCTGGGCGGAGAACGCGGTCGCGGGCCGGCGGGTGACCGTGCTCGGCCCGGCGCTCGCCGACAACACCGGGGTCCGCTTCCGGCCCGCCGATGACACCGACTGGGTGCTGGTCTGGGCCGACGAGACGGCGCTCCCCGCGGCGTCGGCGGCGCTGGAGCAGCTGCCCGCGGGCACCCCGGCCAGGGTGTGGATCTCCGTCCCGCACCCGGACGACGCGGTGGCGCTGACGACGGCCGCCGATGCCGAGGTCACCTGGCTCGTCGCGGGGGACGGGGCGCGGGACCCGCTGGAGGCGATCGGCGCGGCCGAGCTGCCCGCCGGGACCCCGTACGTGTGGATCGCGGGCGAGTCCTCCTCGGTGAAGGCCCTGCGCCGCCACTTCGTGCGCGAGCGCGGCCACGACAAGCAGCGGGTCACCTTCACCGGCTACTGGCGCCGGGGCCTGTCCGAGGACGCGCTGCGCGAGGCGCCCGAAGAGGCGTAGCGGCTGGTCCGCACACGTAACGGGGCGGCCTCCGCGAAGGAGGCCGCCCCGTGCGCGTACTGGCGAATCAGCAGGCCACCGTCGGCGGACCGGCGGACCGGCCGGCCACCGTGCGCATACCGGTGGACCCGCACGTCACCATGCGCGAACCACCGGATCAGCAGGTCACCGTGCGGGCCACGGCACCTTGGCGGAGCGGTAGTAGTCGATGCCCAGCGCGTCGAAGCGCGGGCCCTGTGCGGCGAGCCGCACCTTGTAGGTGTTCCAGTCGTGGGTGGCCCGCGGGGACCAGCCGAGCTCGGCGATGCCGGGCAGCCGGGGGAAGGCCATGAACTCCAGCTGGTCGCTGGTGGCCAGCGTCTCGGTCCACAGCGGTGCCTCGACGCCGAGGACGGAGGACTCGGGGACGCCCTGGAGGTACGTGCCCGGGTCCCAGTCGTACGAGCGGTCCACCTCGACGTAACCCGCCCAGTTGAGGCCGAGCGGGGTGGCCTTGTGGTACTTCATGTCGAGGTACGCGCGGTCGGCCGGGGAGAGCACCAGCTTGGTGCCCGCCCTCGTGGCCTCGACGACGCTGCGGCGCTCGGCCTCGCTGGTCCGGTCGTAGCCCCAGTACTGGGCGACCCGGCCCTCCACGGGCCTGGCGCCGACCAGCTGGTGCCAGCCCATGATCTGCTTGCCGTGCCTGCCGACCACGTCCTGGGCGTGGTCCATGATCCTGACGAAGTCCTCGTGGCTGGTGGCGTGCGCCTCGTCACCACCGATGTTGAGGTACCTGCCGGGGGTGAGCTCGGCGATCTCGCCCAGGACGTCCTCGATGAACCGGTAGGTGATGTCCTTGCCCGCGCAGAGGCTGCTGAAGCCGACCTCGGTGCCGGTGTAGAGGGGCGGGGCGACGCCGTCGCAGTTGAGGTCGGCGTAGGAGGCGAGGGCCGCGTTGGTGTGGCCCGGCATGTCGACCTCGGGGATGACCTCCATGTGGCGGGAGGCCGCGTACTTCACCAGGTCCTTGTACTGCTGCTTGGTGTAGTAGCCGCCGGGGCCGCCGCCGACCTGGGTGGAGCCGCCGTAGGTGGCCAGCCGGGGCCAGGAGTTGATCGCGATGCGCCAGCCCTGGTCCTCGGTGAGGTGCATGTGCAGCTTGTTCATCTTGTAGAGCGCGGCCTGGTCGATGTACCGCTTGACCTGCGACACCGTGAGGAAGTGCCGGCCGACGTCGAGCATCACGCCGCGATGGCCGAAGCGCGGCACGTCCTTGATGGTGCCGCCGGAGACCTGCCACGGTCCGGGCTGCCTAGTCTTCTTCTCCACCGCCGGGGGCAGCAGCTGGCGCAGCGTCTGCACGCCGTGGAAGAGGCCGGCGGCCCGGCGGGCGGTGATGGTCACGCCGTGCTTGCCGGACTTCAGCCAGTAGCCCTCCTCGCCCAGCGAGCTGCTCCGCGCGCCCAGTTCCAGGGTGATGGTGTCCCGGCCGCCCCTGTCGGTGAGCGGCAGCGGGTATCCGGTGGAGGGGCGCAGCACGTCCGCGAGGTAGGACCCGACCTTCTGGGCCTCCGCCGAGTGCCGGTCGACCCTGATCGCGGTGCGGGGGTTCAGCGTGTACGCCTGCCCGCCCGCCTGTACGGCGGCGGGCGCCGGGACGATCTTCCCGAGCGGCACGGCAGCGGCCTGCCGGGGAGCGGAGGCCTGAGCGGAGTCCGGGGCCGCGGCTCCCACGGCGGCGAAGGAGGCGGTGGCGACGAGCAGCAGCGGGGCGAGCAGTCGGGGGATCGTACGACGTGGTCTCACAAGCGGGTCCCTTCGAAGGGGCTGCGCGGCTGTGGCATGTACGTAACGGGAGTCATGGCTACCGCTCAAGTAACGCCCGGGTCAAGGGTGTAGACCAATCCCGGAGCCCTCCGCACACCCGCCCGATGTGAAGAATCCCCCGGTTGGCGGAAATCATCCGCCAGGACGGGACCCGGGACCCCGACCGGGACGCGGCGCGTCTCGTACTGGGCCATCCGGTGGAGTCCTCGGAGCGCCCGCTAGTCCATACCAATGAGAGATCATGAGGAATCCTGCCCGCTATCGGGCAGGATCCTTGCACAGGGCCCCGCTCTGCCTCAGTATCGACGGGTGCTCGAACGTCGTACGCCTTCCCCGTCGTCCCACGACGACCTCGTGGACCATCTCGTCCGCTCCACCGCGCTGCCCCGCGGTGAGGCCGCCCGGGTGGTGCTCGACGTACTGGCGTACTTCGACGAGACGACCGAGGAATTCGTCCGCCGCCGCCACCGTGAACTCCAGTCGGGCGGCGCGGTCAACGCGGAGATCTTCGAACGGATCGCGGCGGAGCTGCCGCACCGCGCGGTCGCTCCCCCGGAGCTCTCGCTCCGCCAGTTGCGCCGCATCGTCTACGGCTGAGCCGGGCCACGGCGGCAGACCGGCCCCGGCAACGGGCACCCCCACACCACTCGGAGGACAGAACCACATGTGCGGAATCGTCGGTTACATCGGCAAGCGCGACGTCGCGCCCCTTCTCCTCGAAGGCCTCCAGCGCCTGGAGTACCGCGGCTACGACTCGGCGGGCCTGGTGATCAACACCCCCAAGGCCTCCGCCCTGCGCATGGTCAAGGCCAAGGGCCGGGTCCGTGACCTGGAGGCCAGGGTCCCCAAGCGCTTCGCCGGCACCACCGGCATCGCCCACACCCGCTGGGCCACCCACGGCGCCCCCTCCGACGACAACTCGCACCCGCACCTGGACACCGAGGGCAAGGTCGCCGTCGTCCACAACGGCATCATCGACAACGCCGACGACCTGCGCGCCAAGCTGACCGCCGACGGCGTCGTCTTCGCCTCCGAGACGGACACCGAGGTCGTCGTCCACCTCGTCGCCCGCTCCCAGGCCGAGACCCTGGAGGAGAAGGTCCGCGAGGCACTGCGCCACATCGAGGGCACCTACGGCCTGGCCGTCATGCACGCCGACTTCGCCGACCGCATCGTGGTGGCCCGCAACGGCTCCCCCGTCGTCCTGGGCATCGGCGAGAAGGAGATGTTCGTCGCCTCGGACGTCGCCGCCCTGGTCTCGCACACCCGCCAGATCGTCACCCTCGACGACGGCGAGATGGCCACCCTGAAGGCCGACGACTTCCGCACGTACACCACCGAGGGCTCGACCACCTCGGCCACGCCGACCACCGTGGAGTGGGAGGCCGAGTCGTACGATATGGGCGGCCACGACACGTACATGCACAAGGAGATCTCCGAGCAGGCCGACGCCGTGGACCGCGTGCTGCGCGGCCGGATCGACGACCGCTTCTCCACCGTGCACCTGGGCGGCCTCAACCTGGACGCCCGCGAGGCCCGCGGCGTGCGCCGCATCAAGATCCTCGGCTGCGGCACCAGCTACCACGCCGGCCTGATCGGCGCCGGGCTCATCGAGTCCCTGGCCCGCATCCCCGCCGACGCCGAGCCCGCCTCGGAGTTCCGCTACCGCAACCCGGTCGTCGACCCCGACACCCTGTACGTCGCGGTCTCCCAGTCCGGTGAGACGTACGACGTGCTGGCGGCCGTGCAGGAGCTGAAGCGCAAGGGCGCCCGGGTGCTGGGCGTCGTGAACGTCGTCGGCTCCGCCATCGCCCGCGAGGCCGACGGCGGCGTGTACGTGCACGCCGGCCCCGAGGTCTGCGTCGTCTCCACCAAGTGCTTCACCAACACCGTCGTCGCCTTCGCGCTGCTCGCCCTGCACCTGGGCCGGATCCGCGACCTGTCAGTCTCCGACGGCAAGCGGATCATCGAGGGCCTGCGCAAGCTGCCCGCCCAGATCTCGGAGATCCTCAAGTCGGAGGAAGAGATCAAGAAGGTCGCCGAGGCCTACGCGGGCGCCCAGTCGATGATGTTCATCGGGCGCGTGCGCGGCTACCCGGTCGCTCTGGAGGCCTCCCTGAAGCTCAAGGAGATCTCCTACATCCACGCCGAGGCGTACCCCGCATCGGAGCTCAAGCACGGCCCGCTCGCCCTCATCGAGCCCGCGCTGCCGACGGTCGCGATCGTCCCCGACGACGACCTCCTGGAGAAGAACCGCGCCGCGCTGGAGGAGATCAAGGCCCGCAGCGGCCGGATCCTGGCAGTCGCCCACCGCGAGCAGGAAAAGGCCGACCACACCATCGTGGTACCGAAGAATGAGAACGAGCTGGACCCGATCCTGATGGGCATCCCGCTCCAGCTCCTCGCCTACCACACGGCCCTCGCCATGGGCCGCGACATCGACAAGCCGCGCAACCTGGCGAAGTCGGTCACGGTCGAATAGGACGGCCCATTCGTACGAGCCCGTACGGACGAGCCTGTACGGACGAGAAGGCCCCGCACCCCTCAGGGTGTGCGGGGCCTTCTCCGCGTCACGTCGTACGGGGCGGGGGTACGTGCCCCCTCTTGCGCGGACCTCTTCCAGGCCGCTCCCCCGGCTACGGGATGACCACGACCGGCCGCTGCGCCCGCTTCGCCAGCCGCCCCGCCACCGATCCGAACAGCCGCCCCACGATGCCCTGCGTGGAGCCGACCACGATGGCGTCGGCCTCGTACTCACGGCCGACCTCCTCCAGCTCGTGGCAGATGTCGCCGCCGCGCTCGACCAGGATCCACGGCACCTCGGCGAGGTAGTCCGCACAGGCCAGTTCCAGCCCGAGCACCTCCGTGCGGTGGTCGGGGACGTCGACGAAGACCGGCGGCTCGCAGCCTGCCCAGACGGTGGTCGGAAGCCGGTTGGCCACATGGACGATGATCAGCCCCTGGCCGAGCCGCCGGGCCATGCCGATGGCATAGGCGAGCGCCCGCTCGCTGGAGGTGGAGCCGTCGAAGCCGACGACGACACCGTGCCGGAAGGCGGGATCGCAGGAGTGGCGCGGTTCTTCCAGCGCATAGAGGTCGCCGCTCGACTCCACGGTGGGATCGGCGACCTGCTTGCGGTCCGCGGGTTCAGGAATTTCGTGACCGGCCATCGGTATCTCGGCGTCTGGATCCTCAGGAGGGCTGACAACGCGGCTGTGGAGCATCGAAGCGGTGGAGCTGTCCGGGAATCATCTTCCCAAGCCCATACCCCCAAGGGTACGGCCGCACTCCTCCGCTGCCCAGCCCCCGCACGGGGGCGGCGCTCCAGGAGCATGCACGACCCCGCCCGGTATCGCAATGGCAGCTGCCCCGTACAGCTGTCCGCCACCGCGCCCCACCGGCCACCCCCGGACGCCCCACCGGCCGGCTCCGGGACTCCTCGCCCGCCGCTCCCGGGCGGACCGCCGGGCCGCGGTCACGTGACCGTCGGACCCGCCCTGTCGTTGATCAGGATCCCGCCCCCACGCGCCCCGGAGGGACGTGCACCGTGTACGACACCCACCGCCCCCACGGGGCCCACCCGCCCCAGGCCCCTCTCCCCCCTCATCCCGCCCCTTCCTCCCTCTGCGAACCGCCGGCACCTTCCGCGCCCGGGACGGCTTCCGCGCCCGGGACGGCTTCCGCGGCGGACCTCGTCCGGTGGGCGGCGTTCAGCTGCCTGCTCGTCCCCGTCGTCCTGATCGGGTACGGCAGCCCGGCCGGCGGCGCCGCCGTCGCCTCGGGCGGCCTGGCCGTCGTCACGGGGGTGTGCAGGCTGCTGCTGCGGCGCTCGGAGCGGACCGCGGCCCGGGTGCTCGCCGAGGACCCCCATGCGGGCACCCACCGCGGCCGGCACAGCCGCACCGGGTCCGGGACCCACCGGGGCAGCCGCAGGACGGACGCCTGAACTTCGCAGGAGAAACGCTTGAGAGACAGTTCAAACAACGCGTGAAGATTTTCGGAGCCAGTCACTCCACGGAAGGTGGTGCGCCGGTTGAGTGACGGGATCGCACACGCGCGCCCGTAGGTTTTCAGCCAACTTCCCGGACCACCCCCACCCTTGGCGTGATGCACCGCCAACCCCCGTGCCACCAGGGAAGAAAGGACCGCTCGCGGCTCGCGCACCCTACGGGGACGGGCCACGAGCGCGAGGCGCACTTCCCTGGGACGCCCGGGAGTGGAACGCTTCCTGATCGAATGCTTCGCGCCAAGTTGCCATGTCGACATAGCGCCGGTTCCGGAACTTGTCACGGCGGCGCCACGCGACACAGTAGATTCGATCATGGGGTATTCGACGGCGGGGGAACCGTGCAGGACCTAGAGGGACTGCGACTTCGAGGAGCAGTGTGCAGGAGCGACAGGCCCGTCACGAACAGGGAGCCGCGACCAGCGAGGGGGGCTTAGCGCCATGAGCCAGGACTTGGCCGCTCCGTCGGAGGCCACCCGGAAGCTCTCCGGGCGCCGCCGCCGGGAAATCGTAGCGGTGCTGCTTTTCAGCGGGGGACCCATTTTCGAGAGCTCGATTCCGCTCTCGGTGTTCGGCATCGACCGGCAGGACGCAGGGGTTCCGCGCTACCGGCTGCTGGTGTGTGCAGGCGAGGAAGGACCACTCCGTACCACCGGAGGCCTCGAACTGACCGCACCGTACGGCCTGGAGGCGATGAGTCGCGCGGGGACGGTCGTCGTACCGGCCTGGCGCTCCATCACCTCCCCACCACCGGCGGAGGCGCTGGAGGCGCTGCGCCGTGCGCACGAGGAGGGGGCGCGGATCGTCGGGCTGTGCACGGGTGCGTTCGTGCTCGCCGCCGCCGGTCTGCTGGACGGCCGGCCGGCCACCACCCACTGGATGTACGCACCGACGCTCGCCAAGCGCTATCCGTCGGTGCACGTCGATCCGCGCGAGCTGTTCGTCGACGACGTGGATGTGCTGACGTCGGCCGGCACAGCGGCCGGAATCGATCTGTGTCTGCACATCGTGCGGACGGACCACGGCACCGAGGCGGCGGGCGCGCTCGCCCGCCGGCTGGTGGTGCCACCGCGTCGCAGCGGCGGGCAGGAGCGCTATCTCGACAGGTCTTTACCTGAGGAGATCGGCGCCGACCCGCTCGCGGAGGTCGTCGCCTGGGCGCTGGAGCACCTCCACGAGCAGTTCGACGTGGAGACCCTTGCCGCGCGGGCCTACATGAGCCGCCGTACCTTCGACCGGCGGTTCCGGTCGTTGACTGGGAGCGCTCCACTCCAGTGGCTGATCACGCAGCGGGTGCTCCAGGCGCAGCGGCTCCTGGAGACGTCCGACTACTCGGTCGACGAGGTCGCCGGCCGGTGCGGTTTCCGGTCACCGGTCGCTCTGCGCGGCCACTTCCGGCGCCAGCTGGGCTCGTCGCCCGCCGCGTACCGGGCGGCCTACCGGGCGAGGCGTCCGGCGTCCGACCCGGTGCCGCTGGGGGCGGGCGCGTCCGGCCTGAACGACGCGGTGCCGCAGCAGGTCCGCCGGGCGGCGGCGGCACACGCCCCGGCCGGCGGCGCCTCCTCGCCGGTCACCACCGGCTCGGAGAACGGCAGGCACCACGCGGACGCCTACGTCCCGGGCCGCCTGAGGTAGCGCCGTCCTCCCGTGTCCCCGGAGCACCCGGGGACACGGGAGCCACGGCTGCGCCGGGCCGGGCGGGTACCGGAGCGCGCCCCACCCCATAGGGTGACGGCATGAACGATCGCATGGTGTGGATCGACTGCGAGATGACCGGGCTCTCGCTGACGGACGACGCACTTATCGAGGTGGCCGCACTGGTCACCGACTCGGAGCTCAACGTACTCGGCGAAGGCGTGGACATCGTGATCCGCCCGCCGGACGCCGCCCTGGAGACCATGCCGGAGATCGTGCGCCAGATGCACACCTCCTCCGGTCTCCTCGACGAACTCGCCGCCGGCACCACCCTCGCCGACGCCGAGGCGCAGGTCATGGCGTACATCAGGGAACACGTGAAGGAACCGAAGAAGGCCCCGCTCTGCGGGAACTCCGTCGGCACCGACCGCGGTTTCCTCGCGCGCGACATGCGGGAGCTGGAGGACTACCTCCACTACCGCATCGTCGACGTGTCCTCGGTGAAGGAGCTGGCCAGGCGCTGGTACCCGCGGGCCTACTTCAACAGTCCGGACAAGAACGGCAACCACCGCGCCCTCGCCGACATCCGCGACTCGATCACCGAGCTGCGCTACTACCGCGAGGCCGTGTTCGTACCCCAGCCGGGGCCCGACTCGGACACCGCGAAGAAGATCGCCGCGAAGCACGTCGTCCCTGCTGAGGGGGGCGAATAACCCTCTGAAGCGGGCCCGCCGAGGGCCCCGCCAAACCTGGGCGCGAGCACCCTCGCGAACCCTGTACACTTTTTCTCAGCCGGTCGGGAAAAAGACCGGTCACGGTGGGTGTAGCTCAGTTGGTAGAGCACCTGGTTGTGGTCCAGGTGGCCGCGGGTTCAAGTCCCGTCACTCACCCTGAATGATCAAGGCTCGATCCGCGGAAGCGGGTCGGGCCTTGATCTGTTTCCGGATGCCTGGTCGGCCGGGTGACCGCGGCAAGCCGGGCCCGTCCGGGCAACCGGGCGATCCGGGCACCCCCATTCCTGGTGCGTCGGGGCAGCCTGGCGCACCTGCTGCGGGCAAGCCAATCAGTCGTGCGTTCGGCGGGCCCTCGGGGGCCGACCGGCCCGGCCGGTGCGCTAGGGTCAGCCGAGCCGCAGGTGATACAGCATCAGCAGCGCAGCGACGGCGTTTGCCGACCGCACCTCACCACGCGCGATCAGCGTCGGTACCGTGTCCAGCGGCACCCACTCGCGACGCGCAGACTCGAATTCGTCCTGCGGGATCTCGCGCACCTGCTCGGCACGGTCAGACCAGTACACCCGGTGGTGCGAGGTCGAGATGCCGGGCATCGGGTCCACCGCGAGCAGCAATCGCATCGGCCCGGGCCGCCACCCCGTCTCTTCCTCCAGCTCCCGCGCGGCGGCTGCGGCCGGGTCCTCTCCTGCACCGGTTCCGCCGGAGGGCAACTCCCACCCCCAGGCGCCGGTGATGAAACGGTGACGCCACAGGAGCAGCACCTCATTGGCCTCGTTGACGACAGTGGCCACGGCAACGGGCCGGAGCCGGATGACCGTGTGGTCGAGGTGTCGCCCGTCGGGGAGTTCGACATCGGCCATCGCGACGTTGACCCACCGGTTCTCGTACACGGTGCGCTCGCCGAGGTTCTTCCACTCCGACACGGTGCTGCCTCTCCGCTGGGGGTCCTCTCCATCCCAGCACATCGGTCACAAGGGGATGCGGAGGGTGTCGTCGATCCGCTCCACCACCTCGTCGGTCGCGGTCGAGTGGACTCCGGAGAGGGTGCGGCGGAGCTTGACGAGCCGGTCGTTGAGGCGTTGGGACTCCATGCCCTGCATCACGTCCAGGACGCCTGTTGCCGTGGCTGCGGCTCGTTCCGCCTCGCCACCGCGAAGCTGGCAGTCCGCGAGGGTGGCCAGCCGGTGGACACGGCCTCGTTCGTGGGTCTGCGTGGCGACGGCTTCGACGGCGTACTGCTCGGCGGGGGCGGTGTCGCCGAGGCGCATGAGGGCATCCGCGATGTTCACCTCCAGGAGCCCAGCCTGGACGTAGCCGGTCTCGGCCGGCTCCTCGTCGCGGCGGATCTGACCTGCCTCGGTCTCCGCCAGGGTCATGCACCGGTGGGCACCAGCCTGGTCGCCCATGCGCGAGTACGCCTTGGCTTGCATGGCGTACAGGTCGCAGGCCAGGGCGTGCGAGATCACGTTCCCGGCGGTACGGAGGCCTGCCTCGGCGAACGCGACCGCCTGCCGGTACTCCCGCATGAACAGCGATTGGTTGACGAGGAGCGCTATCACGTATCCACCGAAGGCCCGGTCCCCGCTGGCTTTGGCAAGGCGAAGCGCCTGGTGGAAGTACCGCTGTGCGAGACCTTGCGCGTCGGAGTCGTAGGCGCAGATCCCCGCCACGGCCACTAATCCGCCAGCGGCACGGTGGAGCTCGCGGCCGGTGGTGTCGTTGTACGAGCCGCGCAGCAGCGGGGCTGTGTCCGCGGCGAGGAACCGCACGACCCTTGCCCGCGTCGTGACGCCACCGGCCTTGCGATACATCTGCTCGTAGTGGGTGCGGGCGGTGCGGAGAACGGCGACCTCGGTCAGGCCGACGCGTGGGGTGCCGCTACGGGACACGTCGCTGTCCTCGGGCGGGTTCTCCCACTCCCAGACGGGCCCGACGGCGGGCAACCCGGTGATGAGGGGAGCTTCGCGGAGGTCACGCCGTTTTTGTTCGTCGACTCGCCAGAGGGCGGTGCTGCGGTCGATGAACCCGCTCAGTGCCGTGGCAGGCTGCGTGGTGGGTTCGGCTCCCATGCCGATGTCTTGGTGTGTCAGGGGGCGCTCCACTCGTACCGCGAGGATGTCGCAGATCAAGTCCGGGATGATGCCGCGCGGGCGCTGGCCCTTCACCCACCGAATCACTGAACTGTGGTCGTAGGAGGTTGCCTTGCCCCGAGCCTTGGCTGCCAGGTTGACGTGGGCCGCCAGCCCGACGCGAGACATTCCGGCCTCGTCGAGCAGTGCATCGAGAAGGGTGTTGGGTTCCATGTGTGCCCCGCTTCACTCGGTGTGAGGAGCGTAGCTACAGCCGGTCCACACAGTGTGTGAACGGCCCAATGGAGCCTGCCCGCGCCACACACTTACGCCTCTCGTCCAGCAGCGGAACCCTGACGTCATGAGCAGAACCAACACACTTTCTCAGGCGTCCACCGCCAAGTGGCTCGCCCACGCACACAGCGTTCCTCCACAAGCGTGGGCGGAGTGGGCCGATAAGCGGGTGGCGATGTTGCCGCTCGGGCACCGCTTCGACGCGGTCCGCATCCCGGCCGATGTCCTGTACGCGGCGATCCTCAATGTCCGCCCGGCCGCGGTGAGCAAGCTCCTGGAGCAGCTGCTCGGCGGGCCCGTGATCCAGGACGCGGAGCGGTGGTTCTACCCGCTGGTCCCGGTCGGCCGGGCAGACCGCCGGCAGTCGCCCGCGGCCGAGTACCTGGGACAGGGCGCTTGGCTCGGCGTCCCGCGGATCGACCAGCTCGCGCCGCCTCGCTCGTACTGGGTGGTCCCGGTACGTGAGCCCGGCCGCCTCTGCAACCTGGCCCGCGTGGCCGAACTCGTCGCGGTCGGCGCCGCACGCCTAGCTGGGGCCACGTCATGACGCCGTCAGCACCACTGGTGGGAGAGGCGTACCGGACGCCGGAGTGCCGGTCCGACGAGCACGGCATGTGCCACGGCCCGAGGACGGAAGTCCGGGTCCCCTCACAGCTGCCGTTCGAGCTCCCGGTCATGGTGCTGCGCTGCGACTGCGGGTGTCACCGGCTATGACGTACTGCGTCAAGGGCGGCCGGCAGCACCCGTTCCCGGTCGAGGACGACACCGGCGCGTACTGCGAGAAGCACGGCGTCACGCTCCTGTGGCACGGCGACCCCATTACGCCCGAAGACCTCTCCCCTGCCACTCCCCTCCCGGCCGGGACGGAGGAGTAGGCCACCGTACGCCCGCCCCCGCCGCCTGGTCCCTGGACAGGTCGGCGGCCGGGGCGGGTTCCAGGACCACCCCCGTCGCAGGGGGCGGAACCCACAAGGAGGAAAGCATGACCATCGCGTTGGAGCACCCCTTGAGCACCACCGATCCGTCCACCCTCGTGGAACCGGACACGATGCAGCGGCTGGCCGCCCGCATCGTCAAGGACCACCCGGAAATCGACGTGCCCACCGCGCACCGCATCATCGGGCAGACCGCCGGCTTCCTCGCGGCGAGCGCCTCGGCCCCCGGCCGGACCCTCTCCCCGAGCGAGCCGGTCGACATCGGCTGGCACACGTGGATTCTCCACACCGTCGATTACGCGAGCTTCTGTCAGCGAGTCGCCGGGTACTTCATCCACCATGTGCCCACGGCCGGGGCCAAGCGCCCGGAGGGCGGCCCGAAGGCGGCCCTCCAGCGGACCATGAACGCCATCATGGCCGCCGGGTACACCGTGGACACGGCACTGTGGCCCGAGATCGCGGACTGCTCCCAGTGCCACGCCGGATGCTCGAACAGCCCCAAGAGCAAGTAATTGAACAGCGCACCCGCCGCCCGGGCTCCTTCCGGGCGGCGGCCCCGTACAAGGAGAGATGTGGCAGACACGACCACCGCTTGGAACACATACGCCCAGCAGAAGCCACAGCGCCGTGCGATGAACGCCAAGGGCGAGACCACGTGGTTCAACTGGACCCAGTTCCCGGACCACGGGCCTGGCGCGGAACTGCTCGACGTCACCTCGGGAGACGCCGTCCTCGACCTCGGGTGCGGCACGGGCGGCAATCTGGCGCACCTCGCCTCCCTCGGCGTACGGCCGGTGGGCGTGGATCTCTCCGAGACCCAGCTGGCAGCTGCCACCGACCGATGGGCGGAAGCCGGCCTTGTCCTGCACCGGGCCGAGGCCACCGTGTTCCTGGAGTCCGTGCCGGAGCGTTTCGCCGCGATCTACTCGGTGTTCGGCGCCGCGTGGTTCACCGATCCGGCGATCCTGCTGCCCGCCGCGCAGAAGGCGCTGCGCCCCGGCGGTACGTTCGCGTTCTCGCACCGGCCGCCGGTCGAAGGGTGCTATGGGTGCCAGGCGTCGTACATCACCAGGGGCGACGAGGAGGACCCGCTCGTGGTGAAGCGGTGGGACTACGAGCCCGGGACGTGGACGGGCATCCTCGCCGACCACGGGTTCACAGAACCGCGGGCCCGTGTGCTGGCCGCGCCGCCGGGCCGCCGCAAGATCGGCACTTTGCTTGTCTCGGCGACTGCCTGAGGCCGTCCCCAACTCACCATCTCAGCGGTCCGGCGTACGGCGCGTACGGCGCTTGCCCCCGCTCACGACGACGACCGCGGCACCAGTTCCGTCGGCAGCATCAGCCGCGGCTGGGGCGGGCGGGGGGCGCCGACCGGGAGGGTGGTGCGGGCGATCTCGCCGAGCAGGGTGTGCGCCATGATGCGGCCCATTTCTTCGATGGGCTGGCGGACGCTGGTCAGCGGGGGGTCCATGTGGCGGGCGATGGACGAGTCGTCGAAGCCGACCATCGCGATGTCCTCGGGCACCCGGATGCCCCGGGCGCGCAGTACCTGGCGGGCGCCGGAGGCCATCACGTCCGAGGCGACGAAGACCGCGTCGGGGAGCGGGTCGAGGCGCAGCAGCAGTTCCATCGCCGTCCGGCCCCCCTCCTCGGTGAAGTCGGCGGGGGCGACCAGGGACTCGTCGACCGGCAGCCCCGCGTCGGCGAGGGCCCCCCGGTAGCCGGCCAGCCGGCACTGGGCTCCGTAGATGTCGAGGCGTCCGGTGATGGTGGCTATCCGGCGCCGGCCCCGGGAGACGAGGTGGGCGACGGCCTCGCGGGCTCCGGCCTCGTTGTCGGCGTCCACCCACGGGAGGGGCTCGTCGGCGGACCTGCGGCCGCTGATCACGGCAGGGATGCCCAGATCGGCCAGGAGGTCGGGGAGCGGGTCGTCGGCGCTGAGGGAGACCACCAGGACGCCGTCGACCCGGTGGCCCGCCAGGTAGTGGGCGAGGCGGGCACGGTCCCGGTCGCTGCCGACGATGGTGAGGAGGAGCTGCATGTCGGTGTCGGCGAGGGCGGTGTTGACGCCCCGGAGGATGTCGGAGAAGTACGGCTCCACGAAGAAGCGGTGTTCGGCCTCGGGGACGACCAGGGCTATGGCGTCCGTCCGGTTGGCGGCCAGGGCGCGGGCGGCCCGGTTGGGCACGTACCCCAGTTCGGCGACGGCGGCCTCGACCGCCGCTCTGGTCCGTTCGCTGACCCGGGGCGATCCGTTGACCACCCGGGACACCGTGCCCCGCCCGACGCCTGCCCGGGCGGCCACCTCTTCGAGGGTGGGGCGGCCCGCACCCCGTCCGCCGCGGATCCCGTTCCGGCCGTCGGCCGTATCCCGTATCGCCAATTGAATCGTCCCCTCCCAGCACGTCCGCGCGTACGTCGCCGCGTCTATGACAACAAGTCTCGCTGTCCGTTGCCTTGACACCCCCGCGGGGAGCCGCGAACCTTCAACACATCACACATGGGAGCGCTCCCACCGTACCTGACCCATCGGGCTTCAGGAGGACCGTTATGCAGCTCTTCACCTCACGCAGGACCAGCATCGCCCTTTCCACCGCCGTCGCACTTCTGGGCGGCGCCCTTCTCTCCGGCTGCGCCTCGGACGATCCGGGCCCAGGCAGCAGTGCCGGTACCGGCAGCAGCGCCGCGGGCCAGAAGGGGAAGACCGTACTCCGGATCGGGGTCTTCGGTGCCTTCGGTATGAAGGAAGCCGGGCTCTTCGATCAGTACATGAAGGAAAACCCGGACGTCACGATCGAGCAGAACTCGATCGAGCGCAACGAGAACTACTACCCGCAGCTCCTCAATCACCTGACCAGCGGCAGCGGCCTGTCCGACATTCAGGCCGTCGAGGTGAACAACATCGCCGAGGTCACCGCCACCCAGTCCGCCCGGCTGATGGACCTGGGGAAGGCCCAGGGCGTGCAGAAGGACGCCTTCCTGCCGTGGAAGTGGGCGCAGGGCACCAGCAAGGACGGCAAGACGGTCGGGCTCGGCACCGATGTCGGGCCGATGGGGATCTGCTACCGCAAGGACCTGTTCCAGAAGGCCGGGCTGCCGACCGACCGCGAGGCGGTCGGCAAGCTGTGGGCCGGTGACTGGAAAAAGTACCTGGAGGCCGGCAAGCAGTACAAGGCCAAGGCCCCCGACGGCACCAAGTTCCTCGACTCGGCGTCCGGCCTGATGGCAGCCGTCACCGGCGGCGACGAGAAGCGGTTCTACGACACCGACGGCAAGGTCATCTACAAGACCAACCCGGCGGTGAAGGAGGCCTGGGACATCGCCGCGGAGGCGGCGAAGGAAGGGCTGACGGCCAAGCACCAGCAGTTCCAGAAGGGCTGGGACCAGGGCTTCGCCAACGGCCAGTTCGCGACCGTGTCGTGCCCGCCGTGGATGCTCGGCTACATCCAGGACAAGGCCGGCGACGCGGGCAAGGGCAAGTGGGACGTGGCCGCCGCGCCCAAGCCCAGCAACTGGGGCGGGGCGTTCCTGACCGTCCCGGAGGCGGGGAAGAACAAGGAGGCCGCGGCGAAACTGGCCGCCTGGCTGACCGCGCCGGCCCAGCAGGCCACCCTGTTCGCCAAGCGCGGCAGCTTCCCCAGCGCCCAGGCGGCGTACGAGCTGCCCGCGGTGTCCGGGGCGAAGCACGAGTACTTCAACAACGCGCCCATCGGTGAGATCTTCTCGGCGGCGGCCAAGGGCGTCCCGGTGCAGATCCTCGGCGCGAAGGACCTCGTCATCGCGCAGAACCTCGCGGACATCGGCATGCTTCAGGTCGACCAGAAGGGCCGCTCCTCCGAGGAGGGCTGGAACGCCGCGGTGAAGGCGATCGACAACGCACTCGACCAGTGAGCGGACACCTCTGATGAGCAGCCCCAGCAGTCAGTCCGTCAAGGCCCCGCCCTCCCCCTCCGGCAAGGGGGAGGGGGGCGGGGCCGCCGGGGCGGGTGCCGGGCCGCCGGCCCGTGGGCCCGGCGCGTGGCGCAGCCGCCGCTACCGGTGGGACATGAAGTTCAGCCCGTACGCCTATGTGGCGCCGTTCTTCGTCTTCTTCCTCGCCTTCGGTCTCTTCCCGCTCCTGTACACCGGCTGGGCGTCCCTCCATCAGGTGGAGCTGACCGCGCCGACCGACATGAACTGGGTGGGGCTGCGGAACTTCAGCAGGCTGATGAGCGACGAGTTCTTCTGGAACGCCCTGCGCAACACCGTCACCATCGGCCTCCTGTCCACCGTCCCGCAGCTGGTGATCGCCCTGGGCATCGCCCATCTGCTGCACTACAAACTGCGCGGCTCGTCGTTCTTCCGGGTCGCCGTCCTCACCCCGTACGCCACGTCCGTCGCGGCGGCCACCCTGGTCTTCGTGCTCCTCTTCGGACGCGACTACGGAATGATCAACTGGGCGCTCGGCGTGGTCGGCGTCGACGCCGTCGACTGGCAGAACGGCACCTGGACCTCCCAGCTCGCCGTCTCCACGATCGTCATCTGGCGCTGGACCGGCTACAACGCGCTGATATACCTGGCCGCCATGCAGGCCATCTCCCCCGATCTGTACGAGTCGGCGGAGCTGGACGGGGCGACGCGCTGGCAGCAGTTCCGGCACGTGACGATCCCTTCGCTGCGGCCGACGATCCTCTTCACGGTCGTCGTCTCGACGATCGGCGCCACCCAGCTCTTCGGCGAGCCCCTGCTGTTCAGCGGCAGTGCGGGCGCGTCCGGCGGCTCCGACCACCAGTTCCAGACGCTGGGGCTCTACCTGTACGAACAGGGGTGGGTGAACCTGCACCTGGGGCGGGCCTCGGCCATCGCCTGGACGATGTTCCTGATCCTGGTGCTGATCGGTCTGGTCAACTGGCTGATCTCGCGGCGGCTGTCCAAGAGCGAGAGGGGTCCCCGGTCATGAGCACGACGGCCGTACGAGAGAAGGTACGGACACCGGAGGGCCGGAAGGCGGAGCGGGTCCGGGGGGTCCGCAAGGCCGGGCGGCAACGGTACGCGGGGAAGCTGACGTACGCGATCCTGATCGTCTTCACGGTCGGTTCGCTCTTCCCGCTGGTGTGGACCGCGATCGCCGCGTCCCGCAACAACACCCGGCTCGCGCAGACCCCGCCGCCGTTCTGGTTCGGCGGGAACCTGTTCAAGAACCTCGAAATCGCGTGGACCGACGCCAACATGGGGACGGCGCTGCTCAACACCACGGTGGTGGCGGGCTCGGTCGCGGCGGGCACGGTGCTCTTCTCCACCTTCGCCGGGTTCGCCTTCGCCAAGCTGCGGTTCCGGTTCAAGAACCTGATGCTGCTGCTGGTGATCGGCACGATGATGGTGCCGCCGCAGCTCAGTGTCGTACCGCTGTACATGATGGTCGCCGAGCTCCAGTGGACCGACCAGCTCCAGTCGGTGATCCTGCCGACGCTGGTGAGTGCCTTCGGGGTGTTCTTCATGCGGCAGTACCTGATGGAGGCGCTGCCGACCGAGCTGATCGAGGCGGCCCGGGTGGACGGGGCGAGCAGCATCCGGGTGATGTGGCACATCGTCTTCCCGGCGGCGCGGCCGGCGATGGCGGTACTGGGGATGCTCACGTTCGTGATGGCCTGGAACGACTTCTTCTGGCCGATCATCGCGCTCACCCAGAACGGCAGCCCCACCGTCCAGGTGGCGCTGACCGGGCTCGGCCGGGGCTTCATCCCCGACCAGTCCGTGATCATGGCGGGCGCGCTGCTGGGCACCCTGCCGCTGCTGATCGCCTTCGTGCTGTTCGGCAAGCAGATCGTCGGCGGCATCATGCAGGGCGCTGTCAAGGGCTGACCGCTCCGCCGCCCGATTTCTCTTCCCTTTGCTTCTACTGACCAGGGAGTCGACCCATGCCTGCTGCCAGCAATCCGCCCGCCCGCTTCCCGGGCAACTTCCTCTGGGGCTCCGCGACCGCCGCCTACCAGATCGAGGGGGCGGCGCGCGAGGACGGCCGTACGCCGTCGATCTGGGACACCTTCAGTCACACGCCGGGGCGCACCGAGAACGGCGACACCGGCGACGTGGCCTGCGACCACTACCACCGGCGGGCCGAGGACGTCGCGCTGATGGCGGAGCTGAACCTCAACGCGTACCGCTTCTCCGTCTCCTGGCCGCGCGTCCAGCCCACCGGCCGGGGTCCGGCCGTCCAGCGCGGCCTGGACTTCTACCGGGAGCTGGTCGACGACCTCCTGGACCGCGGCATCACGCCCTCGCTCACCCTCTACCACTGGGACCTCCCCCAGGAGCTGGAGGACGCGGGCGGCTGGCCCGAGCGGGACACCGCGTACCGGTTCGCCGAGTACGCGGGGCTGGTCGCCGAGGCGCTGGGCGACCGGGTCGAGATGTGGACCACCCTCAACGAGCCCTGGTGCAGTGCCTTCCTGGGGTACGGCGCGGGCGTGCACGCCCCCGGCCGCACCGACCAGGTGGCGGCCCTGCGCGCCGCCCACCACCTGAATCTGGCGCACGGCCTGGGTACGCAGGCGCTGCGCGCGGTGCTCCCGGCCCGGGCCCGTACCGGCATCAGCCTCAACCCCAGCGTGGTCCGCCCGCTGACGGACTCGGCCGCCGACGCGGACGCCGCCCGCCGGATCGACGCGCTCGCCAACCGGATCTTCACGGGGCCGCTGCTGCACGGGGCGTATCCGCGGGACCTGCTGGAGGACACCGCGTCGCTGACCGACTGGGGGTTCGTCGCGCCGGGCGACGAGGCCGCCGCGCACCAGCGCCTGGACATGCTGGGCCTCAACTACTACACGCCGACGGTGGTTTCGCAGGCGACGGGCCCTGACGCACCGCGCGCGGACGGGCACGGCGGGGGCGCGTCCCCCTGGGCGGCCGCCGGATCGGTCGCCTTCCACCAGCCGCCCGGCGAGCGCACAGCGATGGACTGGTCGGTCGACCCGTCCGGTCTGTACGACCTCCTGGTGCACTACGGGCGCGAGGCGCCGGGGACGGCCCTGTACATCACCGAGAACGGCTGCGCCTACGACGACAAGCCGGGCGCGGACGGCGCGGTCCACGACCCGGAGCGGATCGCCTACCTGCGGGGCCATCTGGCGGCGGTGCACAGGGCGTTGGAGGTGGGCGCAGATGTGCGCGGCTACTTCCTCTGGTCGCTGCTGGACAACTTCGAGTGGAGCTACGGGTACACCAAGCGCTTCGGCGCGGTGCACGTGGACTTCGACACCCAGGTCCGGACACCGAAGTCGAGCGCGCGGTGGTACGCCGAGGTGGCGCGGACGGGGTCGCTGCCGGACGGGGACTGACGGGGGCGGGGCAGCACGACGGATGCGCGGCCCGCCGGGGGGGGCGGACCGCGCATCGGTGACCTTCGCGGAGGGTCAGCTCTGCTTCTTTCCCTGCTGGGCGGCCTTGTCCGTCATGTCGGCGGTCTCGGCGGCCGGCGGGGCCTCGGCCTTCACCTCGGCACCGAAGTCCGAGAGCTCGAAGACCGTACGGGAAGTGACCTTCTGGGGCGTGCCGGAACCCGCACCCTGGCCCTTCGGCTGGGTCATGGTCATGTCGATCTGCTGGCGGCGGATGCGGCCCTCGTCGTCGATCCACAGGTCCATGGGCAGCGTCGGGCCGACGACCTTCTGCAACTGCGCCCCGTTCTGGAGCTTGGAGACGTCCACCTTGACCTTGTAGTGCGTGGTGTTGGCGTCGCCGATCTGCTCCGTGCCGACCTTGGTGACGTCCTTGTCCATGACGCTCTTGGCAAAGGCGGTATTCGCGGCCGGGTCGCTGACCTGGGGGTTCGAGCCGTTCTGGGCACTGAGCTTCTTCAGGTCCATCTTGATCCAGGGCTTCTTGCCGGGGACGCCTTCGCGTGCCTTCGGCGGGAGCTTCTGGTAGAGGACCTGGTCCACGACGCGCTGCTCGATCTGCTCACCGTCGGCGGTGAGCGTCATGGTGCTGGTGCCGTTCTTGAGGTCGATGAGGCCCTTGCCGTCCACCGACACCGTCTTGCCCTGGGTGGTGACCTGGGTGCGCAGAACCATCTTGGCGGTACCGGCACTGTTCGTCTTGTCGGACGCCGAGCGCACCGCCGCCGTGCCGTCCTCCGAAGCACCGGGGCTCTTGGGCGCGTTGGTGGCGCCGGAGGATTCGACGGACGCGGCACCGGGGTCCTTCTTGGTGTCGGTTCCGCAGCCGGCCAGCGTCGTACCGGCGAGAACTCCCGCAAGGCCTATGGCACTTACCCGAAGACCGTTCCTGCGTCGCACCAACATGTGTCAATCCCTCCCTGGGGAATCCGGCTTTCCGGAATCCTGTGGATTTCTCGTGTGCCCCAGGTGTTTCGGTTTACGCGGAGAATTTGCGCGGCCACTGCGGGTACTCGCCTCCGGTCAGCAGAACACCGCAGTTCACAGGAGGTCTTGGTTCCATGTCGTCATCGCTCGTCGAGACCATTGATGTCAACGCCCCGGTGTCGGACAGCTGGGCACTGTGGAGCGACGTGACGCAGTGGCCGACCTTCCTCTCCCACGTACAGCGGGTGGATCCCATCGACGCCCGGACGTTCACCTGGTGGCTTTCGCTGCCGGGTGCCGACAAGGCGTTCACCGCCGAACTCACCGAGGTGATCGCCGAGGACCGGATCGCCTGGCGGACCACGGCGGGGGTGAAGCACGCGGGTGTGGTCACCTTCCACCGGCTGAGCGACACCACCAGCCGGGTGGCGCTCCAGATCGAGTACGAGCCGCACGGTTTCGTGGAGCACGTCGGTGCGCTCACCAACCTCGACAAGGTGCTGGCCAATTACGACCTGGGGCAGTTCAAGCGCCTGGTGGAGGATGTGGCGGCGCAGCGCCCCACGATCTGAGGCGGTGGCGGGGGGAGCCTGAGGCGGTGACGGGAAGACGGCGTTCCGGAGCTCCAGGTACTTCCTCCTGCACGGTACTTCCTACTGCACGCAGAACTCGTTGCCCTCGGGGTCGGTCAGGGTGACATGGGTGCTGCCCGGTTCGGACACCCGGTGCAGGACCTTGGCGCCCAGCGCCTCCAGCCGGGCCACTTCCGCCTCGCGCCGTTCGGGGCCGAAGTGGAGGTCCATGTGGAGGCGGTTCTTGCCCGGCTTGGGCTCGGGAACCTTCTGGAAGAGCAGCCGGCGGCCGAGGCCGATGCCGGTGAAGTCCTGGACGGGGTCCTCGGGGTGCCGGACGGCGGCGGCGTGCCGCCAGACGCGGCGCCCGTCCCCGGCGGTGAGCAGGAGGTCCTCCGTGATGGCGCCGGAGGAGAGGAGCTGCGCGCACAGGGGGGCGTGGTCCTCGACGGTGTAGCCGAGGGCGCGGGACCAGAAGTCGGCCTGGGCGTGCGGGTCGGCGCAGTCGACGACGAGCTTCCAGGAGACGGGCGCGGTCATGGGAGCTCTCCGAGGTGTCGGGGGTGCGGGTGGGCCGGCGTGCGATGGGGCCCGGGGTGCGGGTGGGCCGGCGTGCGGCGCCGGCGTAACGAGTTATAGGGGCTGCTCCGGGGGTGCGGCAAGCACTCCGTGTGCGGCGGGCGGGTCGAGGGCGGGCCACCCGGCATAGAGCGAGGGCCCTTTCTCAGGGTGAGGTGGCCGGGCGCTTTCCGGAGGGGTTCTCAGGGTGAGGTGGCCGGGCGCTTCCCGGTGGGGCGGCGGCGGACCACCCGGTGCCCCCGACGCTCCTGCCGTCCCGTGCGGCCCCCGTGCAGGGCCAGCCAGATGCGTACCTCCGTACCGCCGAGGACCGAATGGCCTATGCGTACGTCGCCGCCGGTGGACTCCGCGACGCGGCGGACGATGTCCAGGCCGAGGCCCGTGGAGCCCGCGCGTTCACCGCTGTTGCCGCGGGCGAGGGCGGCCTGCGGGTCCGCGATGCCGGGGCCCGCGTCGGAGACCAGGACGATCACGGCGTCCTCGCCGTTGTGCACGTCCAGCGAGAACGGCGTGCCCTCCGGGGTGTGCCGGAAGACGTTGCCGAGGAGGGCGTCCAGGGCCGCCACCAGGTCGGGCCTGGCGACCGGGATGCGTACCGGGCGGTCCACCCCGGCGAGCCGGACCTCACGGCTCTCGTCCTCAGCCAGCGCCGACCAGAAGGCCATCCGGTCACGGATGACCTCGGAGGCGTCGCAGCCGGATGCCGGCCCCTGCGCGGGCTGCGTCTGCGGACGCTGCTCGCGGGCGGTGCGGATGATCGTGTCGACCTCGCGCTCCAGCTGCTCGACGGCGGCCCGGGTCTGGTCGGCGGCCGGGCCCTCGCCCAGCGAGGCCGCGTTCAGCCGCAGCACGGTGAGCGGGGTGCGCAGGCGGTGCGAGAGGTCGGCGGCCAGTTCGCGTTCGTTGGCGAGCAGCTGGACCACCTGGTCGGCCATGGAGTTGAAGGCGACGGCGGCGGACTTCAGCTCGGTGGGGCCCTCTTCGGGGACCCGTACGCCGAGTTTTCCCTCACCCAGGTCCTGGGCCGCGCCCGCCAGCCGCTGGGCGGGCTGGACCATCCGTACGCCGAGCCGGTCGGCCACCGCCACCGAGCCGACGATCAGGGCCAGGCCCACGCCGGCGAGGACCAGCCAGGCGGTGGCGACACCGTTGCTGACGTCCTCCTCGGGGACGAAGACCTCGACGATCGCGATGCTGCCGCTGGCCAGGGCGGTCGGCTGGAGGAGTACGGAGCCGCCGGGGGCCTTCGCCGTGTAGGCGCGGCCGATCCGCTGGGTCGCCGCCACGTCCTCGACCGAGGCCCTGCGGGTGCCGATCTCCTGTGCCCGGCGTGCCGCTCCGGGCTCGTGGGAGGCGGGGATGTGGATCGCCATCCAGCCCTTGCTGCCGGGCTCCGTGATCGCCATCGCCCGCTCCAGCTGGGCGCGGTCGGTGGTGATGGAGAGGGTCGGGCCGATGGAGGCCGCCTGCCGCTCCGCACCGGAGAACGCCCGGTCCCCCGCCATCTCCCTGATGACCAGGCCCAGCGGCACCGCGAAGGCCACCACGACCATCGCCGTGACGGCCAGGCACACCTTGACCAGGGCCCACCTCATGCGGCCCGCCGCCTGCTCGCGGGCCAGCGGCTGCTCACGGTCCGCTGGCTGCTCGCGGTCCGGCGGCTACTCGCGGCGTGCCTCATCCGAGGCCGCCCGGGGGTTCGAGCTTGACCCCGACACCGCGGAGGGTGTGCAGATAGCGGGGGTTGGCGGCGGTTTCACCCAACTTGCGACGGAGCCAGGACAAATGCACGTCAATAGTCTGGTCGTCGCCGTAGCTCTGCTGCCAGACCTCTGCGAGAAGTTCCTTGCGCGGTACGACGACACCGGGGCGGCCCGCGAGGAAGGTGAGCAGGTCGAACTCGCGGCGGGTCAGGTCCAGCCGTACGCCGTCCAGTTCGGCCTGGCGGCGCAGCGGGTCGATGGCCAGAGCGCCCACCCGGATCTCCCGGGGCGGCGGCTCGGCTCCCGCCGAGGCGCGCGAGCGGCGCAGCACGGCCGCCATCCGGGCCGAGAGGTGCTCCACCGAGAAAGGTTTCGTCAGGTAGTCGTCGGCGCCGTCGTTGAGCAGCCGTACGATCTCCGCCTCGTCGTCCCGCGCCGTGGCGATGATCACCGGTACGTCGGTGATTCCGCGCAGCATCTTGAGCGCCTCGGACCCGTCCAGGTCGGGCAGACCGAGGTCCAGGATGACCACGTCGAAGCGGAAATGGGCGACCTCGCGCAGCGCCTCCAGGGCCGTTCCGACGCTGCGCACGGTGTGCGAGGCCTCGGTCAGGTGCCGGATGAGGGCGGAGCGCACGAACTGGTCGTCCTCGACCACGAGCACACTTGCCATGGGATGGCACCGTACGCCATGCGTTCCGGCACCCTCCTCGGGGGCGTCACCGGCACCTGTCCCGTACCGCCGGGGACAGCGCTGGTACGGGTGGGGCGGGATGGCCCGGGTACCGGCGGGTGGGGCAGGGTGCCCCGGGTGCGAGCGGATGGGGCAGGATGCCCCAGGTGCGAACAGGTGGGGCAGGATGACGCGGATGCGACGAGGACTCATACATTCCGCGGCCTGGCTGCTCGCCACCGGCGCGGCGGTCACCCTGTCGTGGTGGGGCGTCCACACGGTGATGTCCGGGACGGTGTACGACCCGCCGCGCGCCCTGCCGATCCCCTCGGTGATCCCTACCGCCGAGGAACGTGTCACGGCCGCCGCGTCGGCGACGCCCCGGTCCTCCTCCACCCACCGCCCCTCGCCGACGCCCACGGCGAAGAAGCCTCCCGCCGCCCCGTCCGGCGACCGCGCCTCGCGGCGGCCCCCCGCCCGTACCCCCGCCCCGCCGCCTCCCGCTCAGCCGTCCGGCGAGCTGAAGGCGGTCAGCACGGAGGGGGGCCGGGTGCTTTTCTCCCTGGGCAAGGACTCCGCGAAGCTGCTGTCCGCGGTGCCTGAGGCCGGGTGGGCGGTGCAGGTCTGGAAGGACCCCTCGTGGATCCGGGTGCAGTTCACTGCGGGCGGGGCGACGGTGACGGTGTTCTGCACCTGGCACCACCACCCGCCGATGATCGAGACCGTCACGTCCTGAAGACGACCGTCACGTCCTGAAGACGGAAGGCGGCGGGGCCGGGGACGGCTGCGCGCTCGCGTCCGTCACCGCGCGTGCCCCGCCGGTGAAGTCGGCCAGATCGCGGCCGTGTTCGACCCGCCCCGGATGCGGGTCGGTCGCCACCCGCCGGGTCCACTCGGCGACCGGCAGGGACAGCGCGGAGCCTAGGAGTACGGCGTTCCCGAACCGCTTGCCGCGCAGTACGGCGGGGTCGGCGGCCAGCGCGAGCTGCGGGAAGACGGTCGCGGCGGTGGCGATCTGGCCGCGCAGGTGCGCCAGGGGCGGCCCGTCGGCGAGGTTCGCCGCGTAGTGCCCGCCCGGCTTCAGCACCCGTCGCACTTCGCTGAGGAACTCGGAGCTGGTGAGATGGGCCGGGGTGCGGGCGCCGCTGAACACGTCCGCGATGATCAGGTCCGCCCAGCCGTCGGGGAGCCTGCCCAGGCCTTCGCGGGCGTCCGTGGCGCGCACCCTGATGCGGGCGTTCGGATCCAGCGGAAGCTGCCGGCGCACCAGTTGGGCGAGCGGCGCGTCGATCTCGACGACCTGCTGGGTGGAGCGGGGCCGGGTGGCGGCGACGTAACGCGCCATCGTGAACGCGCCGGCGCCCAGGTGCAGTACCTGGAGGGGCTGCTTGGCCGGGGCGACCAGGTCGACGATGTGGCCGAGTCTGCGCTGGTACGCGAAGCCGAGGTGGGCGGGGTCCGCCAGGTCGACGTGCGACTGGGGCGCGCCGTCCAGGAGCAGTGTCCAGCCGTGCGGACGGTCGCGGTCGGGTATGAGCTCGGCCAGTCCGCCGTCGACCTTCTCGACCACGGCCTCGGGGGCGGATCGGCGGGGGGCGGGATGTGCGGGGGAACTCCCCGCACGCTTCTTCTTTGCCACCTGGCCAGTATCGGCCCCCGCGGCACCCACGACCTGCCGGGGCGCGTCCCCTGCTCCGGGTTCGGGCTCCGGTCAGCGGCAGCGGTCGGCGGCCTCGATCAGCCGGGCCGCCTCCCCCAGGGCCCGCCGGAGGGCCGCCGGGTCCGTGACGTGCCCGGTGTCGGCGGGGGGCAGGAGCCAGCCGGTGCCGGTGACGGGCGGTTCGGGAACGGCGAGGGAGATGCCGCGTCCCAGGGTCTGCGTACAGGCGCTCCCCGGCAGGTCCCAGCAGTCAGCCGTACCCGGCGGCACCAGGAAGCCCAGCGTGTCGCACGGCCCGTCGTGCAGGACGGGGCCCACGGCGGCGCTCTCCGCGTCGTCGGACCCCTGGGCGCCGGACCGCACCGAGGTGGCCGCGGCACGGCGCAGGATGTCGACCGCCTCCAGGCCCTGCCGTACGGAGACGGTCACCAGGTCCGGGGGCTCGGCCACGGGGTCCAGGGGTGTGGCGACGACGGGCGGCCTGCCGGAGCCGGGGGCAGCGCTGCATTCGGCGGAGGGACGGTGCCGGGCCGTCGTCCGCGAGGGCGCGGCGGCGCAGGGGGCTGCGGAAGCAGAGGGGGCGGGGGTGACAGGGGGTGCGGGAGTGAACGGCGTTCGTGCTGCGGACTCTGGCGAAGTGCTGGTCACCGCGGTGCCCAGCCCGGATGTCACCGTCTCCATACCGGCCTCCAACAAGGGAATCCTCCTCGTTCGGGAGGGAGCCGCACCCCCTCCGTTCCCTGTCAACGCCGCGAAGCTGTCAACGGCTACGGCAACCCGCCGCCGCAAAGGATGGCAGTTCATGGCAGATCGCGGATGAGATATCCGTTTTGTAGGCAAACTCTGCGTGTGGGTACCGTTACAGCCGGTACGTTCGTGCTCCGTCCGGGGCAGCGCATCCGCCCCGGCAGCACCATCCGCCAGAGAGGGCTTGGCCATGGCGCCGTCATCCGCGAATCTTCGGCCGTCCGACCCCAACGTCGTTTTCCGGGCCCTGCGGGGACACCGCTCACCAGGGGAGTTCGCGGCGGCGGTGCGCAGGGCGGCCCGTGAGATCGGCGAGCAGGTGGCCTGCGACGCCCGGTACGTCGGACGGGTGGAGGCGGGCGAGATCCGCTGCCCCAACTACGCGTACGAGCGGGTGTTCCTGCACATGTTCCCCGGCCGGACACTGACGGACCTGGGCTTCACCGCCAGGGAGTCGGTACGCGGCAGGGGCGCGCGCGGGGCCGGGGCCACGCCCGCTCCGCGCTTCACCGCGCCCGACGGGGCCCTCTCCCGTGCGGCGCCCGACCACACCGTGTGCCCCCTGGGCACCGTGTCCCACAGCGACGAGGAGAGCGACGTGCTGCGTCGCGCATTCATGACGAGCGGCTCCGCCACCGTGGCGACCGCTGCCGCCCTCGGCACCCTGGGTGCCGTCGGATCACCGCAGGCCGCTTTCGCCCGCGCGCCGGGCGGACCCGGCCTGTCGTCCATGGGCACGCGCCCGCACCGGGTGGGGGCCGGCGAGGCCGCCGCGGTGGAGGAGGCGGTGCGGAAGATCCGGCTGCTGGACGACCGGCACGGCGCCGACGCCCTGTACCGGCACGCCGACAGACCGCTCCAGGCGGCGTACGCGCTGCTGGACGCGGGGACGGTGCGCCGCTCGGTCTTTGACCGGCTGCACTCGGGGGCCGGTGAACTGGCGCTGACGGTGGGCTGGTTGGCGCACGACTCGGGGCGCTTCGACGAGGCCAGGTCGCACTACGCGGAGGCGCTGTCCACCGCACGGGTCGCCGGGGACGCGGGACTTGAGGCGCACGCCTTCTGCAACATGGCGTTCCTGGCCAGGGACGCGGGCCGGCCGCGCGAGGCGCTGCGGGCGGCGCAGGCCGGGCAGCGGGTGGCGGGCGGGCTCGGCTCGATGCGGCTGCTGTCGTTGCTGACGCTGCGCGAGGCGGGCGGCTGGGCCGCGCTCGGCGACCGTACGGGCTGTGCCGAGGCACTGGTGCGGGCAAAGTCGCTCTTCCAGTGCGGGGCCCGCGAGAACGACCCGGAATGGATGTCCTTCTTCGGGCCCGCCGAACTGGCAGCACTGGAGGCGCAGTGCTGGTCGGCGCTGGGCGACTGGCGGCGGGCCGCCCGGTACGCGCACCGGGCGGCGGACCTCCAGGACCCGCACTTCGCCCGCAATCTGGCGCTGTACCAGGCCGAACTCGCGGACGACCTGGCCCGGGACGGCGTACCCGACGAGGCGGCCGAGGTGGGGCACCGGGTCCTGGACCTCCTGGAACAGGTGCAGTCGTCCCGCGTGCACACCATGCTCGCCGGGACGATCCGCGCCCTGCTGCCGCACCGGCGCTCGCCCGCGATCGGCGCGTTCCTCGCCCGGCACGCGAACACGGTGCGAAGGGGCTGAGGACGTACCGCGGCTGCGGGGGCACCACGGGGCCCCGCCGGGGGCGGGCCCCCGGGAGCCGCCGCCGGGCCGGGGTCAGCGCGGGGCGTCGAGGTGGCCGGTGTCGTTCCACCGCTCGACGGCCGGCTCGCCGTACGCCCAGCCGAGCACCGACAGCGAGGTCGGTTCGAGCCGCAGGTGGGCGCCGAAGCCGATGTCGAGGCCCAGCCAGCGGGCGCCGAGCGAGCGCAGGATGTGGCCGTGCGCGAAGAGGAGTACGTCACGGTCGGCGGAGCGGGCCCACGCGATCACCTCGTCCACGCGCGCGGTGACGTCGGCGAGGGTCTCGCCCTCGGGGGCGCCGTTGCGCCAGATCATCCAGCCGGGCTGCCGCGCGTGGATCTCGTCCGGCTTGAGGCCCTCGTACGCGCCGTAGTCCCACTCCATGAGGGCGTCCCAGTTCTCGGCACGGTCGCCGAAGCCGGCGAGGTCGCAGGTCTCGCGGGCACGGAGCAGGGGGCTGGTACGGACCTCGACGTCCGGCAGGCCGTTCCAGGGGCCACGGTGCAGTCGTTCGCCCAGCAGCTTCGCGCCGTGACGGCCCTCGTCGAGCAGCGGGATGTCCGTCCGTCCGGTGTGCTTGCCGGACAGCGACCACTCCGTCTGACCGTGCCGGGCCAGCAGGATGCGGGGGGCCATGGCGTTCTCTCCTGGGGCGCTGGGCGATGGGGCGGTATGGGGCGTAGCGGCCGGTTTGGTGACCGGCGTGTTCCCATCATCGCCCACCGGCAGAAACAGCGGATGCGGGGGTGTTGTCAGTGGCGGGTGCGAGACTTCCGAGGGTGAACGCATCACTGGGCAGCGGACCCGAACCCACACCTCCGCCCGTACGACCCGATGCGGCTGTTCCGGTACGGCAGCGGCTCGCCGAACTGCGCGGCCCCGCGGTCGCCCCGCACCCGCTGGACGCCCGCGCGCTGGCAGCCCTGGCGGCGAATCCGGGGTGCGAGCGGCGGACCCTGCTGGACGGGGCGGGGGTGAACAAAGCGGCCCTGGCACAGGCGCTGGGGTCGCCCGCCCCCTTCGGCCAGTCCCAGTTCGCGTTCATGCGCGGCAACGCCTTCGAGGCGCGGGTGAAGTCCGACGGGGGCGCGGAGCTGCTGCGGCTGCTCGGCGTCGACGATCCGTCCGCCGCCGGGGTGCTGACCCCGGACGTCTCGGCGGCCGGCCCCCAGGGGCGCACGGCACGCACCGCGCTGGCCCTGCGGGAGGCCACCGCGGCCAAGGCGTGGACGCTGCTCGACCATCCGATGCTGGCGCTGGAGGTGGCGGGGGCGCCCGTCCATCTGGAGCCCGACGCGGTGGTGGTCCATCCGGACGGGCGCTGGACGGTCGTGGAGATCAAGTCCTTCCCGATGCTGGACGGTTCGGCCGACCCTTCGAAGGTGGGGGCGGCGGCCCGGCAGGCCGCGGTGTACGTGCTGGCGCTGGAGCGGGTGGCGGCGCGGGTGCCGGGGGCGGAGGTCCGGGACCGGGTGCTGCTGGTGTGCCCGAAGGACTTCTCCAACCTGCCGACCGCTTCCATGGTGGACGTGCGCAAGCAACTGTCGGTGACGCGGCGGCAGCTGGGGCGGATGCGGCGGGTGGAGGAGCTGGCCGCCGCACTGCCGGAGGGCACCACCTTCGACCCGGAGTGCGGCTCCGAGGAACTGACGGCTGCGGTCTCCTCGGTGGACGCGGCGTACGCGCCGGAGTGCCTGGCGGCGTGCGAACTGGCCTTCCACTGCCGGGAACAGTCCCGGCGGGCCGGCGCCGTGGAGGCGCTGGGGCGTGGGGTGCGGGGGGAGCTCGGGGGGCTGAGTACGGTCGAGGCGGTGCTGGACGCGGCGGAGGGACGGTCGGGGGATCCGTCGGATCCGACGGTGGTGGCGTTGCGGAGGGCGGCGGGGTTGCGGTCGGAGGTACTGGCGTCCGCGGGGCGGGGTGGGGGTTCGGCGTGAGGGCGGGCCGGACCGGGGGTGCGGGTCTGCCGGGGCGGGCGGTGGTGCGTTGTGCGGCTCCGCCGGGGGCCGCCCCCTTGCCCGCCCTTCCCCAAGCTCTCGGCTTCGCTCGAGCAGGGGAGACCCACTGCCCCCGGGGGGCGGCCCCGCCGCCCAAGAGGGCTGGGGGAAGGGGGTTGGGGCGGCCCCGCCGCCCCAAGAGGGCTGGGGGGCGGTCATCAGGGTGGATTCGGTGGAAGGGTTTTGGGTAGCTCATGTCGTTGATCAATACGTTGGCGCGGATGGAGGCGACGCGGTCCGGGCGGGCGCAGCCGTTGGCGACGGTGCGGCACCGCCATCTTTCCGAGCGGCCGCTGGTCGTCGTCCCGCTGACGACGGCGGGTGAGGCCGGGGCGCCGCTCGGGGCGCTCGTGGGGACCGACCGGGAGCGGCCGCGGCTGCTGGCCGTTCCGCAGCCGCGCGACCGCGACCTGCGCTTCGCGTTCCTCGCCGAGCTGGCCGACGCGGTACTGCCGTACATCGACTCGTACGCGGACGTCGTCGAGCCCGCCGAGCGCAACGAGACCGACCCGGAGAGCGGCAAGCGCGGCAAGGTGGAGGTCGAACTCTGCGTGGACGCACCCCAGTTGATCGTCCCGAGCCGGGCAGGCATCGACTACCTGCGACTCCTCGGCCGCTCGACCCGCTTCCGCCGCACCGCCGAGCAGGACCCCGACACCCCGTACCCGGCACCGCCCCACATCCCGCTGCTCGGCCGCTGGCTCACGCACTACGGCGAGCGCGCCCGCGTCCCCGGGGCCTCGCTGCTGCTGTCCGCCACCGACCTCCTCGCCCGGCACTGGGCGACCGGGCAGAGCAGCCTGGAGGACCTGCACCTGGGCGCCCTGCTCGCCTGGGTCGATCCGCCCGCCGGTGAGAGCGGCGCGCAGGCGGCGGCCCGCGCGGAGACCGGCCGGGACGCCAGGGGCCAGTTGCTGTGTCCCCCCGCCGGGCCCGCCACCGACCCCGCCTTCGACAACGCGCTCCTGGCCCCGGCCGTCGACGCCTACGACCTGGCCCGCAAGAACCTCGCCGCGGCCGAGGACGGCGAGAGCGCCGACGAGCGGCTCGGCGCGCTGACCGCGGCCGAGCACGCCATCCGCGACCTGCTCGCCTCCCAGCTGCTGCCCACCTGGCACGCCACCTGGAACGCCGTCGACCTGCTGCGCACCCTGCCCGAGGGGGCCAGGGCCACCGAGCGCTGGACCCGGGACCGCTGGTCGTTCACCGGCCACCGGGACCGGGTGCGCTCGGGCGAGCCCCCGCAGCCCCGGCTGGACAGCGCCGTGGGCGCGGCCCAGAAGCTGGCGTCCCGGGAGACGGAGCAGGCCCGTCTGGAGGCGCAGGAGGCCCTCGACGACCCGCTGGTGATGGCCTCGCGGCGGCTGGCCGGAGAGGCGTTCACCAGCGAGGTGACCGACGTCGAACCGGCCTGGACCGAGGCCAAGCGCCCCGCACCGCGCCCCCTGCTGACCGTCACCACCCAGGACCAGCCGCAGCTCGGCGGCGGCGCGGACGTGGGCGAGGGCGTCAAGGTGTACCGGTCGCTGGAGGGCCGGGCGCAGACCGCCGAGTTCGTACGGTGGACGGGCGAGGGCGCCCTCGTCCTGCGCCTGCTGAACGGCATGGGCCGCTCGAAGGAGCCCGCCCCCGGTACGGTCCCCGAGCGCGGCGACCGCATCTGCTGGACCCTCTTCGAGCACGAACAGCGCGGCGGCCCCCGGCTCCCCGACCCGGAGGAGACCCCGTGGACCCACGGCGGCCCGCCGGACACCGACGCCCAGGACCTGCTCGCCCCCGTACCGGCGGAGCACCCGGAGGACATCCTGTGAACCACCCTTCCGCGGCCCGCTCGCCGTACCCCTCCCCGTGCCCCGACGGCGGTTTCGACCCCGGCGCCGAGGCCGCCAGGGCCACCGCCGCGATCCTGCACGACACCCTGCACGGCACCCACCGGGGTGTGGTGGTGGACTCCCCGCCCGGTGCGGGCAAGTCCACGCTGGTGGTGCGCGCCGCCCTCGAACTGGCGGCTGCGGGCCGCCCGTTGATGGTCGTCGCGCAGACCAACGCACAGGTCGACGACCTGGTGCTGCGGCTGGCCGAGAAGCAGCCGGAGCTGCCGGTCGGGCGGCTGCACAGCTCGGACTCCGACCCGTACGACAAGGCCCTGGACGAGCTGCCCCAGGTGAAGAAGTCCGCCAAGGCCGCCGACCTGGCGGGCCTCGACGTGGTGATCTCGACGGCGGCGAAGTGGGCGCACGTGAAGGGCGTCGAGCCGTGGCGGCACGCGATCGTCGACGAGGCGTACCAGATGCGGTCGGACGCGTTGCTCGCGGTGGCGAGCCTCTTCGAGCGTGCCCTGTTCGTGGGCGACCCCGGCCAGCTCGACCCGTTCTCGATCGTCGGTGCGGAGCAGTGGGCGGGGCTGTCGTACGACCCGTCGGCGAGTGCGGTCTCGACGCTGCTGGCGCACAACCCGCAGCTGCCGCAGCACCGGCTGCCGGTGTCCTGGCGGCTGCCCGCTTCGGCGGCGCCGCTGGTGTCGGACGCGTTCTACCCGTACACGCCCTTCCGCTCGGGCACGGGGCCCGGGGACCGGCGGCTGTCCTTCGGCGTGCCGTCCAGCGGGTCGGCCACCGACCGGGTGCTGGACGAGGCGGCGCACTCGGGCTGGGGACTGCTCGAGCTGCCCGCGCGGCACACGCCTCGCACCGACCCGGAGGCGGTGGGGGCGCTCGCGCAGGTCGTACGGCGGCTGCTGGACCGGGGCGGGGTGGCGGTGAGCGAGCGCTCCGAGGAGCCGGCCCCGCTCACCGCGGACCGCGTCGCGGTGGGTACCGCACACCGGGACCAGGCGGCCGCGGTGCGGGCCGCACTGGCCGCGCTCGGGGTGACGGGGGTCGCGGTGGACACCGCGAACCGGCTCCAGGGGCGGGAGTTCGACGTGACGGTGGTGCTGCATCCGCTGTCGGGGCGGCCGGACGCGACGGCGTTCCACCTGGAGACGGGCCGCCTGTGCGTCCTGGCCTCCCGCCACCGGCACGCGTGCATCGTGGTGTGCCGGGAGGGCGTGGCGGAGCTGCTGGACGAACACCCGTCGACGGAGCCGGTGCAGCTGGGGGTGACGGTGAAGTTCCCGGACGGCTGGGAGGCGAACCACTCGGTGCTGGAGCATCTGGCGGAGCACCGGGTGGCGTGGGAGCGGTGACGGTGTCGGGTACCCGGGGGCGCACCCGGTGCCCTCGGAGCCGTGCCGGCCGCCGCCTCCCCGGTGCACCGAATGCCCGGGGAGCGGTGACGGCGACCGGGTCCCGGGCGTACCGGGTGGTGCGGGGCGGGCGGGCGCTCCGGCGCACCCCTGGGAATGCCCACTTGCGCCTGTCGGGACAATGGAGGGTGGCCATCCGACCCGCAGGGGGTCGCGAGAGGGAGGACACGCACATGGCGGAGACCGAGCGGCACGAGCGGCGGTTGCGGCCTGCGCCGCTGCTCTTCGAGCCCCAGGAGGCGGCCGCCGATCCCGAGCACTTCTTCGACCTGGAGGCCATCGAGGACCCGAGGGAGCTGCTGGCCCGTGCCACCGAGCTGACCCTCGCGTTCCGGGCGGCGACGGACCGCGCGGTCGAGTTCCAGGCGGTCGCGGCGGCGCAGCTCGCCAACCCCAAGCGGTTCGACCGGCTGACGGCCGCCGACATCGCCGAGCGGGCGGGGTGGACCGAGGACTACGCGAAGAAGATGATCGACTTCGGCCGGGACCTGCTGCGGAACCAGCCCCCGAAGTAGGGGGCGGGCGGCATGGCGGCCCGGGAAGCGCGGTTGGCATATGCGGTGGCGGCAAGATACTCCTCCGCACACCGACTTGTCCCCGTTTCCCGCAACTCACAGAAACGGAACCCTTACCCCCCGTAGACCTGTGTCATGACCGCTCACGCCCCCGCACCCGCCGCAGCCCTCCCCGCCCCCTCGCTGGACCGCGTCACCGCCCCCGGTGCGGCCTGGCTCGCCTCCGCGTCCGCCTACCCGCGCTCCACCCTGGCGACCTGGGAGGCGCGCCCCACCGCGCCCGCCGTGCTGCCCTGCGGGACCGCCTTCGACGTGGTGAACGTGCCCACGGTCTTCGGCCGCCGGATGCTCGACGCGCTCTGGGCGGAGGGGCCCGGCTCGGGCCCGGTGGCCCTGCAGCACGGGCGGATGCTGCTGTTCGCCTCCCCGGGCACCGCACACCGGCTGCCCGCCCTGCTGGAGTGGGAACCCCGCGCCGGCGCCGTACCGCCGCTGCTGTGTCACGGGGCGAACGACGCGGTGACGGTGCCCGCTCTGGTACCGGGAGCGGGCAAGGGTCCGCGCTGGGTGGTCGCGCCGGACGTGCGGCATCCCTGGCTGCCGGGCCCCGAGGTGCTGTTCTGGGCGTGCGTGCGGGCCTCCCGGTTATCGATTTTTCCTCCCGCCGATCAGGGTGCTAATGTCTACGACGTCAGCAGGCGCCGCTAGCTCAGTTGGTTAGAGCAGCTGACTCTTAATCAGCGGGTCCGGGGTTCGAGTCCCTGGCGGCGCACCGACGGAAAAGGCCGCCCGGCTTCGGCTGGGGGGCCTTTTCGTATGCCGACGCGGTTGCCTGTGCGTGCGCGGTCCCGCATGTCCGCGCGGCGCTTTGGGGCCCTTGCGCGGTTACGGCGCCGGGGCGGGCGTCCCCGTGGTGACCTGTACCGTCCAGCCGCCCGACCCGGTGCGGTCGGCGACCTCCACGCGGGTGTTCTCGCCGGCCACCGTGTACGTCTCGCCGACGCCGAGCGGGGCGTCCGCGAGCGGCGGGTAGACGGAGCGGGCCTCGCAGGCCCGGGTGCGCGGGTGGGTATCGATGACCTCGACGGGGGCGCCGCCGGTCGCGGTTCCGTTGCGCACCCGGTAGATCAGCACGCCCTGGACGCAGGCGCCCCGGTCGTTGCCGTAGCCGCCGCGGGCCTCGATGGCGAGGGCCGAGTTGCGTCCCGTACGGACGACGGCGAGGCGGGTGCCGCCGCGCTGGCCGCCGCGCGGGGGCGGGGCCGCGAGCGGGTCCAGGGTGAGCCGGGTGGAGGCGCCCCAGGGGACGCAGGCGACCTGGTCGCGCGCCAGCCAGCCCAGCTTCCACTTGTGCCAGCCGAAGGGCTCGGGAGCGAGCCCGAACTGGCTGCCCATCACGTCCCAGTCCCCCACCTGGGTGTCCCAGTCGCCCTTGCCGTCGGCGGGCCTGTGGTACAGGTCGGGGAGGTCGAAGACGTGCCCGGTCTCGTGGGCGAGGACGTTGCGGTCCGGCGGGTGCTTCTCGAAGACGGTGACGATGCGCCGGATGTCGGCGCCGTCGGCCCGCAGCGGGGTGTCGAAGTTGACGACCTTCGTGGCGTCGGAGTCGACGCCGGGGGCGTCCGGGTCGGCGACCAGGTAGACGATGTCGTACTGCGAGAAGTCGACCCGGCCGTCGGCGGCGGCCACCGCGTCGCGCAGATAAGTGCCGCGCCGCTCGGCGCTCCAGTCGCGCTGTATGGCGTACGAGGCGGAGTCGGCGGGCATCCGGATCCATTCGCGCAGCGGGTGCGGCGTGAGCCGGAACTTGCCGTACGAGGCGCGGTGGAAGAAGTCGCTGGTGGCCGGGAAGTGGTCGGCGGCGAGCTGCTGGGGGGTGGTCAGCGGTTCGGAGTCCGGGAAGGACAGGAAGATCATGACCGCGTCGAGGGCCTTCACCGGGCGGGGATAGCTGTCGTTCCAGGTGTCCAGGCCCAGGGAGTGGTGGGCGGAGGTCCGGGGCAGGGCGCACTGGCCGGTGGGGTGGTCGGCGGCGACAGCGGGCCCCGCGACCAGGCCCGTCGCGGCGAGCGCGGTCAGGGAGGTGAGGAACGCCGCCGTGCTGCGCAGCCGCAGCCGGGACCGGTCCGCCGTCTCCCCGGCGGCCGCGGCGGCTCCGCGCGCCGCCGCCCATGACCGCACCGCCCCGGACCGCACCGCCCCGGAACCTGCTGCTCCGGATCCCGCGGGACCGGCCCCCGCCGCCCCGGAACCTGCCGCTCCGTACCCCGCGGGACCGGCCCCCGCCGCCCCGGAACCTGCCGCTCCGTACCCCTCGGGACCGGCCCCCGCCGCTTCCCCTTCCCCGGGCGTCAACTGACCCTGCACTTCGACCTCCGGGTCCTCCCGGTCCTCCGGGTGCGGAATGGGCAACACCTCACCCACCTTGTGGGGTTTTGGGTGGTTACGCCCTGTTCCAGTGCGCCACTCGGGTGCCCGGGGCAACCGGCGGCGACACCCCGGCGGATCACGGAAAGTCACAAACGGTCAGGAGGAGGACAGGCCAAGGCGCACCCGTGCAGAAACGATCGGCCCGGGTGGGTGTGGTGCCCGACGGGCCCCGGACGGGGCGGGATTCGACAGCGAAGAAGCTGGATCGGCCGTTGGGGCAACCTCTATGATCGGCACACTTTCCCGCGCGGAGTCCGCCCCAGGGCAGCGGATCCCCCGGGGGTTCCCTCCGATTCACCGCTGAGTCGGCCGCCCGGCCGACGATCCCGGAAGGCCACAGCGACCCCCGCCTCAGGACCGTCGGCATCAGGACCGTCGGCCTCAAGGACCCGACGTCACCCGACCACACCTGTACGACTCAATCGCCCTGCGGGAGCACACGGTGAGCGGAATCCCCGAAGAGTCCGGTTCAGGCCACTACCCCGTCCCACCCTTCCCACCCTTCCCCCACGTCCCTCCCTTCGTCACGGAGCGTGCCCCCGGGGACCGCCCCGGGCCCCGGGCTCGCGGCGACGCCGCCGCACCGCACGCCCCCCAGGCGCCCCTCGACGGCGAGGCGGCCGCCCGCGACTACCGGGCCGCCTTCCGGGCCGCCCCATTGGCAATGGCCCTGGTCACCCCCGGCGGCACGGTGATCGCCGCGAACGACGCGCTCGGGCTGCTGCTGGGCGCCGATCCGGCCTCCCTGCCCCGTACCGAGGCGGCCGATCTGGTGGACCTGGCGGCCGACGCCTGCACCTGGAACGCGTACCGCGAGGTGCTGGAGGGGCGACGCACCCGGTTCCGCGCCACCCGCCGGCTCAAGCACCGCGACGGGCACGTCCTGTGGGTGGAGGTCAGCCTGGCACCCGTGCCGGGCAGTGCGAACGTACTGCTGTCGATCTCCGACATCAGCGACTGGCGGGAGCTCCAGGCCCGGCTGCGCCACCTCCAGATGCACGACCCGGTGACCCGGCTGCCCAACCGCGCGCTGTTCTTCGAGCGTCTTTCGGCGGCGCTGGAGAGCTCGACGTACGAGCGGGGCGGGACCGGCCGGATCGGGCTCTGCTATCTCGACCTGGACGGGTTCAAGGCAGTCAACGACACGCTCGGGCACCGGGTCGGCGACCGGCTGCTGACGGCGGTGGCGACCCGGCTGACCCGCTGTGCGGACGCGGCCGCCGGCTACGGCCCCGGGGGCGGGCCGGGCGGCGGCCATCTGGTGGCCCGCCTGGGCGGCGACGAGTTCGCCCTCCTCGTGGAGGACTCCACCGGCACCGAGCAGCTGACGGAGCTCGCCCAGACGGTGCTGACCGCGCTTCAGCAGCCGTTCGACCTGGCGGGGCAGCGGCTCTCGGTCTCGGCCTCGATCGGGGTCCTGGAGCGGTCGGCGGCGGGGACGACGGCGACCGGGCTGATGCAGGCCGCGGACACGACGCTGTACTGGGCGAAGGCGGACGGCAAGGGCCGCTGGACGTTGTTCGACCCGGAGCGCAACGCCCACCGGATGACCCGCCAGGCCCTCTCCTCGACGCTGCGGCCCGCGCTGGAGCGCGGTGAGTTCGTGCTGGAGTACCAGCCGCTGGTGGATCTGGCGGGCGGCCGGGTGCGCGGGGTGGAGGCGCTGGTGCGGTGGCGGCATCCGCAGTTCGGGACGCTGGCGCCGAATCGGTTCATCGGCATCGCGGAGGAGGACGGGTCGATCGTCCACCTGGGCCGCTGGGTGCTGCGGACGGCCTGCCGGCAGGCACGGCGGTGGCAGCGCGACCACCCGGACACCGAGCCCCTGTTCGTGTCGGTGAACGTGGCGGTGCGCCAGGTGTGGGACTCCGACCTGGTGGCCGACGTGGCGGAGATCCTCGAAGAGACCGGGCTGGCTCCGGAGCTGCTCCAGCTGGAGCTGACCGAGTCGGCCGTGATGGGTTCGGCGGGGCGGCCGCTCCAGGCGCTCCAGGCGCTGAGCGACATGGGCGTGCACATCGCCATCGACGACTTCGGCACCGGCTACTCCAATCTGGCCTATCTGAGCAGGCTGCCGGTGTCGGTGCTGAAGCTGGACGGCTCGTTCGTACGGGGCTTCCAGGACGAGGCGCACCCGAACCCGGCGGACGAGACGATCGTGGAGGCGCTCGTCCAGCTCGCGCACCGGCTGGGGCTGACCGTCACCGCCGAGTGTGTGGAGACCGCCGGGCAGGCGGCGCGGCTGCGGCGGATCGGCTGCGACACCGGACAGGGGTGGCTGTACTCGCGGCCGCAGGCACCGGACCGGATCGCGGCGATGCTGGTGGAGCGGGCGGCCGGGTAGGCCGGAGTGGCGGTTCCGGGGGCGCGGTGCAGTGGCGTGGTCCGGTGGTGCCGAGGGGCGCGGACCGGCGGTGCGGTACGGAGGTGCCGGGGGCGCGAACCGGGGGCGCGGTGCGACGGTGCCGGGGGTGCGGTGCATGTGCTCCCCCGGCGTCGCCGGGCCGGCTCAGGCGGTTGGCAGGCCGTACGCGTCGGCGATCAACTCGTAGCTACGGACGCGGACTTCACCGCTGTGGGCGTTGGCGGTGAGCATGAGCTCGTCGGCGCCGGTGCGCTTGGCGAGGTCGTTGAGACCGCTGCGGACCGCGTCCGGGGTGCCGTGGATGACGTTGGCCAGCCAACTGTCGACGAACTCGCGCTCCACGGAGCTGAAGGGGTACGCCGCCGCCTCCTCGGGGGTCGGGATCAGTCCCGGGCGGCCGGTGCGCAGGCGGAGCATGTTGAGGGCGCCGGTGAGGACCTGGCGGCGGGCCTCGGCCTCGTCGTCGGTGGCCAGCGCGGAGACGCCGATGACGGCGTACGGCTTGTCGAGGACGGCCGAGGGGCGGAAGGACTCGCGGTAGAGGTCCAGGGCGGGGACGGTGTTCTGCGCGGAGAAGTGGTGCGCGAACGCGAAGGGCAGGCCGAGGCTGCCGGCCAGCCGGGCGCTGAAGCCGGAGCTGCCCAGGAGCCAGACCTGGGGGGTGTTGCGGTGGCCCTGCACGGGGCCGGGGACGGCGTGGATGCGGGAGTAGGGGTGCCCGTCGGGGAAGTCGTCCTCGAGGAAGCGGGTCAGCTCGGCGAGCTGGCGGGGGAATTCGTCGGCCCCCTCGTGGGCGCTGTCGCCGCGCCGCAGGGCGGTGGCGGTCGCGCCGTCGGTGCCGGGGGCCCGGCCGAGCCCGAGGTCGACGCGTCCCGGCGCCATGGCTTCGAGCGTGCCGAACTGCTCCGCGATGACCAGCGGGGCGTGGTTGGGCAGCATGACGCCGCCGGAGCCGAGCCGGATGCGGTCGGTGTGGGCGGCGAGGTGGGCCAGGATCACGGCAGGCGAGGAGCTGGCCACACCGGGCATGGAGTGGTGCTCGGCCACCCAGTAGCGGTGGAAGCCGCGGGCCTCGGCGAGCTTGGCGATCTCCACGCTGGTACGGAGCGAGGCGGTGGGGGTGCTGCCCTCGCCGACAGTGGCGAGGTCCAGGACGGAGAGGGGGGCGGGGGCGGAGCCGTGGATGCTGCCGCGGACGGGGTCGGGGGTCGGGGTCGTGCGGGCTTCCACCGGGGGGCCTCCTGGAACGGACGTTCTCTTGCGTACTCCCGTATACGAACAGGAGGCTGTCTCCGGATATTCCCCGGGCGGGCTCGCGGGGCCGCTCCAGGAACCCCGGCCGACGTGCGGAGCACCTGCCCCCGAGCCCTCACCCGTACACCCGGAGCCCCCTCCGTCACCTCGCGAACAGTGCCCCCATGGACTCCGCCCGCACCTTGCGCTCCGTCAGCCGCAGCCCCTCCCACACGGTGACCTGGTTCGCCGTCAGGACGGGCTTGCCGAGTTCCCTCTCCAGTGCGCCCAGGTGCGCCGCCGTGTGCAGGGCGGTGTCGGGCAGCAGCACCGCCTCCGCGTCGGGGTGGTCGCCCGCCCTCGCCAGGGCGAGGACCTCCGTGCGGCCCCAGGTGCCCACCTCGGCGGCCGTGACGATGCCGCTGCCGCGTGTCGAGACGACTTCCGCGCCCGCAGCCTGGAGGAAGCCACGGAAGAGGTCCGCCACGTCGTCGGGGTAGGTGGCGGCCACCGCGACACGGACCGCACCCAGCTCCCGTACCGCGTGGGCGAAGGCGAAGGAGGTCGAGGAGGCGGGCAGCCCGGCCGTCGCGGCCAGGGTGCGCACCTGGTCGTGGGCGCCCTCCCAGCCGTACACGAAGCTGGCGCTGGTGCACGCCCAGACGACGGCCTCTGCGCCGGAGAGCCGCAGCTCCTCGGCCCCGGCGGCGAGCCGGTCGGCGGAGCCCATTTCCCGCAGGGCGTCCACCCGGTGGGCGTCGGTGCCGATGTCGGTGTGCACCAGCGGCAGCCGTACGCCGGTGTCCGCGAGCAGTGCCTCCATCCGCGGGTAGTCGTCCTCGGCCGAGTGGCCGGGGTAGAGGAATCCGATCGCTGTCATGTCAGTGCGGGCCTTCCTGCTCGGGGAACGGCGGGAGGGGTGGCAGGGACGGGAGCGGGAGGGCCGGCGGGGACGGCAGCGGGGGCGCCTCGGCGACGGCGGCCCCGGCGCCCATCGTCAGCAGCTGGTAGGGGCCGACGGCGCCGATGCCGAGCCGCCGCAGGGCGGACCACAGGGTGACCTGGTTCGCGGAGAGGACCGGCATCCGCAGCTCGGCCTCCAGCTGGGGGATCACGTCGTACGTGGGGAGGTTGGTGCAGCTGATGAAGAGGCAGTCGGCCGCGCCGACCGCCGCCCGGCGCGCCATGTCCACCACGTCCCGGTAGCGCACCTTCCAGATGTGCCGGGTGAGGCCCAGGAACTCGCGCCCGGTGACCACGATGCCCGCCTCCGCCAGGAAGTCCTCCAGGGACCTGGTGACGGACCCGGTGTACGGGGTGACCACGGCGATCCGCTGCGCCCCCAGCACGCCGAGCGCCTCCAGGAGTGCGCCCGAGGTGGTCACCGAGGGCAGCGCGCCGTCCCCGGTGGCGCCGGCCCGGGACATCGCGCCGCACATGGCGCGCTCCCCCGCTCTGCCGCCGACGAAACTTCCCGAGGTGCAGGCGTACGCGACGACCTCTGGTTCGACCGCGATCAGCGCCCGGACCGCCTCGCGCAGCGTCTGGTGCTCGCTGACCAGCCGGGCCAGGTCGAGACTGACCTCGACAGGGACGTAGGGGGTGCGGGTGAGATGGAGCGAGATGCCCTCCGGCACCCATCGCCACAGCTCCCTGTCGAGAGCGAAGTCGAACGGGGCGACCACGCCCACACCGCGCTGCGGCTGTGGGTCACCGAGGAAGGAGAGGTCCAAAGCGGCCCCCGGGTATGGGTGTTGACGACCGTAGGGTGCGGGTACGAGCGTGGTCGATCCGTACATCCGCGACGTGGCGAAACGGTTTCCAGACGATGACTGATGACCCCGGAGTTCGAGGGCACCCCGATGTGACCCTGCTCGTACTCGATGCCGATCCGCCGCCGCGCCTCGGCAGCCTCACCGGACGCGTCCGCATTCTGCACGGTGACGAATCGTCCATCGCGCGTCAACTCCCCGAGGCCGATGTTCTGCTGGTGTGGGACTTCCTGTCGGATGCGGTGCGGCGCGCGTGGCCGGGCGCGGGGGCGCGTCCGCGCTGGGTGCACACCGCGAGCGCCGGAGTGGACCACCTCATGTGCCCGGAGCTGGCCGCGTCCGGCACGCTCGTCACCAACGCCAGGGGGATCTTCGAGACACCGATCGCGGAGTACGTGGCCGGTCTGGTGATCGCCGCGGCGAAGGACTTCCACGGCACCCACGAGCTCCAGCGGCAGCGCCGCTGGCAGCACCGGGAGACCCGGCGGGTGGCCGGCACCCGGGCGGTGGTGGTCGGCTCGGGTCCGATCGGGCGGGCCGTCGCCCGCACCCTGGGGGCGCTCGGGGTGACCGTCGCGCTCACCGGACGCACCGCCCGCCCCGGCGTGCACGGACCCGAGGACCTGCCGCCGCTGCTGTCCCGCGCCGACTGGGTGGTGTGCGCGGCACCGCTGACCGCGGCGACCCGGGGGATGTTCGACGCGCGGGCCTTCGGCACGATGAACCCAGGCGCGTACTTCATCAATGTAGGACGGGGCCAACTCGTCGTGGAATCCGACCTGTTGGAGGCACTCTCCCGCCGCTGGATCGCCGGGGCCGCGCTGGATGTCTTCGAGCGGGAGCCGCTGCCGGCGGAGAGCCCGCTGTGGGACGTGCCGGGGCTGACCGTGTCGCCGCACATGAGCGGTGACGTGGTGGGCTGGCGGGACGCGCTGGGCGCCCAGTTCCTGGAACTGTTCGACCTGTGGGCGGCCGGAAAGCCACTTCCGAATGTAGTGGACAAGAATGTTGGGTACGTCCCCACCCATGACTGAGCCGACGACAGCGCCCACTGCCCTGGCCGACTTCACCGCCCGTCAGCTTCTCGCCGCGTACGCCACGGGCGAGGCCTCCCCCGTGGAGGCGGCCCGCGCCGTACTGGAACGTGCCGAGGCCCTCCAGCCGACGCTGAACGCGTTCGTCGCGATCGAGGCGGAGGCCGCGCTGGAACAGGCGCGGGCCTCGGCCGACCGGTGGCACCGGGGGGAGCCGGCCGGGCTGCTGGACGGGGTGCCGGTGAGCGTCAAGGACTTGCTCCTCCAGGCCGGCACGCCGACCCTGCGCGGCTCGACGGCCATATCGGAGCACGGCACGTGGAACGAGGACGCGCCCGCGGTCGCCCGGCTGCGCGAGCACGGGGCGGTCCTCATCGGCAAGACGACCACCCCGGAATTCGGCTGGAAGGGCGTCACGGACTCGCCCCGGCACGGCATCACCCGCAACCCCCACGACCCGTCGAGGACGGCGGGCGGGTCGAGCGGCGGCAGCGCGGCGGCGGTGGCGGCCGGTGCGGGGCCGCTCTCCGTCGGGACGGACGGCGGCGGTTCGGTCCGCATTCCGGCCGCCTTCTGCGGCATCGTCGGGATGAAACCCACGTACGGGAAGATCCCGCTCTACCCCTCCAGCCCCTTCGGCACCCTGGCGCACGCGGGCCCGATGGCGCGGGACGCGGCGGACGCGGCCCTGATGCTGGACGTGATGGCCGGCGGGGCGGACTGGCGCGACTGGTCGCAGTTGCCGGTCCCGGAGGGGGGTGCTGCCGGGGCCGGTGGTGTGCGCGGCGGCGGGCGTGCGGACGACGGCGGGCTGCGGCACCGGGTCGGCGACGGGGTGCGCGGTCTGCGGGTGGCATATTCACCGACGCTGGGCGGCCAGGTGAAGGTCGCGCCGCAGGTGGCGCGAGCCGTGCGGGGCGCGGTCTCGGCCCTGGCCGAACTGGGGGCCTTCGTCGAGGAGGTGGACCCGGACTTCGCGGACCCCGTGCAGGCCTTCCACGTGCTGTGGTTCAGCGGGGCGGCGCGGGTGGTGCAGCACTTCGGGCGCGCCCAGCGGGAGGCGCTCGACCCGGGTCTGCGGGAGATCTGCGGGATCGGCGCCCGGCTCTCCGCGCTCGACTATCTGGCGGCGGTGGACGCCCGGATGGAGCTCGGCCGCCGGATGGGCCGCTTCCACGCCACGTACGACCTGCTGGTGACGCCGACGGTGCCGATCACGGCGTTCGAGGCGGGGGCGGAGGTGCCGCGGGGGTCCGGGCACCACAGGTGGACGGGGTGGACCCCCTTCACCTACCCCTTCAACTTGACGCAGCAGCCGGCGGCGACGGTGCCGTGCGGGGTGGACGGGGAGGGGCTGCCGGTGGGTGTGCAGGTGGTGGCTGCGCGGCATCGGGACGGGGTGGTGTTGAGGGCGGCGGGGGCGTTGGGCGGGGCGTTGTCCGGAGTGGGGGCGTAGGGGGGCGGGGGCGTAGCTGGGGCGGGGGTGCGGTGTTCGGCTCCGCCGGGGGGCCGCCCCCCTTGCCCGCCCGTTCCGCCCCCCCCGGGGGCGGCCCCTCCGCCCCCCCAGGGGGGTGGCTACCTGGAGAAGCCGTGGTTCAGGAGTTTGCCGGCGTCCTTGGCTCGGTTGACGTCCGAGGAGGAGGACAGGACGGTGCCGTACAGGGTCTTGCTGCCGCGCTTGGTGGCGAAGACCAGGCAGTACCTGGCGTTCGGGCCCGAGCCCGTCTTGATGCCGAGGGTGCCCCGGTAGCTGGTGAGGAGGGGGTTGGTGTTGGTCCAGGACATGTTCCGGCTGCCGCCCGACCTGGTCAGCGTCCGCTGCTTGGTGGACTTGGTGGCCACCACCTGCCGGAAGGTGGCGTTCTTCATCGCGCTCACCGCGAGACGCGTGAGGTCGCGGGCCGTCGAGTAGTTCCCCCTGCCGCCGGCCCCGTCGAACGAGTCGAAGTGGGTGTTCTTCAGCCCGAGCGAGCGCGCGGTCGCGTTCATCTTCCCGATGAAGGACTTCACCCGGGCGTCCCGCGTGCGCCCCGACCCGAACGTGTCGGCCAGCGCGTACGCCGCGTCGCACCCGGACGGCAGCATCAGCCCGTACAGCAGCTGCCGCACGGTCACCCGGTCGCCGACGATCAACCGGGCGGACGAGGCGCCGTTGCGCACGATGTAGTCGCTGTACGCCTTCTGGACGGTGACCTTGGCGTTCAGGTTCAGGCCCTTGCTCGCCAGCACCACCTTCGCCGTCATGATCTTGGTGGTGGAGCCGGTGGGGAGGCGGGTGTCGGCGGCCTTGGCGTAGAGGGTCTTCCCCGTACCCGCGTTCATGAGGAAGGCGCCCCGGGCGGTGACGGTCGGTCCCTTGGGTGCGGCGGCCGGCACCGAGGGGGCCGCGGGCGCGGTGAGGGACGGGGCGAGGGCCTGGGCCGGACCCACGAGGGTTCCGGTCGCCAGGACGGACCCTGCGGTGGCGGCGGTGACGGCGAGCGCCGATACACGGCGCACCTTGATGTTCCGCTCGATTCCGGTAATTCCGTTCTTCACGGTGAATGCTCCAAATGCCCATGTATCGGAGGCCACAGGAAAATGTCGCCTACTCACGTGACGACCGAGTCGTACTTCAGGCACGGCCTGGGCCGAGATTTCCTCCCGGACGGTCGTCTTCGGCCCCGGACGGCCGGAGAACGCCTTCCCGGGGACGGTCGTGCCGTGCTGCGATACACCCCATGGATCACATCGTGCGCGAGGGATACGGCGGCACCGGGCCGGGGGCGATCACCCCGGACGGCTGCGCGGTGGAGCTGTACCGGCGCACGGGCGCCAGGGGCGAACCGGAGATCGTCGCGCGGGCGGCCGGAGACCGGCTGCCCGGGGCACGGTTGCTGGAGCTCGGCTCGGGTGCGGGCCGCCTCACCCGGCCCCTGAGCGAGCTCGGGTTCGCCGTGACGGCCGTCGACGAGTCGGCCGAGATGCTGGCGGCGGTCCGCGAACGGCTCACGGGATCCGTCCGTACGGTACGCAGTCCCATCGAGACCCTGGAGCTGGACGGGGCGCCGGACTTCGACGTCGTCCTGCTCGCCTCATTCCTCGTCCACGCGGGCACGGAAGGGGTACGCGAGGGCTTGCTGCGGACCTGCCGCCGCTACGTCGCGGACGACGGGTGCGTGGTGATCCAGCGGGAACCGTCGGCCCTGCACGGGGAGTTGCCGTACGAACGCGAGCTGCCCGACGGCGGCCTGGTCCGCATCGTGGCGTCGGAGCCGTCGGCGGTGGGCCGCCCCGGGGCGCGGACCCTGCGGTGCGAGTACCACTTCCCCGACGCGAAGTGGACGCAGACGTACCTGTCGTGCCCGCTCACGGAGGAGGAGTTCGAGGGGTCGCTGACGGAGGCGGGCCTGGAACTCGACCGCTATCTGGACGAGGGACGGACGTGGGCACGGGCGGTGCCGGACGCGCGGGCGCGCGCACGCTGAGCTTCAGCTGTCGGCGGGCGCGGTCGGACCGGCCGTCCCTTCGATGAGGCCCAGGACGCGGGCGGCGCGGTCCCCGTTGCGTCGTGCGGTGAACGCGATCGCGGTGAAGAACCCGACCGCCACGCAGCACAGGGCTGCGGCCCACCAGTCCCCGTCCACCGCCTGGGTGACGGCGTTGAGCAGGAAGGCTCCCGGCGCCAGGAAGTACATCCACACCGGCATGGTGTAGGTCACCTGCTGCCGGGCCAGGACGGCCATCGCCCTGCGGTGGCGCGGGTCCCCCGGCAGCCGTTCGTCACGGATGCGGCGGACCAGCACGGGGAGCCGGTGGGACGGTACACCGGTCTCGGCGACGAGCTTGCGCCGTGCGCGGGCGCCGAACCCGAGACACCCGGCCATGGCCACCGCGGACGCCGCACCTGCCCACAGGGCTGTTTCCCGGCCGAAGAAGATCCACCAGCCGGCCAGGATCAGAAAGAACGCTGCGCCGACCCACACGTAGATCAGCCACGGCGCGTCGGTCCACTTGCGCTCCCCCGCCCAGTCCACCTCGTCACCCCCGCACTCCGTCCAACTCCCTGGTGGCTTTTGTAAGTTGTCGGTCATAGGTGCCAGGTTCCCCCGCTCCCCTGCCGCATGCACAGCCAGTACGAGAGGCAGGGGCACCGCGCGCGGCTACGGGGTTTTCAGCCCGCCGCCCGCCGGAAACTCAGCGTCTCCCCCACCGCCCCCGCCCGCCACAGGTCCTGGCAGGCCTCCGCCATCCGCTCCAAACCGTCCACGACCGTGCCCCAGACGATGCCGGGCACCCACCCCTGGTCGCCGTTGAGCAGGAGGTTGTTCCGCTCGTAGAAGAGGGCCAGGTCGACGATGACGGGGCGGTCGGGGCGGATGTGGGCGGCGGAGTAGCCGTGGGAGCCGGTGGCCAGTTCCGTACCCGCGAAGGAGAAGTAGCAGAGGTCGCCGGGGATCGGCGTGACGGTCGGATTCTCCAGCGGCGGTTCGGTGGCGGCGAAGGACGGGAAGAGGCCGTAGATCTCGTTGCGGGCGTACTTCGCGTGGTAGACCTCGCCGGACAGCGGGAGTGCGTCCCAGACCGCGCGGCAGGTGATCGGGGCCTTGTCGTCGAGGAGCCGGGCGGTGCAGCACACACCACGCTTGTCGAGCGAAATGTCCACGAATCGTTCGGTCATCTCCCCATCGTGCGGCGGTGATCGCTCCCGTCAAGGGGGCATTTGTCGCTGTGCGGGCCGGAATTGACTGGAGTAACTCAAGAACCCATGGGTAGCCGCGCGCCCATGGCTCCCACAACAAACGTCAGGGAAGAGCAACGAAATGGCAGACGGACGCAGCTGAAACGGCGCTCACTCCTGCTGGGCGGTGCGGCCCTGGGCGCTGCGGGGGCGCTCGGGGCCGCGGGGTGCAGCAAGGTGCCCACCGGGGACACCCTCGCCCGGCTGAAGTCGCAGGGCATCGTAAGGATGGGCATCGCGGGCGAGGCACCGTACGGCTACATCGACGACCGGGGGAACTTCACCGGTGAGGCCGTCGAACTCGCCAAGGTGATCTTCAAGCGGCTGGGGATCGGGAAGGTGCAGCCGGTCGCGACCGACTTCTCCTCCTTGATCCCCGGTCTCAACTCCCAGCAGTTCGACGTTGTTTCGGCCGGCATGTACATCAACAAGGAGCGGTGCGCGCAGGTCGTTTTCGCCGATCCCGAGTACCAGATGCTGGACTCCTTCCTCGTGCGCAAGGGCAATCCGAAGAACCTCCACTCGTACCAGGACATCAAGCGCACGGGCGCGAAGATGGCCACCGGCACGGGGTACGCGGAGATCGACTACGCGGTGGCCGCCGGGATCCCGGAGAAGGAACTGGTGATCCTCCAGGACCCGGTGGCGGGTCTGAACGCGGTCGAGTCCGGCCGGGTCGACGTCTTCGCGGGTACCGCGCTGACCGGCCGTTCCGTGGTCAAGAAGAGCACCAAGGCGGAGGCGACCACGCCCTTCGCACCGGTCGTGGACGGCAGGAAGAAGATCGACGGCGGCGGATTCGCCTTCCGCAGGCTCGATGCCGGGCTGCGGGACGCCTTCAATGTGGAGATCCACAAGATGAAGAAGAGCGGCGAGCTGTTCCGGATTCTCCAGCCCTTCGGTTTCACGAAGGCGGAGATGACGACCCTGACGGCCGAGGAGTTGTGCCGATGAGCTCCGGTCTGTGGCAGAACTGGATCCTGCCGGGAATCTGGACGACGATCCAGCTCACCGTCTACAGCGCGCTCCTGGCCGCCTTCGTCGCCTTCGGGATCGGCGTGGCGCGCGTCCACCGGCTGTGGATCGTGCGCTTCCTCGCGGGTGTCTACACGGAGGTCTTCCGGGGCACGTCCGCGCTGGTGCTGATGTTCTGGCTGTTCTTCGTGGTGCCCGGCCTGATCGGCTGGGCGTTCGTGCCCATGTGGGCCGCCGTGCTCGCGCTCGGCCTCTCCTACGGCGCGTACGGTGCGGAGGTCGTGCGCGGCGCCCTGAACTCGGTGACTCCCGCCCAGCGCGAGGCGGGCATCGCGCTCAACTTCACGCCCTGGCAGCGGATGCGGCTGATCCTGCTGCCGCAGGCGGTGCCGGAGATGATCCCGCCGTTCAACAACCTCCTGATCGAGCTGCTGAAGGGCACCGCGCTGGTGTCCCTGCTGGGCATCGGTGACGTGTCGTTCGCCGCCTATCTGGTGCGCCTCGCCACCCAGGAGAGCGCCCAGATCTACTCGGTCACCCTGCTCGTCTACTTCGTGATCGCGTTCGTGCTGACGCGCGGCATGAAGGCAGTGGAGCGCAGGACCAAGGCCGGCATCGGCATCGACACCAAGGCCCAGGCCGCCGGGGGTACGCGATGAGCAACTGGGACTGGTCCGCCGTCGCGGACTTCATGCCGCGCTTCTGGGACGGGGTGCAGCTCACCCTCCAGATCCTTGCCCTCGGCTCGCTGCTGTCGTTCTCGCTGGGTCTGGTGTGGGCCTTCGGGCTGCGCTCGCCCCTGAAGTACGTGCGCTGGCCGGTGAACGTGGTCACCGAGTTCATCCGGAACACCCCGCTGCTGGTGCAGCTGTTCTTCCTCTTCTTCGTGCTGCCGGAGTGGGGCGTCCAGTTCTCGGCGATCACCACCGGCACCGTCGCGATCGGGCTGCACTACTCGACGTACACCGCGCAGGTCTACAAGGCGGGCATCGACGCCGTACCGGTGGGCCAGTGGGAGGCGGCGACCGCGCTCAGCCTGCCCGCGCACCGCACCTGGTTCGCGGTGATCCTCCCGCAGGCGATCCGGCGCATCGTGCCGGCGCTCGGCAACTACGTCGTCTCGATGCTGAAGGACACCCCGCTGCTGGCGGGCATCAGCGTGCTGGAGCTGCTCCAGCAGGCGCGCCTGGAGAGCGCCTCCACCTTCCAGTACACCGAGCCGCTGACCGTCGTCGGCATCGCCTTCATCCTCATCGCCTACCCGGCGTCCCTTCTGCTGCGAGTCCTGGAGCGTCGTCTTGTCCGCTGAAGCCACCCAGCCCGCCGGTTCCGCTCCGGCCCCTTCCGGTTCCCCCGCGGCCCCCTCCGGTGCCGGCGACCTGATCACCTTCGACCACGTCACCAAGCGCTTCGGGAAGAACACCGTCCTCGACAAGCTGTGCTTCTCGGTGAAGCCGGGCAAGCACGTCACCCTGATCGGGCCCTCCGGGTCCGGCAAGACCACCATCCTGCGGCTGCTGATGACGCTGATGAAGCCCGAGGAGGGCACCATCCACGTGGGCGGCCGGCAGCTCTTCCCCTCGCAGGGCGAGAAGCAGCTGCGGGAGGTGCGCAAGAACATCGGGATGGTGTTCCAGCAGTTCAACCTCTTCCCGAACATGACCGTGCTGCGCAACATCACCGAGGCGCCGGTACGGGTGCTCGGCCTGTCCAAGGACGAGGCCGAGGAGCGGGCCCGCGAACTGCTCGACATGGTCGGCCTCGGCGACCGGCACGGTGCCAGGCCCACCCAGCTCTCCGGCGGCCAGCAGCAGCGGGTGGCCATCGCCCGCGCCCTGGCCATGCGTCCGCAGGTGCTGCTGCTCGACGAGGTGACGTCGGCGCTGGACCCGGAGCTGGTGGCGGGCGTCCTGGACGTGCTGCGCGACATCGCCCGCACCACCGACATCACCATGCTCTGCGTGACGCACGAGATGAACTTCGCCCGGGACATCTCGGACGACGTGCTGATGTTCGACTCGGGGCGGGTCATCGAGTCGGGGCCGCCGGAGAAGATCTTCGGCAGTCCCGAGCACGAGCGGACCCGGGAGTTCCTCGGCGCCGTGCTGTGACTCCCTGCCGGGCGGCGGCGATCTGACGCTGGCATATGCCATGGGTGGCTCCCCGCAGCTCACGGACCGCCGTCCGGCAGATCCGGCCCAGCCAATTTGTCAACCCCGGCCCTCGTGGCGGGGGTTGGCGGCTATCGTGGTCCGACGACGCACGAACGACGCAACACGGCACCACCCCAGCACCGCACAGAACGCCGGACCCACCGCACAGAACGCCGCACGCACCACCCGGACACATCACACGCACCGCACAGAACACAGAGCAGACGGTCGCAACCTTGCTAGGGGGAACCGTGGCACTGAAGCCCGAACCGGCCACGCCGCAGCAGTCGGTGCAGCACGCCCTGCGCGTCCTGGAGTCGGTCTCCCGGCACAGTGACGGCGTCACCGACAGCCAGCTCGCCCGCGAGACCGGCCTGCCCGCCGCCACCCTGCGCCCCCTGCTGCTGATGCTGCGCCGCGAGGGGTACGTGGAGCAGGTCGCCGACGGGGCGTACGTGGCGGGCGAGTCCCTGGAACTGGTCGGGGCCACCGGCGCCGCCGCACGCGAGGGTCTGCGACTCCGCCTCCAGCGCGCCCTGGACCAGCTGCGGGACTCGGTCGGCGCCGCGATCTACCTCAGCCGGTACGTGGACGGCGAGATCACGGTGACCCAGGTCGCCGAGGGCCCGCTCACCCCGAAGGTCAACGAGTGGGTCGACTTCCGTTCCTCCGCGCACGCCAGCGCGGTGGGCAAGTGCCTGCTCACCCAGCTCGACCAGAACGGGCGCAGGGACCACCTCTCCCGGCACCGGGCCGCCCGGCTGACCTCGCGGACGATCACCAACGAGCGGGTGCTGTTCTCCACACTGGACAGCCAGCCGCCGACGGTGCCGGTCCTCGACCTCCAGGAGTACGCGCTGGGCACGGTCTGCGCCGCCGTCCCCCTGACGGCAGGCGCGGCCGTCGGCTGCCTCGCCCTCTCGCTGCCCGTCGAGCACGCGCACCGGCTGCGCCAGGCGGCGGACGCGCTGAACCGGCGGGCGGCACCCATGGCGCTGTCGCTCTCCCTGTAGCCGCACCCCCCTCTCGTCGTGTCCCCCCGCTCCGTAGTCGCGTCCTCGCGGTCGGTACGCGGTCGCGAGCACCCCCTTCGACCAGGTACGATTTACGAGTCAAGCGCCGCTAGCTCAGTTGGTTAGAGCAGCTGACTCTTAATCAGCGGGTCCGGGGTTCGAGTCCCTGGCGGCGCACTTGATAGTTGAGGCCCCCACCGGTTCGCCGGTGGGGGCCTCAGCCGTTCCCGCTCTCCTACGTCCTCTGCTTCCACCACTGCGGGTGGTCCCGGTACCAGGAGACGGTGGCGGCCAGACCCTCTTCGAAGGGGATGCGCGGGACGTAACCGAGCTCCTCGCGGATGCGGGTGTCGTCGAGCGCGTACCGCTGGTCGTGGCCCTTGCGGTCGGTGACGTACGTCACGAGGGAATCCGGTGCGCCGGTCAGCTCCAGGAGCCGGTCCGTGAGCGCGGCGTTGGACAGGGCGCGTCCGCCGCCCACGTGGTGGACCGAGCCCGCGGCCGCCCCGGTCAGGGCGAGCTGCACGGCCCGGCAGTGGTCCTCGACGTGCAGCCACTCGCGGACGTTCGCCCCCGTGCCGTACAGCGGGACGCTCTCCCCCGACAGCAGCCGGGTGGTGAATCGCGGGATCAGCTTCTCCGGGTGCTGGTGGGGGCCGTAGTTGTTGGAGCAGCGGGTGATGCGGACGTCGAGGCCGTGGGTGCGCCAGTAGGAGAGGGCGATCAGATCGGCCGCCGCCTTGGAGGCCGCGTACGGCGAGTTGGGGGCCAGCGGGGCGTCCTCGGTCCAGGAGCCCTCGGCGATCGACCCGTACACCTCGTCGGTGGAGATCAGCACCACGGGCCCGGTGCCGGTGCGCAGGCAGGCGTCGAGGAGGGTCTGGGTGCCCTGGACGTTGGTGCGGACGAAGTCACCCGCGCCCTCGATGGAGCGGTCGACGTGGGACTCGGCGGCGAAGTGCAGGACGGCATCGTGGCCGGGCAGCAGGCGCAGCAGCAGCGGCAGGTCGCAGACGTCGCCCCGCACGAAGGTGAGCCGGGGGTGGGACAGGGGGAGGTTGTCGGTGTTCCCCGCGTACGTGAGCAGGTCGAGCACGGTCACCCGGGCGTGCTCGGCGCCGGGCAGGCGGCCGTCCAGAAGCATCCGGACGTACGCGGAGCCGATGAAGCCGGCACCGCCGGTGACGAGGATCTGCACGGTGCGCGACTCCGCTCGGGGGTGGCCTTCGACGCCGGACCGGAGGAACGGATTCCGGCGTTTTCGAGCCTACCCGCCGCCTTCCTGCCACGCAGGCCCCGCAGGCCGCACAGGCCCCGCCCGCCCCGCCCTTCCGTGCCCCGACCCCCGTCCATGCCGCTACGCCCGTCCGCGTCCCGGCCCCTCCATGCCGCCGCGCCACGAACGGCGCGAGCCGCCCCGAGTGCTCGGGACGGCTCGCGAGGGGCCCGCTGCGGGACGGCGGTTCGCCGCGGCGGGGACCCGGAACTGCGGTGGAGCGGTAGTGCCGCGGTGCCGTCGGGCGGCACCGGTTGCGGAGCTAGAACTGCACGTCGGAACAGGCGTAGAACGCGTTGGGCGTGTCGGCCACGTTCCACACCGCCAGCACGATGTGCCTGCCGGACTTGCCGCCGGGGATCGTGCCCTGGTGGGTCAGTGTCGCGGGCGGCTGCTTGCCGCCGTACGGCACGTTCAGGAACGGCTGCGGGTCCAGCGAGGCCCGGGTGAGCGGCCTGCTCGGGTCCCAGCCCTGCTTGGTGATGTAGTAGCGGAAGTCCGACGTGGCGTGCCGGGCGGTGAACTGCCAGCGGAACGAGTAGCCCTGCCCCGCCGACACCTTCGTCGCGGGCCACTGCCCGCCGCGCGGGTCGTCGAGCTGGGCGAACCCGCTGTTACCGCCGGAACATATCCTGCCGTCCGCCGGACCGGCCGCCGGGAAGCCCTTGAGCCCCTCGACGCTCTGCGGCTCCCACTGGATGGAGCCGCAGTTCTTCACCGTGCCGTTGGCGCAGAGCTTCTGGCGGCTGATCGGCGAGTCCGTGTAGCCGTGGCTGCTCGCGCCGCTGGTGGACAGTGCGGTGGTGCCCGCTATCGCGAGCCCGAGGACAGCCGCACTCAATGCCTTTTTTCGCATGCTTCGCTCCAGGAGAACGTGGGGGTGTTCTGTGAGCCGTGCCGCACGCGCGCGTGGTGGTGCTCTGACGGAAAGCCGGTCTAGACCAAGTCCCAATGTATGGACGCCAGTTGAACATGTCCAGACCAATGTCCAACGTTGAAGGAAGTCGCGGAAACCCGCATTCCGCCGAGCACGGAAGGCGTCGGGCGGCCGCCGCCCTTCTCACGCCCCGCCGAGGTAGGCCACCGTGAGCTCCCGCACCAGAGCCTTGCGTTCGTAGTCGTCGAGCTCCCCCGTCAGGCCCCGCTCGGTGAGCCTGGTCACCGTCTCCTCCACCGCGTCCACCACGGAGACGAGCGCCTTCTCCCGCTGCCGGGCGTCCAGGGCGGCGACCCGCCTGCGGCTCATCACGTCGGCGACCTCGGGCGCGTAGTCGATCCGCACCGGCTGGACGGAGAAGACCTCGATGCCGGACCCGGCGGTCCTGGCCACCAGCTGCCGGGTGAGCGCGTCACCGATCGCCGCCGCGTCCCGCGCCCCGTCGGCGGGGGCCCGGGCCAGCACCCGGGCGAGCACCGCCTCCACCTCCGCGCGCAGCTGCCCGGTGTGGTCGGCGACCGCGAACGTGGCCCGCGCGGGGTCCACGACCCGCCACACCAGCAGGACGACCACCCGCAGCGGGATGCCGTTGCGGTCGACGGCCTGAAGCGGCTCGCTCCGCCAGTGCTTCAGCCGTACGTCCACCTGGTGGCGTGCCAGCAGCGGGCTCAGCCACATCAGCCCCGTGCGCCGCACCGTCCCCCGATACGCGCCGAAGAGCGTGAGCACCGACGCGTACCCCTCCCGCCCGCGGGCCAACCCGCCGAACGCGCACAGCGCCACCGCCGCCAGCGCGGCGAACACTCCCCAGAGCCCGGACCCGATCCCTTCGTAGGACCGCGCGGGCAGCCGCAGTGCCGCGCGGAGCGGTCCCGGCAGCAGGCCCGCCCACCACAGTGCCGCCCCGCACCCGGCGACGGCCGCAAGACCGACGCCGGCGGCCACCCACCCGGCACCCGCCGGACCGGGCCGCTCGACAGGACCCCGGCCGGCAGGACCCCGGTCGACGGAGCCCCGGTCGGCCATGGCCCGGTCCACGTCGCCCCGGCCCGCCGGCGCCCGGCCGGCGGGACCGTGGGCGCCGTGCCCGCCCGCGGTGACCGGCTGTTCGATGCGGCGCTGCTCCCCGGTGCCCCTGCGCCGTCCCACGACGGTCGCCCCGGACGCCACCGAAGGAGTCCCGCTCTCGTCGCGGAAGAGCAGGTGCACGGGGATCTCGGTGGTCGACTCGTTCCTGATCACGGGATCCCTCTTCACTGTGTCCCCTCACTGCCCACGGCGAACAGCCGCCGCCAGGTCTCCGGCCCCGGATACCCGTCGGCCGCCGCGCCCCGCCAGCCCTGGGCCCGCTGGAACGCCTCCACATTGCGCCGGTCCGCCTCACCCCAGCTCGGCTCGGGCCCCACCCTGTAGTGCTTGCCGAACCCCCTCTTCACGAGCTGCCGCCCCAGCTTCTCCACATGGGGGCTGCTCTGCCCGGGGCGGAAGTACCGCGTCCCGGGGAAGGCCGGCGCCCCGCTGGCGCCCTGCGGCGCGGTCCCGGTGACGAGCCCCTTGTAGCGGTAGGCCACATAGCGGTCGGCGTTGTTCCAGTAACCGAGCGGGGTGGCCTGCTTACGGGTGGTCGGGCGGGTCTGCTCGTAGGCCACGTAGTGGTCGTGCGTGTAGTCCGTCCAGCCGCCGAAGATCGTGACGTGCGAGCCGGAGTGCGGGTCGGCCGCGTTGTGGAAGAGCAGGATGTCGCCGGGCTGGAGCTCCTCGCGCGGCACCTTCACCCCGAATCCGGCGAGCGAGCCGGTCCACTCGTTGCCGTTGAGCCCCCACGCCATGGAGATGTAACCGGAGCAGTCCTGCCGGTAACCGTCCCGCCAGTACTTCGTCATGCTGTACGGGACCTTCGCCTCCAGCCACGTCTTGGCCCGCTTGATGATGTCGGCCCGGGTGGCCGGCTTGTACCGGGGCGCGGCGGCGACCCCGCCGGGGCCCGACGCCCCGGACGCGCCGGAGCTCGGCCGCGCCTGGCCGTGCAGCGGTGCGGGCCGGCCCTGCGGGGCCGGCCCGCCGGAACCGCCGGGGTCCTCGCCCCGCACCACCGGCCGCGTGGAGGGCACCCCTACCACGGGCCGTGTGGCGGGCTCCCGTACCACCGGCCGCGTGGCGGGCTCCCGTACCGCCGTCGGTGTGGCGGGCTCACGCACCTCCGGCCGCCCGGATGCCTCCCGTACCGCCGTCGGCGTGGTGCCGGCCCCCGTTCCGGCCGGCCCGGCGTCCTCCCGTACCGGCGACGTGGGGTGGTCCCACGCCCCCACGGTGCCCGGCGCGCCCTCGCGGTCCCCCGGCTGCACGGCACCGGCCGCTCCCCCGCCACCCAGCACCACTCCGGCCGCCGTGACCAGCACCAGGGCGCGCCGGGCGCCGTGGGCTGCGGGGTGACCACCGTCACGTGCGGGGAGCGAACGCGTCCTGCGGAGGCGGCGCCGGTCGGCACATCCGGCGCAGGGGCAGTCGGCCGCGGGCTGAATCTCCTCGAACTGGATCACACGGCGAGTGTCCCAACTGCCCGGACATAACGCATCTTGACGGTACGAAATATAATCAAATGGACATCCCAGGCGGCCGGTGGTTCAAACCACCCGGGAGCATCCGGTAGAGTTCTCCGAGTCAGCAGGCGCCGCTAGCTCAGTTGGTTAGAGCAGCTGACTCTTAATCAGCGGGTCCGGGGTTCGAGTCCCTGGCGGCGCACGCGCAACCGAGACCCTTCCACCACCGGTGGGAGGGTCTCGGTCATTCCCACGGGTCCGGGCCCTCCCCGGACCTGCCCCGGGACCTCGGCAGTCCTGCGATCGGCGACCCTTGCGATCACATGGAGAGTCGGGGAACCTATCCTGGAGCCAGTGGCTCCAATGGGGCGGACGGTTCGACGAGTTGAAACTCGGCCGGCCGACGAGGGGATGGACGGGCTACGGGGTGGGGGCCCCTTTCACCCGCGGACACCGGGACGGGCATCATGCAACCGGAAGGTTGCCGTCCTGTGTCTCTGGTGATGGCGGCCCGACCAATGTGGCGTTCGGGACGGTCGAGGGGGACCGCCAGCGAGCGAGAAGACCTACGAACTCACGCAGCCAGCCTTGCGTGCGGGGGGATGACTCATGACGTCGACGCCGAGCGGCGCCGGGCAGTACCAAGACCCTACCCACGACCCCACCCAGACCACGCAGCTCCGGGTCCCCCCGCAGCTCGGGTCGAACGGGCCGGGTCGCCGACAGCAGAAGGCGCTGCCCAGGTACGACTACGAGCACTACAGCCGTCTGGCCGGACCACTGACCCAGCCGGACCCCAGCAAGCCGTACAAGGTCCAGTACCGGTCGCTGATCTCCCAGGAGCCGCACCGCATCAGGGCCGCCCTGCTGCTGGGCGCCGCCCCGGTGCTCTCGCTCGCCCTGTTCATCTGGCTGATGCAGCCGGCGCACTGGACCGACCGTGACCCGAACCTGCAGGACGACCTGCTGCGCGCGCTCGACGTCGTCATGCTCGTGTCGATCGGTCTGATCGAGCTGTTCCGCACGATGAACGTGCTCTCCAACGCGCACGCCACGCTGGTCGCCCGCGACCCGATCCCGGTCGTCCCCGAGACCGGCACCCGGGTCGCCTTCATGACCTCCTTCGTGCCCGGCAAGGAGCCGCTGGAGATGGTCACCAAGACCCTGGAGGCGGCGGTCAAGATCCGCCACCGGGGCCTGCTGCACATCTGGCTGCTCGACGAGGGCGACGACCCGGCCGTCAAGGCCGTCTGCGAGCGCCTGGGCGTGCACCACTTCTCCCGCAAGGGCATCGCGAAGTGGAACCAGCCCAAGGGCGCCCACCGCGCGAAGACCAAGCACGGCAACTACAACGCCTGGCTGGACGCGCACGGTGACGACTACGACTACTTCGCCTCGGTCGACACCGACCACATCCCGCTCCCGAACTACCTGGAGCGCATGCTCGGCTACTTCCGCGACCCGAACATCGGCTTCGTCATCGGCCCGCAGGTCTACGGCAACTACGACACCTTCGTCACCAAGGCCGCCGAGTCGCAGCAGTTCCTGTTCCACGCCCTGATCCAGCGCGCGGGCAACCGCTACGGCGCCCCCATGTTCGTGGGCACGTCCAACGCCGTCCGTATCAAGGCGCTGAAGCAGATCGGCGGCCTGTACGACTCGATCACCGAGGACATGGCGACGGGCTTCGAGATCCACCGCGCCAAGAACCCGGCGACGGGCAAGAAGTGGCGCTCGGTGTACACCCCGGACGTGCTGGCCGTCGGCGAGGGCCCGACCGCCTGGACCGACTTCTTCACCCAGCAGCTGCGCTGGTCGCGCGGTACCTACGAGACGATCCTCAAGCAGTACTGGAGGGGCTTCGGCACGCTGCCCCCCGGCAAGATGTTCAACTACACGATGATGATCATCTTCTACCCGATGTCCGCGATGAACTGGATCCTGGCCGCGCTCTCCTGCGCGCTGTTCCTGGGCATGGGCGCCTCGGGTGTCCAGATCGACCCGGTCATCTGGATGATGCTGTACGGCAACGCCTCCGCGCTCCAGATCGGCCTCTACATCTGGAACCGCCGCCACAACGTCTCGCCGCACGAGCCCGAGGGCTCCGGCGGTCTGGCCGGCATGGCGATGTCCGCGATGTCCGCGCCGATCTACGCGCGCTCGCTGATGGACGCCGTACTGCGCCGCAAGTCCGGCTTCGTCGTGACGCCCAAGGGCGACTCGTCCAGCCCGGACACGCTGTTCGGCACCTTCCGCATCCACATGTTCTTCATCGTGATCTTCGGCGGCTCCATCAGCGCGTCGTTCTTCCTCGGCCACTCGCACCCCGCGATGGTCCTGTGGGCCTCGCTGGCCATGCTGGTCACGGCGGCGCCGATCATCGCCTGGCGCCTGGGGATGCGCGAGGAGAAGAAGAAGGGCAAGCCGGGTCCGCAGCAGGGACCCGGGGACGCGGGTTCGGCCCCCGAGTTCGACGAGCGGGCCGGCTACCCGGGGCAGCACCCCGAGGGGCATGCGCCGCAGCAGAAGCCGAGCTGGGCAGCGGCCGACCAGACCATGCAGATTTCTTCCCTTGGGAGCCGTAAGAAATGAGTTTCCGTCCGAGCCGCCGGGCCAAACGACTGTCGATCACGGCCGCGGTGGTTGTTGCTCTGGCGGCGTTCAACGGTCCGGCGCTGTACCGCTTCGGTTCGGAGCAGTACCACGAGTACAAGATCAACCGCCCCGAGTACAAGGCGGAGAACGGGCACTGGGACTTCCTCGACGTACCGTCCCAGTACAAGATCAACACGATCCACTCGGCGCTGCTGCACACCGGCAAGGTGCTGATGATCGCGGGCTCCGGCAACAACCAGAAGAACTTCGACGCGGGCAAGTTCCAGTCGATCCTCTGGGACCCGAAGGCGAACACGTACAAGGAGATCCCCACTCCGAAGGACATGTTCTGCTCGGGTCACACCCAGCTGCCCGACGGCAAGCTGCTGGTCGCGGGCGGCACCAAGCGGTACGAGAAGCTCGAAGGTGACGTCACCAAGGCCGGCGGCCTGATGATCGTCCACAACGAGAACCCGGACAAGCCGATCACGGTGCCCGCGGGCACCGTCTTCAAGGGCAAGAAGAACGGCAAGTCCTACGTCTCCAAGGACCCGGTCCTCGTCGAGAAGGCCAAGAAGGTCTTCGACAAGAGCACCGGCCGCTTCCTGCGCAACGACCCGGGCCTGGGCCGCATCTACGTCGAGGCCAGGCAGGCGGGCAAGCAGTACGAGTCGGGCACCGAGGACAACTACACGATCTCCGGCCTGGGCGCCGTGGACGCCAAGAACACGTACGGCATCGCCCAGAAGCTGGCCCTGGACAAGAAGGACTTCCAGGGCATCCGGGAGGCCTACGAGTTCGACCCGGTCGCGGAGAAGTACGTCACCGTCGACCCGATGAACGAGGCCCGCTGGTACCCGTCGCTGACCACGCTCAAGGACGGCAAGGTCCTGGCGACCTCCGGCCTCGACGAGATCGGCCAGATCGTCCCGGGCAAGGACGAGATCTACAACCCGAAGACGAAGACCTGGAAGTACACGGGCTTCGAGCGTCGGCTGCCGACGTATCCCTCGCTGTTCCTGCTGGGCAGCGGCAAGCTCTTCTACTCGGGCTCCAACGCCGGTTACGGTCCGGCCGACGTCGGCCGCGAGCCCGGCATCTGGGACCTGAACGGCAACAAGTTCAAGAAGATCCCCGGGATGAGCGACCCGGACCAGCTGGAGACCTCGGCGACGGTCATGCTGCCGCCCGCCCAGGACCAGAAGTTCCTGGTCATCGGCGGTGGCGGGGTCGGCGAGTCGGAGAAGTCCTCCGAGAAGACCCGGCTGGTCGACACCAAGTCGCCCGGCCCGGTCTTCAAGGACGGGCCCTCGCTCGACAAGGGCACCCGCTACCCCAGCGCCTCGCTGATGCCGGACGACACGGTGCTGGTCACCGGAGGCTCCGAGGACTACCGCGGGCGCGGCGACTCCAACATCCTGGAGGCGCGGACGTACGACCCGAAGGCCAACCAGTTCAAGCGGCTCGCGGACCCGAACGTGGGGCGCAACTACCACTCGGGCACCGTGCTGCTGCCGGACGGACGGGTGCTGAGCGCCGGCTCCGACTCGCTGTACGCGGACAAGGCCAACACCCGGCCCGGCGTCTTCGAGCAGCGCATCGAGATCTACACGCCGCCCTACCTCTACCGCGACTCGCGGCCCAAGCTCAGCGAAGGCCCGAAGCAGATCGCGCGGGGCGCCTCGGGCTCCTTCAAGACGCAGCACGCGTCGTCCATCAAGACGGCGAAGCTGATGCGGCCGAGCGCCGTCACGCACATGACGGACATGGACCAGCGCAGCATCGCGCTGGAGGTCAAGAAGTCGGCGGACGGCATCACGGTCACCGTCCCGGAGAACCGCGCGCTGGTTCCCTCCGGGTACTACATGCTGTTCGTGACGGACGACCAGGGCACGCCTTCCGAGGCGGTCTGGGTCGAGGTTCCGTAGGGGACCTCGTCCGGTAGGAACGTGACGACATGAGTAAGGGGCGCCCTCCAGGAGGGCGCCCCTTACTCGTTGCCAGGCACTCATTGCCAGCCACTCGTTGCCGGGCCCGGCGCGGCCTACTTCGCGTTCTTCGCCAGCTCCAGCGCGTAGTCCGCGAACCAGCGGCCGGCCTGCGGGCCGTTCCTGCACGTGCCGTCGGACTCACCGGGGCGCTTCACCCAGAGCAGGGCGTGCACTTGCGGGTCGCCGGTCTTTGTCGTGGGCACCTCGCCGAGCGCCCGGCCCGGGGGGTTGCACCAGGGGTCCTTGAGGTCCTTCTGCTGGACGGGACCGTTGCCGTTGCGGCTGGTGTCGATGACGAACGGCTTGTTGCCGACCTTCGCGGAGAGCTCCTTGCCGTACTTCTTGCTGTCCTCGGTGGAGTAGAAGTTGGACACGTTGACCGAGAAGCCGTCGGCCTGGTCGACGCCCGACCACTTCAGCGGCTCGAAGATCTGGTCCGGCTTGCCCCAGCCCGCGTTGCCCGCGTCCAGGTAGACCTTGGTCTTCGGCTGCTGCTTCAGCGTCTTGATGGCGCCCTTGAGGAGGTCGTAGCGCTCCTCGTGGAACTTCTCCGGGGTGCACTGGTCCACCAGGTGCAGGACCGCGTCGGGCTCCAGGATCACCGTGGCGGGGCGGTCGCCGATGCCCTCGGCGACCTCCTTGATGAAGGCGCGGTAGGCGTTGCCGTCGGCGGCGCCGCCGCCGGAGAAGTTGCCGCAGTCGCGGTGCGGGATGTTGTAGACGACCAGGATCGCCTCCCGGTCCGCCTTGGCGGCGGCCTCGGTGAAGCCCTTGGCCTGCTCCTTGGCGTTCTCCGGGATCAGCCACTCGCCGGCCGGCTGCTGAGCGATCTTCTTGATCAGGGCCTTGTTGGCCGGGTCGCTCTCCTCCGCGAGCGCCTTGGCCGCCTTCGCGTCCGGATTGACCCAGTACGGGTCGTCCCCCTTGGGCAGCTGGGTCACCGGCGCATTGCCGCCCGTGCCCCCGGCGGCACTGTCCCCGCCGCCGTCCGAGGTGCAGCCCGTGAGGAGCAGGGCGGCCCCCGCCGCCACCGCTCCCAGTGCGCGCACACGTCCGCTGTAACTGCCGTACATCGACTCCCCCTTGGGCGTCTGGCGAAGACTGACCGTCTGGTACTGAACGTCTGGCGGTGGCCGGACGTTGCAGAGGTGACTGACCGCCTCGTAGATGAAAGATGTTCCCGAGGCAGCCCCCCAGCCGCCCCTTCCCGGCCAAGGCCGGTCGAATCCAATCCTGACATACCTCCGCAGGTACCCGGCCGGTGCTCTCCCCTCGCCCGCCCGGGTGGGCACCCCGTTCAACCTGCTCGTTTGACAACGGCGCCCCAGGGGGTACAGGGGCGGCAGGCCAGGAGCGGGCTCCCGGGACCGGACCCGGCCCCGGGGGCCGGTCCCCGGGACCGGCGGGGGCGGGGGCCCGCGCCGCGCGGCCGCCACGGGGCGCGGAGCCCGGAACACGCCCCGCGACCTCGCGGTAACTTTGGGTCAAATACCCTCTGGAGAAAGGGGCTTGGCCGCCTTACAGTGTCCGTGAGGCCCCAGCCCCCGGCCCGCAGAGCCGAGTTGGCACTCCCCAGAACCTCCCGCACAGACGCCGGGCTTCTCCCGCAGTCCGTGCGCGTGCGGTCGAGGACCAGCCCGGTCGGCGGCTCCGGGGGGAGCGAGCGGCCGGCCGGGCCAGGTACCCGCCCCCCCGTCCCCCCATTGACAGTGCACTGCCAGGCTGGGACTCTCCGGAGGACAACTCCACACAACGAGGCGACGGTGAACAGGAACTCCGGTGCGATTCCGGGGCGGTCCCGCCACTGTGACCACACCTGCCACGGTGTGGAAGTCAGGAACTGACCCGTCGTCCTCCTGCCATGGGGCGTGGAAACCCCAGAAGGAGGCCCACCGCTATGTCCGCGTCTGCCCAGCAGTCCGCCCAGACCGGCGACCTCGCGTCCGCGACCACCCGCACCCGGGATCTGCTGATCCTGCTCACCGCGGTGATCGTCGCGCTGATCGCGCTGTACGCCGTGTTCATGGACAACGGCCACATCATCTCCGTGACCGGCAGTTATCTGCACGAGTTCTCGCACGACGGCCGGCACCTCTTCGGTGCCCCCTGCCACTGATCGGGGCCGTCCGCACCATGAGCAACCCCACACTCACCCTGCTCGGCCGCTCTCTCGCGGCGGGCGGGGCCGCAGGCCTGGTCACGGGCCTGTTCTCGCTCCTGCTCGCCGAACCGGTGATGGACAGGGCGATCGTCCTGGAAGAGGCCAGATCCGCCAAGGAGGAGGCCGCCGAGCACGCGCACCAGGCGGCGGGTGCCGCCGTCGCGCACCACGAGGAGCTGTTCACGCGCGGCCAGCAGCACTTCGGCCTGGTCGTCACGGCGCTCGTCGCGGGACTGGCGCTGGGCGCGCTGTTCGCGGTCGCCTACGCGCTGATCCACCGCCGCACCGGGTATCTCGTACGGGCCTGGCCGCGGGCCCTGGCGTGCTGCGGGGCGGCGTTCGTCGCGGTGGCGCTGCTGCCGGGGCTGCGCTATCCGGCGGCCCCGCCCGGCGTCGGTGACGCCGCCACCGTCGGGGAGCGCCAGCAGCTGTGGCTGGCGGCCGTCGTGATCGGCGTCCTCGGCATGGTGCTGGCCTGGCAGCTGTACGTACGGCTGGCGGGCAGGCCGGAGCCGGTGCGGCACGGTGCGGTGTTCCTGACCGGGGCGGCCACCCTCGCGGTGCTGTTCCTGCTGCCGGGCAACCCGGACGAGGTTCCCGTGCCGGCGACGCTGCTGTGGGACTTCAGGGTCCTGTCGCTGGGCTCGCAGCTGCTGCTGTGGGTGGTCTTCGCGGCGGTGTTCGGCGGCCTGGGGCTGCGGGCCGCGGCGCGTGCCGGGGTGCCCGCGCGTGCTCAGGCACCGGCGGCCACGGCGGGGGCACCGGTGGCGCCGGTCAAGTAGGCGGAGACGACCACGTTGGCCGTGTAGGCGCGGGCGGCGTGGTCGTAGGTGCCGCCGCAGGTGATCAGGCGGAGTTCGGCCCGGCCGTCCTCGCGCGCTCCGTACACCCTCTTCGCGTCGAACTTCTCCCGGCTGAAGACCTGGACGTCGTCGATGGTGAACTCGGTGACGGAGCCGTCCGCTCCGGTTATTTTGACCTTCTCACCGGGGCGGGCGGAGCTGAGGCCGTAGAACACGGCCGGTTTGCTCTTCGTGTCGACGTGTCCGACGAGGAGGGCGACGCCGCTCGCACCGGGGCGGGTGCCGTCCCGGAACCAGCCGACCGCGCCGGGCCGCTCGTACGGGGGCGGGTCGACGGCGCCGGTGGTGTCGAGTCCGCGGGTGATGACGGGTGCGGTGATGCCGAGCGAGGGTATGTGGACCCCCATCGGCTTCACCCCGGGCACCGGGTCGTGCGCCTCGGGCAGTTCGACCTGCAGCAGTGGGCGTCCCACCGCGGCCACGTCACCGGTGGTCGGGGCGGATATACCGCCCGGCCCGTCGGTGAGGTCGCGGCCCCACAGCCACAGTCCGAGGAGCAGCACCGCCCAGGCGACGCCGGTGAGCATCCGGCCCTTGCCGGACGCGTGGTCATCGCTCATGTCCGGTCCTCTCCTCTCCGCCGTCGGCGAGTGTGTCGGGTGGGTCAGTCGGCGGGCGTGCCGTTGCGGCGGCGCCGTACCGACCGTCCGGCGATGGCGATCGCGGCGATGCCCGCGAGGCCGAGGCCGATCAGGGTGTGCGGGGTGCCGGGGCCGTCGCTCTGGGCGGCCAGGGCGGTGCCGCCGCCGCCCGCGCGGACGGGGGCGGTGGGGTGGACCCGGTGGTGGACGACGGTGACGTTGCCGTCGGCCGTGCCGGAGCCGCCCTCGCACCTGACGTGGATGCCGTAGTCGCGGCCCTCGGCGTCCGAGCGGATGCGGGCCTCGGCGAAGAGGCCGCCGCCTTCCCTCGGGTGGAATCTCGCCGGTTCGGCGAAGGCCTCCGACTTGCCGATGGCCCTGCGGCCGTCGCACACGTCGATCATGAGTTCGACTTCACCGCCGGGCGCGATGGTGGACGGGGTGACGGTGACGATGCCGTGGCGTTCCTCGTCGTTCTCGGCGAGGGCGGCGGGCGCGGAAAGGAGCACTGCGGCGAGTGCCGCACCTGTGCACAGAGTGAGCTGCGATGAGCGCATGGTGAACCTCCTGGTACTAAGAAGATCCACGCGTCCGGGCGATTTCGCATCCCGGCGGGCCTGTCGCTGCGCCGTCCGGGCGCCTTGCCGTGCTAATGGCGGGGCCGCCTCCTGCGGACGCGCGCAGGAGGCGGCGGACGTACGGCGGGGGCCGGTCCGCGGACGTCCGCGGAC
>NZ_JBHXRV010000035.1:0-91591 GCF_042716745.1 Streptomyces sp. NPDC058663
GGGGTTGGGGTTTTCCTGGGGGTTTTCTTTGGTGGCATTGGGGTCTCCTGGGGGTGTGGGGGGGGGGGGGGCCGGGGGGTGTGTCGGCTCGACGGCCGGACCCCGGTTCGGGGAAGGTCAGGTGGTCTGCTTGAAGGCGGCGTTGTAGTCGCCGCCGTGGGCCTCGATGGTGTTGTGGGCGTGCTGGGCGGCGGCCTGGACGGTTTCGGTGGGGACGTTGGGGTCGTTGACGGCGTCGCGGAGGGTGTTGATGAGGTGCTGTGCGGCGTCGTGGGGTGTAGTCACGGTGGTGTCCTTCCGGTGGGGTGGGGGTCCGGCCGTCTGTCGGCTCGGCGGCCGGACCCCGCGGGGAGGGTGGTCAGTGGGTCTCGGGCCTGGTGGCCTTGCGGTCGTCGTCGGTCACCTGGACGGTGAGGCCGGGGCGGTGCTTGCGGATGCGGCCGATGCGCTTGGTAGCGATGTCGGGGGCGTTGGTGCCGAACTCGTCGAGGAAGGTGCCGTCCTCGTCGGTGACGCGGTAGCGCTTGAACTTCACGGCGGGCTCCCCTCTCAGATGCCGCTGATGGCGGCGTTGGCTTCGGCGATGAGGTCGCGCGGGGCGAACTCCGTGTCGTAGTGGGCGTATTGGGCGCCGTACTCGCGGGCGAGGTCCTGCTGCTCGGCGGGGAGGGTGCGGAGGGCGGGGTTGGTGTCGGGGTCGGTGAGGCGCCGGACCGTTGCGGCGAGCGCCCCGAGGAGGTCGGTGCCCTCCCCGGTGGACCCGCCGAGGCAGTGCAGGACCGTCTGCGTCTGGCCCGGGGTGAGGTGGGCGAGGGCGAGGTTGCGGAGACCGGAGAGGATCTGGTCGAAGGCGGGGTGGGCGCCGGCGAGTTCCTCCAGGAGGGCCTGGTGGTCGTCGTCGAGCGGCGGCACCGTGGTGCGGGAGGCGGCCGGGAGGCCGTTGTGCAGGTCGGCCATCACCGGGTGCCGTCCTCATCGGTGGTACCGAGGACGAGGGCCTCGTACGAGCGGATCGCGGCTTCCTCGTCTGCGGCGTCCACGATCTCGCCGAGGAACGCGGCGGGGTCGATGCTCGCGAAGTGGTCCTCGATGTCGGCGACCAGCAGCGGGTCCAGGCCGTCGGTGTACGGGATGTTCGGCGCGTAGTCGTTGTGGTCGGCGACGGCCTGCACGGACTCGATGACCGCGCGGGTGTCCTCGCCGTTCAGTGCGGCTTCACCGAGGTACTCCCCCTCCGCGCTGCGCAGGATGACGCGCACTGCGGCCGGGCCGGTGCCGTTGAGGCGGTGAACCTGGGCGAGAAGGGCGAGCGCCAGCGCGTCCTTGTCCATCACGCACCTGCCGTCGCGCAGAGGCGGTCGCTGGTGGACCAAGCGGTACCGATGGTGTGCTCACGGCCGTCGTGCAGATTGCGGACGACGATGGCGAACTGCGAGCCGCGCCGGTTCAGCATCCGGCGCGCCTCGGCCGGGTCGGTGGTGACGTGGCGGACCTCGAAGGTGCCGTCGACGTTGTCGTACACGACACCCGGCCGGCGAGGGCCGACCGCGTCGGCGACCACCCGGCGCAAGGCCTCGGCGGTGTCGGGGTTGAAGGTGTCAGGAACTGTGGCGCGCGGCCTCATGGTGTCCTGCTGTACCGATTCTGTACGATCCACAGGGATCGACCTCCTGTTGTGGCAGGTAGGGCGGTTCAATTCCGATTCGGCGTTCGAGCGCCTGGTCGGGAGGTACGGCCCCGTCCGGCATGCGCCGGGTCGGGGCCGTATTGCTTGGCACACGACAGACTCTATACCAAACAGAGGCCTGTATCTAGTACAGTGGAGGAAATCAGTGAAACCGAAGGAGGATCGATGGCAGAGTCCGCGTTTCGCCGCGTAGCGGGAGAGCTGCGCGCTGCGATTGAGGCGGGGACGTACCCGCCGGGCGCGGCCCTGCCGACCGTCCAGGAGATCGCCGACCGATTCGAGGTCTCCAAGCAGACCGCCCACAACGCAATCAAGGCCCTCGCCAACGAGGGGTTGGTGCGCGTCCAGTACCGGCGCGGCTCGTACGTCCGAGAACTGCCGCGAGAGCGCGCGATCATTCGGGACCGCTGCGTATACCGGGATGAGCTCGGCTACTTCTTCGACCGGAACGCCGCCGACTGGAGCGCGGTAGGTACACCGACCCGCGGCCTGGGCGTACCGCCGAACCATGTCGCCGACCTGCTGGGAATTCCCCAGGGCGAAGACGTCGTCGTACGGGATCGACAGATGGGGCCGGCCGGAGCAGTACGGCCGCTCCAGTTGGCCACCAGCTACATCCCGGTCGCTGTCGCGTCGGATATCCCTGCGCTGCGCGCGGAACAGACCGGGCCCGGAGGGATCTACGACCGGATCGAGGAGCACTTCGACGCGTCGATCGACTGGCGCGAGACGATCTCCGCCCGGCTGCCCAGTGATGCAGAACAGGATCTGCTGGGAGTGCCGCCGACGGTGCCGGTGCTGGTCGTGACGCGTGAGTCGCGGGTCTACCGCAAGGGCGAGTGGCTCGTTGTAGAGGTTAACGAGACTCGTATGCCCGCCGAGCAGTTCGCGGTGTCCTACAGCGTGCAGCGCGATGCATCGGCCGTATGGCCGCGAGAGGAGGCTGCCTGAGACAGGAACGGCCGACCGGTGTAGAGACCGGCCGACCGCCCCATGCCGGCGCCCTGCGACGAACACCGGCTCAACAGACCGCCCGTATGAGGAGAGGCTGTCGCGAAGAATGCTACGCGCTTTGATGGGACACGTGAAAAGTCTCGGGGGGTCATTTCGATGACCGCCGAGTTCGAATACCCCGATTTCGTCACTTTCGAGGCCGGTGCCCGATTGCTGGTCACCACCGGCATCGACCCGAACGCCACTGCGGGATCCGTACGCCACGTGGCGCGCACCAGATCGAACTGGCCCTTCGGCGACGGCGAGGAGCACCCGCACCAGTACGTGCGCCAGGCAAACGCACGCGCCATGCGCACGAGCGTCCTCCTCGCGTACTTCAAGGAAAATCCGCCCAACCCGGCACGACGGGGGCCCGACAAGAAGCCGCGGGCCAAGCCCAACGGCGCGCCGTGAGCGCGTTAGCCGCCGGGCCAGAGACGTCCTTGGGAAAACGCGAACGGCCGACAAGAGCAGGACGCTCGTCGGCCGTTCAAGCAACAACGCGGGGGGCAACCCGCGGATGTAGGCAGCCGACTGGTGAAAGAAGGCGTGCTCGTTGAGCGTATCGCGAGACTCGCAGCAACACAGCTCCGCACTGCCTGAGGCAGAGCAGGTGCAGCTGTGACATCCACCCCACCGGCCAAAGAGCCGCACTACACGAAGATCGCGGAATGGGTCAGTGAATGCGGGGCGAACGGCATGGAAGCGGCCGTCTACCAGCACCTCGCCAAGCGCCTGCACCACGCGAGCGGATCCCGGCAAGTGGACCCAAGCCGTGCCCGCCTGGCGAACGACGTCGGCCTGAAGAAGCCGGACGACGTCGACCCGTACCTGCGCGCACTCGCGGTACTGGGCGCGATCGTCATACACGCCAAGAAGGGCGTCCGCACGACCTACGAACTCCCCCTGTGGCCCCCGGACGGGTACGACGGGCCGCTGAACACCTTCGCCGCGGACAAGTGGCAGAAGGACGATCCGGCGGCCTACAAGGCGTGGCGGGCAGAGCGCCGCGCCATCGTCGAAGCGGCGGAGGCGCCGTACGCCGTGAAGAAGCGCGCCCGGGTCGCCAAGACAGCAGCACGCAAGAAGGCCAACACGGCTACCGACGTACCCGTTGCAACGGGTAGGTCCGAGGAAAACGACGTACCCGTTGCAACGGGTAGGCACCAACCCGTTGCAACGGGTACCCACCGACCCGTTGCAACGGGTACGAACCAGGACGACAGAAACGAGCAGACGAATACGGGTGACGGCCGTAGGCCAACCACAGGTAGTAGCGAGCTGAGCGGTGGCGGCTGCGCCGCGACAGCACAAGCAGATCCACCGGTTGAGAAGGCAAAACCCGCCGACCTCGGGGCTGTCGTACGCACCATCCCGCCCCTGCTGGTCACGCAGTTGGAGCAGGACTGGCCCCGCGGTCTGCCCACCGAGGTGAACACCCTGATCGAGAAGGTTCTCCTCGAGGAGATGCGCACCGTCGAGCAGGTGACGGAGCGCATGCGCCGCCGCTGGGAGGAGTTCGGCTACGAGGTCGACGCCTACGACGGTTCGGGCAACGGCATCCGGTCGGCACTGGGTGTCCTGGAGGAACTGCTCTCCACCTCGAAGTGCTGGGGCAACAACGTGTTCTGCGAGGACGGCGCCGACCTGAACACAGGGGCCGTGTGCCCGCGGTGCGAGGAGGCCCGGCTCGCGAAGCTGGCGGCCGACGGTCAGGCCAGGCCGCACCCACAGGACGGTGAACCAGTCCCTGGGCCGCGCCGGCCTGCCGATCCTGAGCGGGACCCGTTGCGGTACTGCTTGCGGTGTGACGACCGGGCGTTCCGTGCACCTGAGCCGGGCCTGTGTGTTCCCTGCACGAGAGCGGTCGCGGAAGAAGCGCCCGTGCTGCGCTGACACCTCTCGCCATATCGTATTGCGCGTGCACCATAATATGGATACGGTGGATGCACCCAGGCGGGGACTCGGGCAAGGAGCCCCGCCTGGGCCACTTCGCACCCCAGCAGCCAAAAGGCCGATGGACCCCCCATCGTCCTGTATCCGACTGCTGCGGAAGAGGCCAAGTTGAGCCGCTCCATCGAAATGATTCAGGCCACGATGCACAACCCGGAACCCGCGGCTTGGGTTCTCATTGCCATGCTGCTGGCCGCCACACTGGATCCAGCAACGCTCGAACAACTCGCGACCGCCACCAGCGTGGTCACCGGAATTGCTTCCCTGCGCCCCACGAGGGGCAAGTAGGGCAGCCGGGTTGCCCCTGCTTGTACCAGGGGCAACCCCACCCGACCTGACCACGGGGGAAGCCGAGGCTGCGATCCGCTCGGCTTCCCCCCGGGCGAGAACTCGCTCCACGCCCATCCCGTACGAGCTCACGGGCCCTGGCCGCACACATGTGGTGTCCAACAGAGGCCTCCTCGACGGGTGGGTGCGGCGTCACGAACGTGCTCGCTCCACCGTTGTAGGCCCGCCACCCCTGCCCCCGGGAGCCCCGGCACGGGGCCCCAGCGGCTGGCCCCGCAGGCCCCATCCGGGTCATGCTGGGGCGGCCGACAACAGCCCCCGCACGGGGCGGAGTTGCACAAGGGGGATGATCAGGAGATGGCGCAGCGCCCGAACGACCTGAACCCGGACGCCGGGCCGTGGGAGCGGTGGGGATCCGAACTCCGGCAGACCCGTGAAGCGCGCGGCATGTCCCAACAGGCGTTAAGCCGCAAGGCGCACTGCGACCGCGGGCACCTGGGCCGATTCGAGCGGGCAGAGCGGCCCGTCCCCCGCGCAACCGCCGTGGACCTCGACCGGGCACTCGACGCATGCGGTGCCCTGGTCCGGGGCTGGGACGTCGCACACCGTTTGGCCCCTCGTACTTTCACGGCCGCGGCGGGACCGGGGCCCGGGGTGGTGTCCAGCCCTCGCACAACGGGCCATGGGGCCAGCCCCTTCCTGGATGGGGCCAACCCCCCGGCGGACCTGGCCCGCACCCCCTGGGGGCAGGCAGGCTCAGAGCATGACGACACGGACACAGAGGTCGTCCCCTGCCGCATCAACGGAAGGATCGTCTTCGTGCCCGTGCCCCGACGTACCGTGCTGGCCTCCGGACTGGCCGGCCTCGCCGCCGCACTCCCCCACACCCCCGCCGCAGCCGCCCGGCCCGTCTACGCACCAGGCCCGGGCGCCTCCCCTGTGGAGGAGTACACGCAGCTGCGACGGGTCCTGATCCAGTCCGACAACCTCATGGGCCCCCGCCACGTCCTCCCCGCGGTGCAGCAGCGCCTGGCCATGCTCACCGGGCACCGCAAGCACGCCCGCGGCGCCGACGCCGCCCGCCTCCTCGCGCTGGAGACCCGCTACGAGGAGCTCGCCGGGTGGCTGGCGCAGGACATCGGCGACACCCGCACCGCGTACGGGCACACCTCCCGCGCCCTGACCGCCTCCCACATGACGGGCGACAGCGACCTGACGGCGTACATCCTCGGCCGCCAGGCCCAACTCGCCGCGGACACCGGGAACCCGCACGACGCCCTCGGCCTGGCCACCGCCGCTCGCCGCACCGCCATGCCCGGCAGCCGCCTCGAAGTCATCGCGGTCGTGCACCAGGCCCACGCCCACAGCGTCCTCGGTGACGAGACGCAGGGGCTCCGCGGGTACGACACCGCGCTGTCCCTCCTCGAGCGCACCGACGGCGACGGGGTATGGGGGTCGTGGCTCGACGCACCGTACGTGCACACCGCCCGGGCGCGGTCGCTGGCCGCCCTCGGCCACCACGACCAGGCCGTGACCGGGTTCACCGAGGCGATTGCCGCCGTACCGGTTGCGTACCGGCGGGACCGGGGCGTCTACCAGGCCCGTACGGCCCGCTCGCTCGCCGGAACGGGGGACCACGCCAAGGCCGCCGAGGTCGCCCTCCAGGCCGTGAACATCGCGGCGGAGACCGGGTCGGCGCGCATCATCGGGCAGCTCGCGAAGCTCGACGAAGCGCTCGTTCCCGTGGCCGGCGTCCCGCAGGTCGCCGAGTTCCGTTCCGCCCTGGACCGCATCGTGCTGCACCCGCCGACGCCCGCAGCCCCGTAAGCCCGACCCGGTCTCCGCCCGCCCCTACGCCGCCCTGGAGCTGCCCTGTGCCCCGCCCCCGCGTCCTGCTGTCCGCTGCCGTCTCGCTCGACGGGTACCTCGACACCCGTCCCGGCGAAGACCGGCTGATGCTGTCCAACGCCGCCGACTTCGACCGGGTCGACGCGGAAAGGGCGGCATCCGACGCGATCCTCGTCGGCGCGGGCACGCTCCGGGCCGACAACCCGCGCCTGCTGGTCAAGTCCGAAGAGCGTCGTGCCCAGCGGGTCGCAGCCGGCCTGCCGGAGTACCCGCTGAAGCTGACCATCACCCGGACCGGCGACCTCGACCCGAACTGGAACTTCTGGCACCACGGAGGCCACAAAGCGGTCCTCGCCGTAGGAGAAGAAGCCCGGAAGAAGGCGCAGGAGGCGCTGGGTGACCTCGCGTCCGTGCAGATCCTCCCGGACGGACACCTCACCTGGCTTGCTGCACTCGATGTGCTCGCCCAGGTAGGGGTGAAGCAGCTCATGGTCGAGGGCGGCGGCACCATCCACACCCAGCTCCTTCAGCAAGGCCTCGCGGACGAGCTCCAGCTCGTTGTCGCGCCCCTCCTCGTCGGCCAGCCCGACGGCATCCGCATGCTCGGCCCCGCCGCATACCCGGGTGGCCCCACCCGCCGGATGCGGCTTCTGGAGACCCGGCAGATCGGCGACGTGGTACTCCTGCGGTACGCCCCCAAGGAAGACTCCCAGGAGTAGCTCATGACGTCCGCCTCGGAATGCGGCCAGCCCGGCCCCGACGCCCACCCCACGCTCGCCGACCAGGGCTGGCTCGCAGTCGCCTGCAACCTCGCCGCCCAATGCCCGCCCTCCACCACGGCGTTCAGTGTGGGCGCGGTCATCGTCGCGGCGGACGGCACGGAGCTGGCCCGGGGCTACTCCCGCGAGGCCGACCCGCACGACCACGCCGAGGAAGCCGCCCTCGCCAAGATTCCGGCCGATGACGACCGCTTGGCGGGCGCCACGGTCTACTCAAGCCTCGAGCCGTGCGCGAAGCGGGCCTCCCGTCCGCGCCCGTGCGCCGAGCTGATCCGGCAGGCGGGCATCCGCCGGGTGGTCACCGCGTGGCGGGAGCCGGACACCTTCGTCCCCGGCGCGGATGGCACCGAGCGCCTCGAGTCCGCCGGCGTCACCGTCATCGAGCTGCCCGAGTACGCGGCCGCGGCCAAGAAGCCGAACCGGCACCTGCTGAACTGACTGCGTGCGGCTACGGCTTGGAGCACTTCGCGCAGGGGCTATGCTGTGGGCGATGGCCGCAGCGTCGGCCCGGCTTCAGCCCACCGGCCCGTGAGCGGTGGGTGCTCACAGCCCCAGGTGCCTCGCATCAGCGCAGCAACCCCCCCTCCTTTCGGCATGCCCATCACGACTGGTGCGCCGGTACACGGGACTTTGCGTGCGCACCCATGGAGTCGTCATGGTCAAGAAGCACGCCCGGAAGAACGCCGCACGGAACCGCCGCCGTGAGCACGCCGGCGAGAACCACCGCCAGGCCGTCGACCGGGTTCGCCACGAGGAAGACCCCATGAAGGGGCACCACTTCTACACCGCGTTCCTGGATAACGGCTGGGAGGTCATGGCTCTGGTGGCCTATTGCACCTGCGGCTGGAGCGGCTCCGACGGTCTCCCCGGCCTGGACGAGAAGTGGGGCATCGCCCCAGCCCATGACTTCTCCCCGTTCGACAGGGGCGAAGCCGAAGAGGCGGCCATGCAGGAGTGGCTGGACGAGCACATCGCTTTCCTCGAAGAGGAATGGGAGCAGGAAGGAAAGTCCCGCCGGGAAGGGGTACCTGAGTAGTCCCCTCTGGAGCCACCAGAGCGACCGGTCACCGCTCCTGGCTGTGCGTCAGAAGCGATGCTGGAGAAGCCCGGCGGTGGCCAGTCCGGGGCCACTACGCTGCCGCCCATGACCTACCAGGACACCCCCGCCGACGAGGACGAGTACGAAGCTCCCGAGCCCCCTGCCGCAGTCAGGCAGGTTGAGAAGGCGCTGCGGGCGCTCGGCATCGACCCCGACAGCGGCGGCGCCTACGAACGGCCCGCCATCGCAGCCGGCCGCCTTCTCGCTGCCGCCGAAGTCCTCGCCCGCGACGTGACCTGCTCCCCCGACGACCCGAACGGGCAGGAGGCACTGCGCGACCTGATGCACGGCTTCTTCGGCTTCGTGGTCGCGTTCAGCAGCGGCGGACCCACGAACATGTCGTCGGCATTGCGCGGTGCGCTCCTCCAGGACCGACTGCGCCGCTCCGAGTACCAGGCCACCCACACCATCACCGAGTCCGACGATCTCGTCTCCGCCCTGGACGAGGCGATCGAGGAGGCCGGACGGCTGCGCGCCATGCCCGGCATGTGTTGAACCCATAACCCGGTGGTCACCGCTCCCCCTGGCGCGCCCGGGTGCACGTGCGGGCGGGAGTGTCCGGAACGGACCCAACTGCCTTGCCCCTTACGGCAGACTGGCCGCCATGGACGAGCAGAAGACGTGCGACTGTCTGTGCGCGGTGAACCACGAAGGCGTAGGGGCATGCACCGGACGTGCGGCCGTGCCCGGCCTCACCGTAAAGGCCGGAAAGTCAGGCCAGACCCAGGTACAGGTGTGCAGGGAGTGCTACAGAGAGACCTCCCGGGTGAAGTCGGAGCGGATGGCCGCCCAGTTCGCTGCACTGCCGCCGGACGAACAGCGCGTCGCTGCCCTGCGCCTGAAGGCGGCCTTGTTGCGCACCCAGGCGACGGCCTGCGACATGGAAGCGGCCATGGTGAAAACCGCAGGGCAGATGCGCCTGTTCGTCGAGGCGTTCAACGAGTCCGTGGCACAGGACGTGGCAACGCATCCGGACCTCGCCGAGCTGAACGTGCTCCTGGACAACATGTACGACGATGCCAGCTTCAGCGAGGACGGCCAGGAAGGGGCCCGATGAAGCTTCGGGACGCGAACAGCAGGTGCAGGAGATCCGCGCCTTGATCACGGCGGCCAGAGTGACCGCCACCGACCTCCAGGCCCTCCTTCCCCAGGCCCACCTAGTGTGCGGCCGCTGCTCCCGGCCCCCGGAGGTGCCGGCCGTCCTCGGCCACCGCGATCACGGGCGGGCAGTCCGGGCAGGACATGAGGTCGGGACCGATCCAGCGCCATCCGCCGTCCCACAGGGCCGAGTGGTGCCGGTCTTCCGGCAGCGGTGCACTTGCCGCACACCGAGTGCAGGTGACGGACATCGGCTTCGTCTTCGGCATCAGTTCTTCCTTTCGGCCGGATCACCGCCAGGCTATCCGCCGGAAACTGCCTGACGGCCGGTGGGACGCCGGGCGCCGTCAGGAGCGGTGCCGGATACGGTCCAGGTCCGCGTCGAGGACCGCAAGGTCCGGGTGGTCCCGCAACTGCTGCTCGCGCGCCCACTCAGCAAGGTCGGCCTTGTGGGCGGCCCGGACCTCCTCGACGGTAACGCCCGCGAGCAGGGCGATGTCGTCCATGTCGTCCTCGCTGAGCCCGTTGTACCGGTTGGCAGGGGCGGTGGAGAACGCCATGTCTCGGGCGAAGCTGCACCCTGCCGCGGTGAGCTTCTCGTACAGCCACCGCCGGAACAGGGTGTCCTGGGACTCCCAGGCGGGATCGTAGTTGTCGTACTCGGGGTCGTCGTGGCCGGGGCCGATGAGGGGCATGGGCGGATTCCTTTCCGGAGTGGTGCTGGGGTATGCGGCGGTCCGGTGGGCCTGCGGCACGAAGCGCGCCTCCGCTACGCTCGATGCACCACGGCACAGGGAGGGGTTCACGGTGAGCAGCCAGGAATGGACCATCGACGGGATCGCCCACGCCCTGGGTGTCCCCGAGCAGCGCATGCAGTTCCTCCGCGACATCAACCTCACTCCCCTCCCCGACCTGCCTACGGTCATCGACCGGTGGGTGCGGCACGTGTCCGCGCTCGAGGCGGCGAAGCCCGCCATCGACACCCTGCGCGCGCAGGCGGCCGCCGGCGAGGACCTGCCCCCCGCCCTCCAGCACGACGACGCGTCCGCGGACGTCCTCGCCGGGTGGCGGGCGCAGGCCCGCGAGGCACTCCAGAGGCGTGGCGCTGCGTGAGCTGGACGGTCCTCTACAGCCCGCACACCGTCGACCAGCTCTCCGGCCTCCCCGACGACGCACGCCACGCCGCCCTGCAGCTCTTCGACCGCCTTGAGGCGGACCCGTACGCGCACACCGTGCCGTACGGCGAGGACGACGGCCTCACCCGGCAGGCCTGGTTCGGGGTGTGGGGAACGATGGTCGTGCTGTGCAACCCCATCACCCGCAGGATCACGCTGCTGTCCGTCGTGTGGACGTCCTGACGGTCGTGCCGGGTGACTCCGGGCCGTGCTGGCCCGTTGGGCGGGCATGGACGAGATGACCGTGGACGAACTGCTGGCCGACGGGGATGGGGCACACGAGCGGGTGCCGCTCGTGACCGAGGCGGAGGCCCGGGCCGTCCTGCTGCTCCTGGGACACCTGGACGAGGAAGTCCACCCGATGGTCGGTGAGTTGCGGATGCGGCTGGCCCGCCGGCTCCCTGCCCCGTAGGCGGCGCGCGGGGGTTACCTCACCGCGGGGCCCGGGCTCTGGAGGGATTGTCAGTGGTGCCTGGCATCCTCGAGCGGGTGGCCCGGCGGCGCCCTCCATGAAGCCGATGCTGCCGCCGGGCCACGGACACCCGCACCCCCGGGCAGGACGGCGGGGCGGGCCCGGAAACCGAATGGCCAATCTTTTTCTGGTTTCCGGAGGGGAAGGGCTGCCGCGAATTGCCACCGCGCTGCGATTTAGCGGCGGATCATCGCTCCTGCCCCTCCCCGCCGGATGAACCAGCAGGTTAGGTATTCCTAATCTCGGAATCGAAACGCCCTATTTGGGGGCGACGGCCCGAGATTATCCCAACCCTGGCGAAAGCGCTCCGACCTCGTGTCGCCGCTGGCCGGAAGCGTCCCGCCCGCACGATGATGCCCCACCCCTCCCCTCATTTCTTCGTACACTTTCTTTGAATAAATTCCGTACGAATTTATAGACTGCGAGCTCACAGCAAGCGCTCTCAACGGGGGGAACCGCATGACGAACAAGACCGCACTCAAAGCACTACTCAAGGCGCGCAGAGAACGCATCGACGCCGAAACCATGGGCTTCGTCCGCACCCCCGGACGCCAAGGGCGGCGCGCCCGCGGCCTCTCCCAGACCCAGGTCGACCAACTCATCAACCGGGCCGCCGGCGTCTACCACCGCCTCGAGACCGGCACCTACACCAACCCGCCCTTCGACCTCCTCGCCGACGTCGCCCGCCTCTTCCGCCTCGACGAGCAGGAGTGGGTGTCCCTGTGCCGCTACGCCCGCGCCTCCGACCCGCCCGCCCCCCTGTACCCCCGCTCCGGCAAGGAAGTCCCCGGCGCCTGGCAGGAAGCCGTCGACGGGATCTCCCACATGGCGTACGTCACCGACTGCTCCTGGCAACTCGTCGCCCACAACAAGGCGTTCGACGCCCTCTTCCCCTCCGGGACCCCTCCCGAAAACACGCTCCGCTGGATGCTCCTGGACCCCGCCGCCCGCACCACCCTCCAGAACTGGGACACCGACTGGGCACCCTTCGTCCTGCCGCAGCTGCGTACCGCGCTGGCCGCCCGCCCCCGCGACAGGGTGCTGCGCGCCATAGAGGCCGACGTCATGGCCGACCCCGTCACCGGGCCCCTGTACGAGCAGGGCGTCGCCTACATCCACCCCGACGGCGACATCCGCCCCCTCCACCACCCCCAGCACGGGCGGGGCTGGGTCACGATGTGCGCCGCCCAGCCGATGTCGGCCCCCGGCGCCCGCCTCATCGTGCTGATATTCCAGCCCGGTACCGAGCACGGCGGCCGCACGCCCATGCTCCGCGCCTGACACCCAGGCCCCGGGGGCCGGCCCTGCCGGTCCCCGCAACACCCCCGGCCCCGCCGGTCCGGCCCTGCTGGTCCCCGCCCTGCCACCGGCACCCCCAACCTTCCCGGCCCCGCCGGTCCGGCCCGCCGCCCCTGGCCGCGCGCCCGCCCTCTGACCGGCGGGAAACAGCCACCCCGCACGGCACCCTGGCCACCCCCCACCCAGGGCCCGGGTGCCCGGCCAGGCACTCTCTTTCCCCCGTCCGGGGAATACCAGCCAACTCTCCCGTAAGTTGTGGCCACCCCCCACGGTGCCCCCGACCTCTACCCAGTGGGAGCAGACCATGACCGGCACCTCCATAAGCCGCCCCGCCGTCGTCCTGGCTGACCACCAGGTCACCACGGAGCACCTCCTCGAAGACCTCCAGCGACGCCACCACGACCACCCGCGCCTGGGCGCGTTCCTGCGCGTCGTCGCCAACTGCGGGGTGAACACCCGCTACCTGACCCGCCCCCTCGACGACCACAGCCTCAGCGCCGACGCCACCGTCCAAGAGCGCACCACCACCGCCTTCAACGACGCCCTGGCCATGGGCGAACGCGCCGCCCGCCAGGTCCTCGACGACCACCACCTCACCCCCGCCGACGTGGACGCCGTCATCACCAGCCACACCACCAGCTGGGGCATCCCCAACATGGACGTCCGCCTGACCAACGCCCTGGGCCTGCGCCCCGACGTCCGCCACCTCGCGATGACGACGCTCGCCTGCGCCGGCGGTGCCCAAGCCCTCATACGGGCCACCGACATGGTCACCGCCCGCCCCGGCACCACCGTCCTCGTCGTCATCACCGAAGCGATATCCAGCGTCTGCACCAACCCCCACGACACCAGCATCGAAGCGATCATCTACCGGGCCCTCTTCGGAGACTCCGCGGGCGCCGTCCTCGTCACCACAGACCCCCTCGGCCCCGGCCTGCGCGTCGAAGACACCTGGGAGTACACCCTCCCCGCCTCCACCGACCGCTACTACGGCCGCCTCGACCACACCGGCCTCCACTTCGACAGCACGAAGGCCGCCATCAAAGCCGCCGGAGACGTCCTCCCCCACCTCCTGGGCTGGCTCGGCCGCCACGACGTCCTCGACTTCGCCGTCATCCACCCCGGCAGCCCCCGCATCATCAGCGACGTCGCCCACGGCCTGGGCCTCGACCTCGAGGACGCCCGCCACTCCCACGCCTCCCTCGCCGAGAACGGCAACCTCGGCGGGATCGCCGTCCTCGACGTCCTGCGCCGCACACACGAAAAGCCCCCCGCCGACAGGTCGACGGGGGTCATGGCCGCATTCGGGCCCGGCTTCTCCACCGCGGCCCTGCGCGGCACCTGGCACTCCTGAGGACGGGCGGCTACTCCCCCCGGATCCGCGTCACAGAAACGGTGGCATGCCGCGTGGTGCCGGCCAGCACCTCCACCAGCAACCCGGGGGCACACGGGGTGTAGCGCTCCCCGGCCTCGGTCCGCACCGGGGCCGCCGGACCGGACCCGGCAAGGTGCCGGACCACTTCGACACGAACCGGGGCCGTGATCCGGCGGGACAAGGCGATACGCCCGTCGGGCAGCCGGACCGCGAGCGCCACCGGGTGGGCGCGGGTCCCGGTGAAACCGACAACCTCGCTATCCTCGGTATCCGCATGCCGGCACTTCATCCACCCACGCCGCCCTCCCGGATAAGCAGCGTCCAACCTCTTGATTACCAGGCCTTCGATTCCCATTTCCGGCAGCTGCTCCCACCACAGCCGCGCCACTTCCACGTCCTCCGTCATCGGGACCGGCTGGAGCGGCGGCCCCAGCGGGGCAAGCACCTCGAGGAGACGCGCCCTCCTTTCGCGGTACGGGCGTCCCCGTAGATCGCCGTCCGCGGTGCGCAGGATGTCGAACGCGGCGAACGAGGCGGGCAGCTTCTGGATGAGGGCTGCAGTACGAGTGGCGCCTGCGGAGGCGCGGCTGCGGACGGCCCCGAAGTCCAGGCGGCCCTCCCGGTAGATAACTGCCTCGCCGTCCAGAAGAACACCGGGCGGCAGGTCCATCGCGGCGACCGCCAGGTCCATCCACGTCGACGTGACGACCCGCCCGGACTTGGACCGCAACACCGTCGAGTGCTCACCCCGCCAGATCGTCACCCGGTCCCCGTCGAACTTCGGCTCATACGCCAACAGACCGGGCCCGACGGGCAAAGTGTCCACGGCCTGGGCGAGAGCCAGGGTGATCGGGGCGTCCATGCCCCCACCCTCCGACGACCTGCCGTCACCCGCGCGCGGTACTAGCCCGACAACCGGAGCGCCAGAAGGCAGGACTTCCCCTACCGTCGCCACACGTTGACCTTCTCGGTGCTCAGCAGCGGCGCCCCGTCCGGGCCCTTCACGTATGCGGGCACGTAGGTCTGGCGGCGCAGGGACTGCCTGGGCCCGTAGGCCTGGTTGCGCCAGTGCCCGGACACCACCCACCGGTGCCGGTACGTGCGCCCGTCACTCGCTCCGTCGGGTTCCTGGCCGTTGGGCGTGTACTGGCGGCGCAGATCTACAACCGTCACGTCTGGAGACGGCAGCCCGTCGCGCGCGTATGCCCGGCGGGTGGGCCCCTTCGGGCGCTCTTGCGAGCGGTCGACGAGCTGGGGCTGTTGCATCAGCAGCCACGCGGCGGCCAGGGCCCCGAACAGTGCCACCGGGGCGCCGTCGAGGTCCGCCATCGGGTGCGGTTCGGCGGTGACCGGGGCCGCGTAGGACACCATCGGAATCAGCGGTGGCACCTCATCTGGGGCCACGGTCCTGCCCGTGCCGTGCAAGCGCTGTTCGAGGTAGCGGCGGTCCATGTACATGCCGACCTCGCACCCTGCTCTGCTCGGTCCCCACGTCATCGCGTGCACGGGCATCTCCACACCCTGCGCGTCGAGCATGCCGATGCCGCCGTCGAAGTAGACCAGCCCGCACGCGGAGGGCCGGTCCGCAGTCGCCCACCGTGCCGCGGCGAGCTTGCTGCCTGCCGACATGGCAAGCGAGGCCATGTCTGCGGTCACCCAGTAGAGGTCCGCTGCCCGCACGTGCGACGTTGCGACCTCCAGGCCCGGCCGGCTCTCCTCGCCGGTCTTGCTGCGCAGCGCGGACGCCGGGTCTTCGAGATGCCGCAGGAGCTGGGTGCGGACTCTGGGCAGGCCGCTGGGGCGCACGCTCACGACGGCTGAGTGGGCAGGGCGTCGATGTTGCCCTGCTGGCAGGCGTCGATGACCGCGAGCGTCTGGCCGGCCGACCAGCTACGGACAGCCTTCGCCAGCACGTGGCCGTCGGCGAGCTCCAGGTCCTCGCTCGCCTCCGCGACCTCATCGGCGAGGAGGCCGGAGGGGTCGTTCAGCCAGGCGTGGTCGATGAAAATGGCGCGCACCACGAACGCGAGCGCCTGCCACTGTTCGCTGGGCAGCGGAGGAAGGGATGCGCGCAGCTCCTCCAGGATGCGGTCCGTGGCTCCGACAGGCAGGGTGCGCGCGGGGCTTCCCTGCCGGGCCCGGCGCAGTGCGACGTCGACCTGGAGGACATTCACCCCCAGCCAGTCCGCTACCACGGGCCGCCCGCCGCGCGGCAGGGCTTCCACGGCGGCACGGATGGCGTGCGCCCGCTCATCTGCTGCCAGTTCCACCCGGAAGCGGGCTTCCTCGGCGCGGGCGGCGGCTGCGGCCACGGCGGCGAGGAGTTGCGCCCGGACGTCGTCATGCTCGGTGGTCATCGGCAAAAGGGCCTTCCTGGGCAGAGGGGTGCGGGACCAATGAGTGGAGCGGTCCCGCACGGGTGGGTGGGTCAGGCGTCGATGTCGTGCTTCTGGACGATCGGCCCGAGGTCGATCTCCGCGATGGCGCCCTTGATGTCGAAGTCGCCGATCTCGTCGGAGTAGTTCGGGTCGGTGCGGTGCAGGCCGAGGAACTCGTCACCGGTCAGGTAGATCCCGTCGGGGAGGGCGGCGTCGACGGCGGCGCGGTAGTCGTCCGCGATGGCCTTGGTCGCGCCTGCCTCGTCCATGCGCTCGCACCAGTCGGTGCCGCCGCCGTTCATGTAGTCGGCGATGTCGCTCTCGGGGTTGAGGTTGCTGCCGGTGTGGTTGTACCAGCTGCCGTATCCGGTGGTGATCATGTTGGGCTCCTTGTGGGGTGGAGGGTTCAGAGGGCGGCGATGGCCGTGCGGATGCCGGTGACGACGGCGTCCCAGACGTCCTGGCGGGTGGCGACGCGGGACTCGCTGTAGCCGTAGCGGACGTGGAGCTTGCCGTCGGCGGCGTCGAACCAGACCTTGTCGATCGAGTCCAGCAGCTTGTGCGCCTGGCGGTTGGAGACGCCTTCGCCCTGGTAGGAGGCGGAGGAGATGTTGCCCGTACCGAAGTGGGTGGTCTCGATCCCGGCGAGCTCGGCCCAGTTGTTGAAGTACACGCGGTCCATGTCGCCCCGCTGCCAGCGGTTACCGCCGATGGCCTGCATGTTCTCGACCGTCCACACGGGGGCCTGAGCCTTGCGGGCGGTGCGGCGGGCACCGATGGCGATGCGGCGGGCGAGGGAGACGGTGTCGATGACCCAGCGGCCGGCCGTCTTCGTGGCGGCGACGACGCCCTTGCGGCACCAGGTACGGATGGTGGCGACGGTGACGTGGGCCTCGGTCGCGGCGGCGGTGGCGGTGAGTGCGGTCATCGTGTCCCCCTCGGGTTGGCGGGGCGCGTTCTCCCCGACACCCATGACTATGCCCTACCCCATAGCAATCTGTCTATGGGGTAGGGCATAGCTTTCTGGGAAGTCCGGAGGAACCTCCCCTAATCCAGCAGCCCCAGCGCCGTCTCCGGCCGGCACGCCGGGCACGGCTCCGCACCCTCGACAATCGCCCTCCTGGCCGCATCGATCCCGATCCCCTTGACCCGCCCGCCGTGCAGCCCGCAGTCCCCACGGTGAACAGCCCCCGGCCCACCGGCAGGGCTCGACTCGGCCAGCCACTCCGGCGCTGGCTGCGCGAGCAGCTCCTCCTCCCGCCGCCGGGACACCTCCGCCTCCTCCGCCACGCGGATCGCCGCCCGTATCCGCTCCAGCTGCATGGCGTGCCAGGTCTCCAACGTGAGGAGACGCGGCAGATCCGGGGGCAGATCGGACATGGTGCTCAGGCCGCCTGGGCCTTGTCGCGGGCGGCCGCCTTCAACGCGGACCGGGCAGCGACCAGGTCGCCGGATCCGGCGAGGGACTCCCAGTAGGCGTGGCCGCGGACTTCCTCCGACAGCTCACCGATCAGGGCGTACAGGCGCTCGCGCTCCGCGGCCTGCTCTTCGGTGTACCCGGGGCTCTCCGGGAACTCTTTGTAGCGGAGCTCACCGGTGTCCGGGTCGGGGGTGCGGTGCCGGGCGGTGTACCCCTCCGCGGGCTCGGCGGACCAGGGCAAGGTCTTGCCGAGCTCCTCGAGGTCGGCCCATGCCTGGTGGAGGCGGGTCTGCGCGTCGAGGAGGGCGGGCGGGAACGTGAAGGAGGCCATACCCGAATGCTACGTCTGTTCGAATATCGGAACGTGCAGACACCCCGATATCTGCGCCACACCCCACCCAGATGCGCCCACCCCCGCCCAGGGCGACGGTGGAGTCATGTCCGGATCACCCATCACCGTGCACCCACCCCGCGGCGAGACCGGCGGCCGCCGCGTCACCGCAGACGGAACCATCCTCGGCATGGCCTACTCCGACGGCGACCTGGCCGAGCTCCTCCGCCTCGCCGGCGTCGAGGACGCAGAAGACCTGGTGGCCGCTGACACCCCGTGGATCGAATGGCGGGGCGCAGCGGCACACGACTACGGATGGGGCGTCGGGGAGCCCGGGCACAGGCCGCCGCCGTCGTAGCCAGACCGGAGGCCTCAGGTCTGGTGCGCCGCTTCGGCCGGGGTAGCCGGTGCCTATGACGAACTGGCGGAAGTACGCCGTGGTGGCGCTCGTCTACGGCGTCGTGATGGGGGTGGGACGTGGGTTCCTCAAGGACTGGAACTGGGGGTGGGATGCGGCGGCGTACGGGGGGACAGCAGCGGGCGCGTACCTAGCGTGCGCTCTGGGCCTGGAGTGGTGGAAGCGGCGCCGCGAAGAGCGCCGAACCGCCACCAGGCGGGCTTGACCCAAGGTGCACGCACCCTGCCTGTTTCCTAGGCGGACGGGGCCTGGCTCCCGCTGAGGTACCGCGGGAGTACCACCTCCGCATGCCGTGCGAGCTGCCCGGCCATCACCGCGTTCGGCATCCGGTCCTGGGCCGTCTTCCGCAGCGTCGACAGCAGCCAGTCCGCCCCCAGCACGAACACCGGCGCCTCCCACCCGTCCACCCGGGCCGCCAGGTGCCCGCCGGGTATCGGAGAGCCGTGCACCACCAGGAGCGGCGCCACGTGGCCCACTGGTATCCCGACCGCGGCCGCCACCCGGTGCGCGTACGACACGACCGCCTCGACCTGACGGTGCCGGTCCTCCGCCCCGCAGCACACCCTCCCCCGTATCAGGGTGGTGGGCCGGCCCCGGTGCCACGCCTTCGTGTCCAGCACCACGACACCAGTGCCGCAGGGGGTCACGAGGATGGTGTCGAGGTTCGCCCTCGAGCCGGGTAACGCCCGGTCGTGCAGCACATGCCACCCCTCGGCCCGCAGCGGTTCCACCAGCCGGGCAGTCGCAGCCTCCCCAGCGGCCCCGTGAGCCCACCGGGCAGCCGCAACGTCCGCACGGACCATCGCCTTCGTACGGAGCCCGCAGAACGCGACCAGGCGCCGCCACACCCCCTTTCGCGCACCTGCCCGCAGAGCCGCCGCCTGCGCGGCCGCAGAGTTCACCGCGCTCACGCCGGCACCTCCCCCACGTGGCACGAGCACGTGCACCGCGCCTCACAGAACTTGCACCGCCCCGGACGCTTCTCCCCCTGCTGCCCGGTCATCGACTGGCAGTACGCGTGCTCCCCGTGGAAGCACCCCGTCGACAGGTACACGTGACCTGACGCCGCACGCGCCGACAACCGCCGGACCCGCATCTCGACGAACGTGTACAGGCACGCGCCCAGCAGGGTCAGGACCGCCAGGAGCAGCCACGGCACCCGCTTCCCGGGCTCGTGCGTCCACACGTACGGGATCAGCCCCGCAGCAAGCAGACCGATACCCCACAGGGCCCCCAGCAACGCCAACCGCTTCGCCGTGCTCAACCTTCTCCCCCACTCGTGTTGCTTCCGCCCTGGCCGGCCTCGACGACGGCACGCACCGCAGACCGGTACCGGCGCACCTTCGCCACCGTCTCGTCATCCCACCCGTGCCGGGCCGCCATCTCCTCCAACGCTCCGTGCACACACGTCCTGTTGTGCTCCGCGTCCTCACAGTCCCAGCCGACTAGGACGGCGTACAACCACGCATCGACCCAGTACTCCCCCCAGTCACGGCTGCTCGTAGTCAGGAGCCGCTCGAACCCCTCGAACATCGGGGCCAACTCGTCACGCACCGGGCCGCGCCAGTCGACGTCATCAAGCGCCGCCAGCACGGCGCCCGCCCGGGAGTACGCGTTGCGCCCCAGGGCGTGGCGGATGGCCTCGATCACCGTTGCGGTGCGGACGGTCTCGGGCAGCCGCCGCTCCCACGCGTCGACCATCTGACCAATCCGGGCGAGGGCGGCCTCGGCGTGTTCGGCCCGCTGGATCACGGTGTTCTGCCGCATCAGGCAGAACCGGTGGGCTGCTGCTTCGGTGGCCACCTCACCGACCGCACGCTCCAGCGCCTCGATGCGGAGGTACAGCCGGGCGAGTTCGCGGTCGGTGATGGTAGCGACGGAGCGGCGGGGCTCGATCATGCGGTGGGCTCCTCTGTCGCTTCTGCGGCGGTGATGTTGGCCAGACGCAGCAGCGCTACGGCATGGCAGTGGTCAGGCTCGCCCGGCTCCGGCAGCGGGCACGTGCACGCCAGGTCCTTGCCGCGCAGCAGGGGCAGGTCGGCAAGGATCCGGTCGCGTGCCTCGTCACCCTTGGGTGACGTCCACATGTTGCGGTCGCCGTCCAGCCAGGACTGGAAGGCACCGGACGCTGCTCGCCGTGCGGCTTCCGCGTCACCTGCGGGGGCGTAGCCGAGCTCGTAGGCCAAGGCCAGCGTGAATGGGTTGCCGAACCTGCTGGGTCGGCTGACGATCACGCAGTTCTCGGGCTTGCGCCAGCCCTTGGTGCGCTGGCGCTGGAGTCGTTCGGGCATCAGGAGGGCTCCTCGGTGGGGTCTTGGAAGGTGATCGGCTGGTCGCTGCGGTACCGCCAGGTGTCGAGGGGGTGGCGGGCAAACCACAGCAGGACATCCGTGCGCTGCACCGCCCGGGCGGCCCGGTAGCGGACGTTGGTGGGACGGGGGCGGCCGCTCTCGTACCTGACGCCGTCAAGGGCGCTCTCGCGTAGGGCCCAGGAGAGGGTGCGGTAGGCGGGCTTCCACCGGCCGACCACGTACCCCAGGGTGAGCGCGCAGAGGACGGCGAGGAGGATCACCGGCCCTCCCCCGTACGGGCCCAGGGCAGGGACAGGACGAGGTGGCCGCAGACGTGTGCGGTGGCGAGCACCATGACCACACCAGCGATGAGGACGGACGCCGGGTCGGGGAGGCTGGCGAGAGCGCGGAGCAAGGTGTTGAACGCGGCTTCCAGGGTCACGAGGTGCTCCCCTCGGCAGGCGTGCCGGTGCAGGTGACGGCGTCCGGGTCGCGGGTGATCCGCTCACCCCGGGGCATCTCGAACGGAGGTCGGCAGCAGCAGGGGCTGATGCCGTTATCGTCGGGGCCCGGGCACGCGTGGACGGTGGCGGGCGCGGGCGCCTCCCCGGGCTGCCGCTCGGCCTCGTCGGCCAGGCGGCCGCCATCGAGGAGGTCTCGGATGTCGCGTTGCGCCTCGCGGTATCCCTCACCGAACTCGCTGCGCGCGGTGACGACGTCACTCGTCATCCAGCTGCGGACTCGGGCGAGAACCGCAGTGGCCCGGTCGGCGCCTGCGGGGAGCACGGCCAGCACCGCGTCGGCGTGGCGCAGGTACTCCTGGAAGCTCGGGCTCTTCGTCTTGTCCCATCCCTCGGCCCACTGCCATCCATCCGCGTCGGCGAGCGTCTGGGCGATCCGGGCGCGGAGGGTGGTCTCCTCACAGCCCGCGCGCTTCTCGCCGGGCCAGGCCGGGACTGTGCCGCGCACCTTCTCGCACCTAACGCGGAGCCCAGTGTCGTCGCCGCCAGCAATCAGCTCCAGCCGCCCCCCGTACTCGTGCCACCCGTACACGAACTCCAGCCCGGGGGTTTCTGTCTCCTGGTGGAACTCGATTGCGGCGAGCTTCGCGGTGACCTCGTCGCTGTAGTGACCAAGTGTGGATTCGTCCTCGGCCCAAACGGTCCACACCTCTGCGATGCGGTCGCGGAGTTCGGCCCGGTCGGCGCCCACGGGGTGGAGGGCCAGCAGCGCGTCGGCGTGCTTCTGGTAGTCGTGCGGCTCCAGGCTTTCGAAGCGGAAGCCGTCGGCTTCGGCGCACGCGCGGCGGATCCGGTCGCGGAGGCTGGGGGTCTGCTCGGTCATCGCTGGCCCCCGTCCACGGACGGGTCGACCTCGGGGTGCGTGAACCGGACCGGTTTGCCCAGCCCTCGGGCGTATCGGATCTCCGCTTTCGTGGAGTCGCCAACGTAGTCCCCCACGACGATGACCCGGTGGGCCAGGCGGATCTTCTGCCGGTGCTGGTCGTCCAGGCGTGCCTTCAGTGCCTCCGCCTCGGCCGAGTCCTCCCACAGCCGGTGGGAGAGCTTCATGTTGCAGTCCGGCTTGAGGACCAAGGCGCCGGCCACGGACTCCTCGACCCCGACTTCGGCCATCTGGTCGGCGAACCGCATGGACCCGCACAGCACGACGACGTCGTTGATGCCGAGCCGTGCCATCGCGGATGTCAGCATCTCTTCGGGGGTGAGCAGCTGGGGGTACGGCATGGGATGCCTCCTGGTCAGTGGGTGGGCTGTTCGGTGAGGTGGTCGGTGGTGAGCGGCACGTCGGTGATGGTGTGGAGCTGGATTGCGGTAAGTCCTTGGCCGCGGAGGTCGCAGAGCCGGGGATCGTCGGAGGTGTCGTCGACGTCGTCGCAGGTCCACTCCGGGTCACAGGGCGGGAGCGGGCCGGCGGTCACGTCGCGGGCGCCTTATGGACGCTGAAGTGCCCGTCGGGGTGGTAGACGAGCCAGTCCCCGTACAGGGCGACCACCCGGTCCGCGTAGCCGTCACCGACGCGGAGGCCGACCGCCTGGAGCTTGCCGTCGACCTCCTGCCGGTACCCCTTGGCGAACACGCCCAGCTTGTCGATGTCGTTGTCGACCTGGGTGATGCTTCGGAGGGTGACGTGCCAGGTCCGGCATCCGATCCGCTCCAGGCGGACGAGCTCCTCACAGTTCGGGCACTCGCCGCGGACATCGGTGGTGTGGCCGTTGCCGTCGAGGTCCCGGTCGTCGAGGTCGCCGAGGAGATTTCCGCAGCCGTTGCAGGCCCGCTTGAGGGTGAACCGGATGCTCTCGTGGCCGTCGTCTGTGAGGGTGACGCAGTCTGGGGTGTGGGTGCGTGGGTTCATGTGGGGCCTCTCATCAGTGATGTGACGGTGGGTTACGGATCAGGGGGCGGTGCGGCTCTCAGCCCGGGGATCGGGAGACCCGCACCACGAATCGGTCACGCTGAGTTGTCGAACATGGTCACGTCGAGGAGCCCGCGGTCCACCGCCGCCCGCACCGCAGCCTCCCGGCGGCCCCCGTGCGGCAAGTGCGACACCCCCAGCACCCGGTACGCCTCCGACAACCGGGCGCTCACCGACTCCCGCGACATGCCGAGCCGCACCGCAACCCGGGACAACGGCGCCCCGGACCTGGCCTCTACCAAGACCTGGGCCTGCCGGGATGTCAGCGCCACCACCGGCGCCTTCCGCTCCGGCATCTCCCACCCGTCGGCCAGCAGGTACCCCATGGACACACCCAGCCCGTGACACAACTGCGCAAGGCGGGCCACGGGCAGTGCGGCGTTCCCGGCCTCGGCCAGGCCGACGTACTGCGTAGGGATGCCGGCCCTAGTTCCGAGCTCGGCCTGGGACCAGCCGCGGTGCTGTCGCTCGGCGCGAATCCGGTCACCGATGTCGGCGACCAGGTCGTCCAGGTCCAGGGAGACGACGGGCCCGCCACCGACCGGCGACGGGCCCACCTGGGCGCGGGCGGTCACCTATCGCTCCGTACAGGCTCCGGAACCTCCACGACGGTGTGCTCGCCGTACATGGCGTCGAACTTCGCCTCCGGCATCCACCAGCACTCGTAGCCCCACACCACTCCCCCGCCATCCAGATCCAGGCGCGGGTTCAGATCCATGGCGTTGAGTAGCTCGTCGACCTGCTCCTCCAGGGGTGTCGCAGCACGGTGGGCATCCCGCTCCGCACGGACCTTCCGGTACTCGGCAAGGTCGCGGTCAGCTTCCTCCTGCGTGCGCTTGCCCGCGGTCACGGTCTCGGCGATCGTGCGGACCATCCAGGCATCGTCAGAGGCCCGAAGCTGCTCAGTGTCCGTGGCCCGCAGTTCGGCCTCGATGACGTTCCTGGCCGACTGCCGGATCTCCTCGGACCAGTTCCCGGAGCCGGGGCGGGGGAAGTCGCCGGCGTACACACCGCGCCCGTACAGGTACACGGTGGTGTCCGTCGCGTCCCGGACCGCAGCAATGCGCGTTCCGACAGCCCAGGCACTCACAGGCCCTCACCGTCAGCCTCTGCGGCGTGCTGCTCGAGTGCCTCAGCAACAGTGATAGCAGGGTTCTCCTTGAGGACCTGGAGGAGCCAGTGGCGTAGCTCGTCGTGACCCGTGCCGTAGCCGCGGTGCCACCGGCACTGGTCACCGACCTCCAGGCACGCTTCGCACTCCTCCGGGTCATCCGCATAGAACGGGGCGATCTCCGGCAGGACGTCGTACTCCGGGGCAATGTTGGGGCGGGAGGCGAGGAGGAGAGGAATGCTTCGCGTGCCGAAGAACTCGCGCTGCGGCCACTCCGCGCCTACCGCCTCAAGCTGAACAGCGAGGGCTGCCGCGACGGCCGGCTGGTGCCTCTTGAGCTGCACCCACAGGCTGTAGGCGTACTTCATGGGGTCGGTGACGGCTTGGTTCATCGCACCTCACCGACCGTCCAGCCGATGGGCTGCTCGTCCGGCTTCTGGCGGTCCACGGCCTCCGTGAGGGCGCGGGCAGCGAGGGCCAGCTGCTCCTGCGCGTACTGCACTTCCGCGTCGGCGTGCGGGTCGTCAGCGCGCTGGTAGTGGGTGGACTCGATGACGCGCAGCGCGGCCCTGATGAGGTTCTCGTGCTCGGCGGGCGGCGGGTAGTAGACGCTCACGTCAGTTCTCCTTCGTTGGTGAGGGCGCGGGCCTGCAGGCGCAGCCGGCGTCGGTAGCGCATGCGGGCGAGGATCTGGGCCGGGGTGGGCTGCTCCCACCCGTGGATGCCCTTGCTGGGGATGTACGCCCGGCCATGGCTTCGGGCGGTGCCGTGGCCGCACCAGCGGCATCCGAAGGGGGCGGGGACGGTACCGAAGGGGAAGCGGATGTGGCCACGCCTCATGCCGGTGACACGGCCCTTGAACGGCAGGTGGGTCATGGGCTGCTGCTCCCTCAGGCGATGCGGTAGTTGCGGGCGTCGTAGCCGTGGTCGGCCCACTGGGCGGCGTGTGCGGGGGCGACCTCGGTGAGGAGGTGCTCGCGGATGTCGTCGGCGGTGCCGTCGGAGACGGTGTGGAGGGTGCCGGGGACGGTGTATCCGTGGGGGTCGACGAGGCGCAGTTCGGTGAGCATGGGTTCCCCTTGGGGTGGTAACTCCGGGGCCGTTGGCCCTCGTTGTCGGCTCCACCAGACTACCCATATTGTGGTGCACGCGCAATATAATATGGCAGAGGATGCCACGCAAAGAGGGGCCCGACCCAAAGGCCAGACCCCTCACACCACCCCGCACCCCTCAGCCGGCGTCCCGAATCTCATCCACCGACTCCACCGGCACCGAACGCCCCTCCGCCCGCGCCCGCACCTTCGCCCGCGTCCACGCCTGCTCCACCGCATACCTGGACATCCCCAGCCGCGACGCCACCAGGTCGTACCCCATCCCCTTGCGGATCCCCACATCCACCGCCACCGCCCGCTCCGCAGACGTCAGCACCGTCCCGCCCTGCTGCAACGCCCGCTCCACCGCCACCCGGTCCACCCCCGCCGACCGCGGCGCCGCATCCGGCACCAAGTCCCGCACCGACCGGTCCAACCGCGGAACACGCCACCTCGGCACGGCCGCAGCCGGCCGCCCGTACTCGTCGAAGTCCACCCACGCCAGCGCATCCCGCAACACCATCTCCGGGTCCGCCAGCGCGGCCAGCACCACCGCCAGCCCCTCCAACTCCGTACGCGACATCCCCCCAAGCCGGTCCCCGATCTCCTCCGGAGTCCCCTCCCGCACCTCGACCATCAACCCGGCCGCCTCCGGCAGCAGGGCCTCCGCCAGGTCCCCGCGCTCCCCCGCCGACATCGCCCTCACGGCGCTTCCACCCTCTCCTCAGCCAGAACCTCAGCCACCGCGCCCATGTACTCCAGCGCCGCCACCACGTTGTTCACCGTCTGCACATTCGTCCCAAGCACCTCCGCCACCTGCCACGGCGTAAAGCCCTGTGCCCGTGCCGCCCGGAACTCCTCCAGCCGGTACTCAAGGATGTGATCCACCGCCGACAACGACGTCGTGTTGTATACGCGCGGCTTCCGGCCGTGCAGCCTGCGCCGCTCCTTCTCCGTCAGCCCGCCCCACACCCCGTAGTCCTGCCGGGTCTCCAGCGCCCACTGCAGGCACGGCTTCTGCACCGGGCAGCGGGCGCACCAGCTCTTCGCGACCTCCGCCAGCACTTCATTGGTGGAGTGCGGGAAGAACACCTCAGGGTTCTCCTCCCTGCACGCTCCCCGCCACTGCCAGTCCGGTACGGCGAGAGCTATGGTGCGGCCTGTCGTCGTGGTCATCGGGGTCACTCCGTTCCGGTGGTGGGGTCGGGCCAGATCGCCTTGGTGATGGCGGCCTTGTGGGTGAGGGGCACGGTGGTGAGGGGGTGACCGAGCCAGTCGCGGCCGGCGGCCATGAGGACGACGGCGTCGGCTGCGTTGTCGTCGCCGTCGGTGGTCCAAGCGGGCCAGCGGCGGGCGACCGCGTCGATGACGGCCCCCTTGGCGGCGTTGCCTTTGCCGGTGGCGTAGAGGGCGCGCTGGTTCGGGGAGAGGAGGCCGACTGGGATCTCGTGGGCGGTGAGGTGGTGGTAGATCTCCCACCAGAGCCAGCCACGTTCATGGGCGCCTCCTCCGCTCCGGGAGACGGCGGGGAGTTCGAGGACGGCGAGGTCGGGGCGGCCGATGGTGTCGGTGATGAATTGGCGGACCTCGTACAGGGCGTCGCGGCGTTCCGGGTGCGGGAGGGTGGTGATGGGGCGCTTCTTGTCGGTGTAACCGACGACCTGGCACCAGCCGCGGCTGGAGGCGATACCGGTGGCGGTGAGGCTGGTGTCGAGGCCGATGACGTCGGGTTGCCAGGCCGGGGCGGGAGGGACTTCAGGGGCGGGGCTGGTCAGGGTCATCAGGGCTGGTCTCCGTCGTCGAGGGTGAGCGTGGTCTGGACGTCCCGTCCGCCGTGTGCTTCCCACTGCTGGCGGTAGCGGTTCACCTCTCCCCGGCACTCCAGACGGGCATGGAAGGAAGCGGAGTTCTCGGGAAGGTCGGGGCGCCACAGGTTGGGGCCGGGGAAGCGGGCGGCCTGCTGGCGTGGGGTGATGTATTCGCCGCATCCGAGGCAGTGGCCGGGTGGGATGTCCATGAGGACGTCGGCGCGGGCGGCTTGCCGGTCGGCTTTGCGTTCGGCGAGTTCGTGGCGGCAGGGCGGGAGTTCACCGCAGGCGGAGCAGATCGCGTAGTGCTCGGGCAGGACGTCCCACGTGTGGTTGGCGGGCCCGACCAGGTGGAGAGGCTTTCCCTGGGGCTTGCCGTCGGGAAGGAGCACGAAGACGTAGGGCCGACCGTCCCAGGTGGCCTTCTCGGGCCGTTCCCCGCGCGGGTGGCGTTCCCAGCGATCGAGGGCGGTCGCGTACCGCGCCTCGTGTTCTTCGCCCCACAGGTCGAGGGGTCGTTCGGCGAGTTCGACGACCCGGTACGGCTGGCAGTCCCAGACGACGAGGACGCCAGGCTTGAGCTGTACGTAGTCGGCCAGGATGCGCTTGTCGTGGATGCGTTCCTCCTGGCGCCGCATGGCGGAGGACGGACCGCCGATGCGGTTGATCGAGGTGCGAGGGGGGTGGATGCCGCCGCGCTTGGTGGGCTGGCCGGTGTACAAGCGGCTCATCGCTGCTCCCCGTGTGCGGGCTGGTTGTAGGCGTCGTTGAGCTGGCGGGTCTCGAGGGCGCGTCCCAGGCGGACGGCGGTCGTGGTGATGACGGGTGACAGGACTAGGGAGACGAGCGCGACGGTGTACGGGCCGACCTGGCCGCCGGTGGTGAGGTGGAGGAGGGTGCCGGTGAAGAGCCCGAGGACGAGGTGCGCGGCGGCCGTGTGGAGGAGGGTGAACTTCATGCGGTGAGGTCCTTTGCGGGGATGGGCCCGTAGCGGGTTCCGCGGAGGTGGGTGGCGTGGCCTTCTTGATGGCCCAGATGGACGCCGAGACAAAACAGGCACCGGTAGGCCTGGTAGCGGGGGCCGCCAATGCCATGTATTTGGCGGGCGCGGCGGCGGGCGGCCCGTCTGCTGCGGAAGCGGGTCTTGCCGAGGCAGCCAGCACGGTAGAGGCGCTGCTCAAGGGCGGTGGGGCCGACGGTGGGGGCGAGGAGGGGCAGGGGCGCGTAGAAGGGGGTGTCAGTCATCGACGGAGGCCTTCTTGCGGGCCCGGCGTTCGAGGACGGCGGCGGTCTGGGCGCGGGTGCAGGGGGTGCAGCGGCAGGCGTAGTTGTTGTAGGTGGTGGCTTTGCCGTGGCCGGCCCGGTCGGCGGCTGCGGGGTCTTGGGCGCGGCGGGCGATGGCGGCGCGGATGCGTTGGGCGTGGCCTGCCCGGCAAGTGGTGCAGCGGCAGCCGCTGTTGTAGCGGCTGGCTCCGTGGGTGTCATTCATCTGTGGTCGCCTCTCGGTTGGCCTGCATGGTGAGGGCGTCGGTGACGGTGTAGCCGTTGACGGTGATGTGCGGGGCTGCCTGCTGGGCGAGGTGCAGGGCGGTGTCGAGGTCGAAGCGGTGGTCGTCGAGCCACTGGTCGCCGCGGTCGTACTCCTTGACGCCCTGGGCCCAGGTGCCGTCGGTGCCGAGGCAGGAACCGAGTCGGGTGACGGCCCAGCGGCCCCCGCCGCGGTACTCGACGCGGATCTCGAAGACGTGCGCGTCGATGCCGTCTTCGGGAACACAGGTGACTACGTACTCCACGGCCTTGACGGTGGGTTCGGGGAGGTCAGCCACAGGGTGCCTCCGCGGTGACCGGGAAGTCGCTCCACTCGCGGCCGTCGAGGGTCCGGCCGGCCTGCTTCTTCCCGAGCCGCCAGACGCCGCTCCAGGACCCGGTGTCGGGTACCTGGGCTTCGGGGAGTGCTTCACCGGTCTCGGTGTTCACGTACAGGTCGGCGGGGCGGGGCCCTTCGGCATGGGTGAGGAACCCGCGGTACTCGCCGTGCTGCTTGAAGAAGTAGGGGATGTTCGCGGCCGCGCAGTCGTCGCGGAGGGTGCGGAACCAGTCGAGGGCTGCGGGGCGGGCATTGCGGCCGGATTCCCCTCCGCAGATCACCCAGTTGGGACGGACGAGGTCGGGGCACGGGCCGGTGCAGAACCCGCCCGTGAAGTCGTGGGTGGGGCAGTGGGCGTGGTTGCGGTTGAGCCGAACGGGGCCGAGGAGGGGTTCGCAGGAGAGGAACCGTACGGCGGCCGGGGTGTTGAGGAGGGCGGGGATGCGGATGTCTGCCCAGTGCTGGTCCTCGACGCTGACGCCGAGCCACACGTTGGGCAGGGGCCAGGGCCGTGGTGCGGTTTCGGGGAGCCCGAAGACCATGGCGGCCCGGTGGTACGTCATGTGGGCGAAGGTGGGGTTGTTGAGGAGGCTGCGCATGCGGCCGTGGCGCTTGGTGAGGACCTGGTAGGTGTGCTGGGGGGTGGCAGCCATGACGCCGAAGACGAGGTGAAGGTCGGCTTCGTGGATGCCGGCGTGGAAGAGGTCGCCCATGGAGTTCACGAAGACGCGGCGCGGGTTCTTCCACCGGAGCGGTTCGCGGATGGCTGCGGCGTGAGAGGTGATGCCGAAGCCAGGGCCGGACGTTTCCGGGTTGCCGTCGGTCTGGTACTTCGCGGAGCCCATGCCCTTGAGGCGCTTGGCCATGGTCAGGGCGTAGCAGTTGTCACATCCGGGGCTGACGCGGTCGCAGCCGGTGATCGGATTCCAAGTGACCCCGGCGGATCCGTCGTCGCCTCGGGTCCATTCGATGTTCGTCTTAGCCATCGTTGATCTCCTCTAGCCATTCGTCGGTGTTGTGTTCCAGTGCGAGAGCGATCAGCTGCTCCCAGGCATGTGGGTGCGAGGTGATTCCGCGTTCGACCCAAGGAGCGGGGTGCCGGTCGCCCTTGCTGCTGTTGCAGGAGGTGCAGGCAGGCGCGAGGTTTCCCGGTACGGATCGTCCGCCTCGGGCCACCGGCCAGACGTGGTCGATCGATGTGGCGGGGCGGTTACAGGCGTAGGCGCAGAGCCCGTCGAACGATCCGAACTGCTGTGTTCGCCACCAGGGCGGGATCGGGTCGAGTCCTCGCGCACGGGCGTACACCCGGGCTCGGATTTGCTCTCCTGCGTGGCCGCGGTAGGCGTCCCTGGCTGCTGCCGCTGCATGCGGCTTACAGATGCCGCCGCGTACTTCGCTGGTGGTGAGCCACAGCTGACAGACGCTGCACCACGCCTGGCCTAGAGCGGCGCGGCGTCTTCGCTCGGGGATGGTGGGGCCCGGCCTCTTCCTCGGAGTGCGGGCGGTGCACGCGGCCTTGAGGCCGTCCCAACGGGTCCGGTCCTTCGCGAAGGCCTGACGCGTATGCCACTCCTTGCAGCCGGTACACCACTTGAGCCCGGCGGCGAGCTTGGTGTCATATTCGGCGAGGCTCACACCGATCCGAGTTGCAGCTGATGCGCGGAAGCGACGGGCTGGAGTTCGCTCCGTCCATTCGATGGCGGTGTCAGCCATGGTCGGGGTGCTCCTTGGGCTGGTCGGTGTGGGCGGCGAGTTCGGCGGCGATGGCGGCGAGGCTGAGGGATTCGGTGGTGTCGTTCCGGTGGCCGAAGGCGGGGGCGAGGTTGTTGACCTGGACGGTGGGTGCGGTGTCCGGGGTGGGGTCGGGGGTGGGTCGGCCGTGGTGGCTGGTGCAGGCGGCTGCGGTGCGGCAGGCCTCGTCGAGGTCGTTGCCGGTGGTGATGGGGTGGACGTGGTGGGTGCCGGAGGGGCAGGGGGTGAGGGCGGTGAAGGGTGTGGTGGAGCCGGGGTGGTGGATGAGGCGGGCGCCGGAGCGGAAGTCGGCGGCGATGGTGCTGTCGGCGGCTATCCAGGCGCGTATGGGGAGGCCGGGGAGGCCGGCGAGGCGGGCGGCGTAGGCGGCGTTGATGGCTTCGTGGGTGATGAAGTCGGGGGTGGAGGGCGCGGTGGGGGTGCGCTTGGGGAGCGGGGGCCGGGCGCGGAGGAGCGAGACGACCGCGGGCTTGGAGGCGGACTTGGTGCTGCGGGTGCTGGTGAGGCGGCGCTTGCGGGCCTTGGTGGTCATGGCGGGTCTCCGTCCGGCGGGTCGTGCTCGGGTGGGGTGGAGCGTGGGCCGTGCTGGGAGGCGTGGAGCAGGAGGGCGGCGACGACTCCCAGCACGGTGGCGATGGCGGCGGGCCAGGTCACGCACGAGCCTTGACACGGCGGCGGGCCCGGTAGGCGCTGACGTCGGCAGTGTTGGCGGCCGAGCACTCCGCGCATCGGCAGCCGTGGTTCTTGTAGGTGGACGCCTTGCCGTGGCCGGCCCGGTCGGCCCGGGACGGGTCGGCCGCTGAGCGTTGGCGGGAGGCCTGGCAGCGCTTGCGGTTCGCTTCGCGGCAGTCGTCGCAACGGCATCCGCCCTTGGTGTACGCGTAGGGGGTGCCGTGTCGGATGCCGTCGTGCTGCCGGGCCTGGGTGGCGAGGACTGCGCTCAGGCCGAGCATGTCGAGGAGGGCTCGGCAGTCGTCGGCGTTGTGGGAGTGGTTGGCGATGGCCAGCGCGGCGCGGCGGGCTTCGGTCATGACGCCGCGGCCTGGGTGCGCTCGAACGCGGCCAGGTCGTCGGGGAACTCGGTGAAGTCCCGGCGGTACGCCTTGGTGATGAGGCGGCGTGCCCAGGCGAGGCGCTCGGCTCCACCGTCGTCGGCGTCCCGGATGTGATCCGACGCCTCGATGAGGGCGTCGGTGCCCTGGCGTACGAGTTGGGTGGCGACGACGTGCCGGATGTCGGCGATGGTGAAGTAGTCCTCGGCCTCCTCGTCTTCGTCGGAGGCAACCAGGACGAGGGCGAGTTCCTCGAGGGAGAGGCGGTGTTCGACGCGGGTCTTGATCAGGACGCCCCGGCCGCGGCTCAGGTAGGCACTCATGACGTCACCTGGACGAGGTCGGTGTGGGCGAGCTCGGTCTCGGCGGCGATGACGGCCCGGTTCTCCCTGCGGAGTTCGAGGAGGCGGTCCATGTAGCCGAGGGCGTATCCGAGGTCGGGGTGGTGGTCTGCGTAGAGGCCGGCGCGGACGATGAGCTGCGGGATGGTCAGGGTGGCGGTGTCGTCGTACGCGTCGGCGCGGCCGACGAAGTAGGGGTTGGGCTCGTCGGTGGCGGCCGGGGCGAGGGTCAGGGCAGTCACGGCGTTGTCCTCTCTCGTGCTCTTCGCCGTACGGGTCAGGCTGCGGCGGGGCGGGGGGTGGGGACGTCGGTGAGGTTGTCGGCGGTCTGGGCGGCACGCAGGAGGATGCCGGTAACCTCGGCGGGGGTGGGGAGTACGCCGGTGAAGAAGTCGTTCTCGGTGGTCCAGGTGCGGAGGTGTTCGAGGTGGTCGTCGCCCCCGGAGGCCGAGTCGCCCGGGGGTTCGGTGGGCAGGACGACGGAGATCCAGGCGATGACCTCCATGACGGTGGTGTTGGTGGTGATGAGGACGTCGGCGTACTGGGTGGCCGTGGGGTCGGTGAAGGCGTTGGGGGTGGTGCCGGTGACGGCCCGGTAGACGGCGGCTTCGAGGGAGAGGGCCCCGGTGGCGGGGTTGGCGAGCTGGTCGCGCTCGAGCCCGAAATCGGTGATGGTGTCGGCGGTCAGGCGCAGGAGGGTGCCGGTGCTGGACATGGGTGTCTCCCGGTGCGTGCTGGGGTGGGGTGGTCACCCCGGTCCCGGGAGCTACTGCTCGCCCTGTGGGCGGGGTGCTCTACCGGGGCCGGGAGTTGCGGGGTGAGGGTGGGTCAGGCTTCTTCGGCGGGGTGGTCGTCCGCGCAGTCGGGGCACTGGGCGATCTCTTGGGCCACGGGGCCGGGCTGGTAGGTGCGGGCGTGGTTGCCGTCGAAGAGGAGGTCGCACAGGCAGCCGCAGGTGCAGCGGACGATCTCGCCGTGGTCCGGGAGGCGGATACCGGCGTGGGCGGCGATGAGGGCGACGATCGCGAAGTAGGCGCTGTTGTCCGCGGCTTCGCGTGCCTCTTCGAGCAGGGCGTTGACGCGGTCCTGCTGGTACTCCCCCAAGTCGCTGATGCGGCGGGTGGTGGGGAGTTGGGTGGTGGTGGACCGGGTGTGGGTGAGCAGCATGGCGCACTCCTGTGGGGTCTCCGACAGTCCCGGAAGGGGGTCTGTCGTTGTCGGCTCCACCAGACTAACCATATTGTGGTGCATGCGCAATGCAATATGGCGAGGGGATGAGAAAGCCCCTGGCCCGGGGTCTCGGGGCAAGGGGCTGCTCGGGCCTCGGACGGCCCGTCAGGAGTCTCTGGAGAGCTGGGCGTCGCGGTGCGCCTCCAGCAGGTCGGAGTACGACACGAGGACCCGACCGCCGGAACGCTGGGTGCAGATGCCGCGCTTGGTGATCCAGCTGCGCAGCGTCGACTTCGCCGCGGGCCGGCCGGTCTCGCCGAACAGGGCGACGGCCTCATTGAGGGTGACCAGGTCCCGGATGTGCGGGGCGGCGGCGGGGACGGAGTGGTAGATGGCCACGGGGGCTCCCGAGTGAGGAGGCCGTCGGTCGCAGCTCCGGCGTCCTGTGCGGGTTACTGGGGGTGGTGCTGGTACAGCAGTGGCAGCAGTTCCTAGACCTCCGAAGGGCCCGTTAGGTTGCACGCCTCCGCGAATATGTTGAGGCGGCAACATGCCGTTCGGCGAGCTGCTGCAGGGTCCACACGCGGCGCGTGCCGTCCTCGGTGCAGCGGGAGTAGATGCACACCGCTTCCCCGCGCTGCCACATCAGCGACCAGCAGCCGCAGGCGGGACAGGGGTGCTTGCGTATGAGGTGGGTGTCGCCGTGGAGCTCGATGGCGTGCTCGAGGGTGTGCCGGTAGAGGAGGGCTTCTCTCTGGCGGCGGGCGTACTCCTCGACGTCGGCGGTGTGCTCGCACATCCAGGCGTAGACGCGGCCGTCCTGCTCGGGCGGGGGCGGGGCCTGGGGGGCGACGGCCTGGGTGTAGGCGACGACTTCGCCGACGTGGCCAGCGATGTAGTCGACGACGCGGAGGTCGGCGGGTGCGGGCCCGTGGACGCTGCGGGAAGTGGGCTGGCCGGTGGATGGCCGCCGGGTGGGCTGGGTTTTGAGGCCCTGGATCAGGTGGAGCTGCTGGCCGGCCTTGATGGCCTCGGTGGTGGTGTCTCCCGCCATGTGCGTCCCCGTCCCGTGCTGCGGCCGCCGGGCGGGGCGCGAGCAGCCGTGAAGAGGGGGCTCGGGGGCGCGCGCGGGGCCGAGAGTTGTGACCCGGTGTGACCCGGGGGCCCCATGCTGCCACGGAGGAGGCGGAAGTTGAACACGTTGTGTAAATGGATCAGCGCGCTCCGCTAATTTGTTTCGGCGCCGCAACATATGACGAATCGTCAGCCTTGAATATGCTCCCGGAACGTGTCCGGCACCGTGCGCAGCACATCGAGGTGATGGCGCACCAGATCGCTCTGCTCCTCCCCCAGCTGCCCGGTGCCGGCGAGGCCGTCGACCAGGAGGCGGATGGTCGCCACGGTCGTGTCGAAGACGGTGGCGGTGGCGGGGTCGGCAAGCGAGAGGTGCTTCTGCTGGAACCGGGCCTGGACCACCACCGCGAGTTCGTCCCGCTGCGATACAGGCCCGTCGGCGGGCTGGGCAGGGACCGGCGGTGGCCGGCGGCCGCGGACGCCTCGGCGGGAGGACAAGGGGATCACCTGGCTGTCGGACGGGGCAGGACGGTGGGGCTCCTGCCCGAGAGGGGCAGCCGCGTCACTGGGCATGCAGGTCTCCGCTCGCGGACGGCAGAGGGAAGGGGTGCACCTCTATGGGGCGGGTGCGGGTGCAGGCCGGTCAGGTCTGCCGGTCCAACCGGCCGGTAAGGACACACCCTGACACTAGATTCACCCGGTGTGTGAAGACAGAGCAGGTTTTGACATCCTCGCGTCCCACGATGTGGTACCGCATGAGACCGCCCCCGGCGACTGCACCAGGCGGAGTTTTGCCGACAACACCCGGAGCAGCCGCGCGGGGGCGGGGAGACCTCACGGGCATGCCCGTAAGACTACGGGGATTGTAGCCGCGGAACTGGCAATGCAGGTAGGGGCGGTGCGCCCCCAAAAGGTGGGCGGCACGGGGCGCTGGGGCGGGTATGCCGGGGGTCTAGTCGCCGGGGGCCGCGCAGGCGGGGGCGGGCGGAGCAGGCTGCGAGGTACTGCACCCGCTCCCCCGGCTGGCGGCAGCTCCCGCGTACCGGCAGACACTGCGTACGGCAGCCTCACCAGCCGTTATGCGTTGATGCACGCCCGGAATCACTAATGGCTGGTATCACTCGGTCGGGTGACACCGAAACCACCCAAACCACCCACCGGCTGAGTGGTGGGACGCCGACGGCCCGCACCTGCGCCGGTTCACGGCAGCAGTAGACGGGCCGTCGGGTTGAAGGGTCAGTCGCTCTTGTTCAACGGGAACAGCATCTTCGCGAGCGCCCTACGACGCTCGAGCGGCATGTGCTCGCACAGCAGCTCCAGGGGGACATCCTCGGCCACCGCCCGGATGAACGCCTCGTCCTCCCAATCGAGCACGGGAGCTTCGCCCTGGTGCGCCGGGGCGCTGTTCCTGGGGGCGACGACCGTCGCACCGACCGGCTCCGCAGGAGGTGCGCTCCGGGCCAGATCTCCCTGCGCGGGGGTGACCGTCGGGAGCGGCGAACCCATAACACTGTTATGGGTTTCGTCCCTCGGGTCCGCCCTCGGCGCACTGGCGGGCGCCCGCTCCGGTACGGGTGGGGTGTCCTCCCGCGGGCCCCGGGGCTGTTGTGCCTCAGCGGGAGGGGCGTATACCGCGGTATACGTCTCCCGCCCCGGCTCGCTCCGCTGGGGGGCCAGTTCGGCCGCGGGCCGGGCAGCGGGCTGAGGCCGCTGCCCGGAGGCCGGCTTCGGGGCGTCCTTCTTCTCCTGGCGGGCGCGCTGGTCGGCTTCCCACGCTCCGCGCTGCTCCTCAGCGGGGAGCGCCGAGTAGCGGCGCATGTCCCGGAACGCGGTGATGGTGCCGTCGATGATGAGCGCCTGCATCTCCTCGGTAAGCCGCAGCAGACCAAGGTGGTGGCTGAACCACTGCTTCGACTTGCCGACCCGCTCGGCGGCGCGCGTCTGGTTGCCGTCGGTCATGCTCAGCATGGCCTTCAGCCCGTTCGCCTCCTCGATGGCGTTGAAGTTCGCGCGCTCCATGTTCTCGGCGAGAACAGCCGCCAGGAACGCCTCCCTGCTCGACGCGATGTCGGCGCGGATGTGGACGTCGAGGAGCTTGAGTCCCACTTCCTGCGCGGCCTTCCAGCGCCGCTCCCCTGCCGCCATGACGACACGGCACGGGCCGACCTGGTCGGCGTGCTCAGGGAAAAGCTTCACGTACGCGGCACGGGCAATGCCGACGCACGGCTGCAGCTGCCCGTTGCGCATGCTGTTGCCCAGCTCGATGAGCTTGGCCTTGTCGAAATCCTGCCGCGGGTTGAGCGGCGTAGGGACGAGCTGCTCGGGCGACAGGTGCGCCAGGGTCGGCTTGGCTGCTCCGGGGGTCGCCTCGACCTTCTCTCCTGCGAGCTCCGCGAGGGAGAACCTTGAGCCGGCCATCAGCGGCGCCCTCCGTATCCGAGCTCGAGCGCCAGGCGGAAGTAGTCCTCCCGGGCCCGCAGGGTGGTGCCGTTGTCCGCGTACTGCGTGACGACCTTGCCCTCGGCAGCGGCGCGGGTGTGAATCTTGTACCGGCGGATCACCGTGTTGGCACGGGGCCAGCCCTTGGCCTCGATGTAGGCGATGGTGTCGTCGCGGTCGGCCTTGCCGTCGCGCGGGTCCCACGCGTTCACGAACACCTTGTACGGGAGCCCGCGGGGTTCGATGACCTGGCTGATGGTGCGGGCCGTCGGGTCGAACGCGAGTGGCTCCGGGGGGAGAGGCACCAGGACGTCGTCGGCAATGTCGAGGGCGGCGGAGAGGATGTGCTCGTTCTCCAGGCTGCCGGGGGTGTCGATGAAGACGTGCGCCCGCTTGTCGCTCGAGCCCAGGACATCGTGGGTGACTGCCGCCAGGTTGACGGTCGTCGTCGTCTTACCAACGCCGCCCTTCTGGTTGGCGATGACGTGGATCTCCGCGCCGAGGTTCTTCAGTTCCGCGAGACTCTCGGGGTCGTCGTGAGCGGTCGTGAAGTCAAAGGGGAGTTCGCTGACTCGGTCGGCCCACCAGATGGTCGACCCCTGGGGGTCTGTGGACACGACGAGGATGGAGGAAGCCATGATGCTCCGTTTCCGTGTGCTTCCCGAGAAGGCTCTCGGTACTCGGACCGGGACAGCATGGCAGATCAGTGAATGGGACATTTGCATCACCCCGCTGTTCGGCGAGGCGCAGGCGTATACCGCGGTATACGCCTTTGGGTAGGCCTGCGGTGAGGTGCCATCAGCGAGATGAGGGTCTGCCAGTCGGCCGGTGTGTCTCGCGGGGGTATACCGCGGTATACCCCTCATCGCCTTCCTCTTCCGCCAGGGGACTGGCTGCCGGAAGGTCAGGTTCGACGAACAGGCCGGACCAGGCGGGCTTGGCCAGGCGCTGCACGCCGACGGTCTCGACGGGGCGGGCGTGGGGGTATGTGGTCATGGAGGCTCCGAAGTGGGCTGCGGGGGTGCTGAGCTGAGTGTCGCTCAGGCAGTGCGGGACGGGAACAGCGGCCCGGGAGCGGGGCGGGTCACGCGGTGCGGAACAGTGGGGCCACGTCGAGCCGCTGGCGGCCGGCCTTCTCCTCCCGGGCCCGGTGCAGGGCCGCCCGCTCACTTGCCGCGGCGGCGCGGGCCTGGGCGGTGAACCGGTCGACTTCAGCGGAGGTGTCGACGCCGACGGCCTCGGGTGCGCGGTGGCGCCGCATCCGCCGGGTCTGGTCCTCGATCGCCGCGGTGATGCTGGGGTCGGCCTTGCGCCAGTCCGGCTTGTGGGCCCGCACCGCAGCCATGGCGTCCGCGTACCTGGCGGCCCCGTACGGGCGGGGCTCTACGGGCGGCTGCTGGCGGGGGGCCTGGATGGTGCCCGAACTCCGGGCGGGGGCGGCGGGGGTGAGGTTGCCGACGGGCAGGATCTTGATGCGGTCGACGACGGGGCGGCCGACCTTGTCGTTGATCTGCTTGGCGAGCTGCCCGCCGAGGAGCCGCAGCTGCGTGGCGTACGCGGGGGAGCCGGGCCGGAGTTCCAGGCACCGGCGCTCCGGGTCGTAGCCGACAGGTTCGACGTGTCCGGCGTACTGCGGGCACAAGGTCGGCCACCGCTCGCGCAGGGTGCCGCCGCCGACGCTGTCCTGCCACCCGGCGTCCGTGGTGAGCCGGTCCATGACCGCGCCGAGGCCGACCGGGTCCCGGCCATCCCCGCGGCGGGCCACACTGCGCAGCGGCTTCCTCCTGCGGACCGCCTGGGAGGGCTTGCTGGACGCCCTGTAGGCGTTGAGGGCCTGGCGGGCGAGGTCGGCACCGGCGGGCGGCTGGACGTCAGACATTGATCCCCCAGATGTTGGTGCTGCGGTTCAGCCGGTTGAGGTGCAGGGCCTGGTCGACGGCCTGGTCGCTGTAGAGGTGGCGCACCAGGTCCTCCGGTGCACCACCGTCGAGGGCGGCGAGGACGAGCCCCGGGTCAGCGAGTGCCGCGGTCTTCTGCTCGGCAAGGGCGGCTTCATCCAGGGCGCTGAGGTCGGCGGCGGCCCCGGCGGCGACCTCGACGGCGCCCGGCTGGCGGCGGCCGTTGAACTGGTCGAAGACGTCGGCCAGGGCCGCACGCACCCGCGGAGCCTTCGCGGCTCGCACCTGGGGGGCAGTCCACTCTGCGTGGCGCTCGGAGGTGGCTGCCCTCGAGTCCCGCCACCCCTCGACCAGCGCTGCCCGGCGGCCCGGTGCCGCCCACATCTCGTGACTGCGCAGACGGGCAGCGAGGAGCCCGGACGGGCGCCGTACCTCGTACGGGTCGGAGCCGAGGGCGATCAGTGCCCGGACCTCGTCGACGGACCAGCCTGCATCGGCGAGGGGGCCCACGATCCACGCAATGCGCGGCAGGCTCGTCCCGGTCAGCCACGGCACCTGCTGCAGGAGCTGCCGGGCGAGCTGCCACCGGCGGCCGACCCGGTTGAGCTTCTGCGGCCTGCGCCTCTGCTGCTTCGGGGTGGGGGACTTCTTCGGCCCGCTTGCGAGCTTGCTCTCAGAGGGCCTGAGGTGAGTACTAGCTGTGCGGGAAGAGTCCACATCAGCTACAGACATTAGGGTGCAATCGATCTTGGCCGGGGAGGCGGTCCGGGAGCGGCGGCCGCGCACCTTCCGGCAAGCCTTCCGCGCCAGCCTGGCGATCGTCTTGCGGCCCGCCTCGGCAATCCCCACCGCCACCCGTGCCACGGCCGGCTCGTCCTCGCGGCGCAGCACCGTACGGATCCCCAACGCCTCGTCGAAATCAGGGGGGATGACCCGCTCGAAGCGCGAGGCGAGGTTCCCGCCGTTCGCCTTGCTGCGCCGGGTGCCCACCTCCCGGTACACGAGCAGCCCGGCCTCCCGCAGGATGCCCAGGTGGTACTGCACCGTCCGCTCCGACATGCCGAGCTTCCGCGCGAGGTAGTCGACCGACGGCCGGCACTCCTTCAGCGCCGCGCACTCCTGCGCGATCTGCACCGTGGCGACACCCCACCCAGGGCCGTGCTTACGGGACGGGACGTACAGGCCGGACCCGCCAACCCAGTGCACCGCCTGCATCCAGGACTGCGGGTCGACCGCGAGACGGCCGAGCGTCGTGCCGATCCACTGCTGCGCCGGGGGCACTCGGAGGCACTTGGTGCCGTCCGAGAGGCATGCGGTGTCCCCCTCGCGGGGGGAAATCTGGGACGAATCGCTCGGACGGACATGCAAAAGCTGACAAGAGGGTGCGACGTCGTGCACTATGTACCCGTCTTCCAAAGTGTTTTTGGGATGACAAAGGGCCCGCTTCGGCGGTGCTGGTTCTGGGGAGAACCTGAAGGACGCTCGACCTGACCGACCGGTCGTCAAACCGGAAGCGAAGATCGGGCCTTAGCTCGTAGCGTCAACTGCGAGCCGTGGAATGAAGGCCGCGACGGTGCGTCAACACCAAGCGGCCAGCGGTAGAGGAAGCGCCCTCGTCAAAGGGCCCAGGACCTCCCGCTAGGAAAGTCGCTAAGTCAACCGATCTCCCTTACTGGGTGAGCTCTGTTCGGCACCCGCCGTCTGCTCGGTGATGACCACACGAACAGGCCGCGGAAGTTGATAGGGGCCGTAAGTGCCCAGTCGCTGTATGTCGAAGTACAGACCATCGAGCACTCGGGCCAGGCGGTCCTGTACCTGGTCAGGCATCGTTCCGAGGCTGTCGCCGCAGAACGACTGACGGACGTACACCGTTCGGGCTGTGAGCGTGACGTCGGTTTCTGTCCCGAAGAACGCCTCGACCTGTCGCTCTAGCCGTGTGGGTTCCAGGTGCCATGCCTGCTGTTGCCGGGTCACCCGCGGACGAGGGCGAGGGCACGATACTTCGATGGTCCAGAGGCGGCCGGCCGACTTCGCGGCCGTCCTCGTCACGCGGTGGTGTGTGTAGTGGCGACAGGGCCCGAGCAGTACGACGCCGGTGTGATCTTCACGGCGGACTGCTGGGTCCCACTGTCTACATCGGGGTGTCCCCGGGTACTCTCTGCCATGTCGGTGCCTTCATTCGCTGCGAATCGGACTTGGCGCCGACACGGCCCCGCTCCCGGGTGTGCAACCACCTGGGGTTCAAGCGGGGCCATCTCTTTGCCCTGGAGACGCCTGAGACCTGAGTGGTCGTCTGGCGTCAGGCGCAGCCTACTCGTTCTACTCGCCACTTGTCTCGCACCTCCGTGCATCGTGTCGATAGTCCGACTGGTCATCAGATATCCAGCTCATCGCACAGCCGTCCGGGCCTCGTTGGGTGTCACCCAAGAATCGGAAGTAAATAACGTGATCTTGCAGAGCTGGTCTGCTTCGCTTCAAGAGGCCCTGACCAGCAGCAAAAAGGAAGTAGAGGACTTGGGTTCGGGCATGTGGATCACTTCTGCGGGCGGGGTCTCCTGGGGGCTGGGGTGGTCGGGGTGGGTGGTGCGGGAGGGGGCGTTGGCGCGTTGGACGGCGACGGCTTTGGTGCAGGTGGGGCATCGGCAGTCGTAGTGCTTGTACCGGGTGACCCCGTGTTCCTTGCTCTCGGCGCGTACCTGGCGCCCCTTCTGCTTGGCGGTCAGGAGCAGTTGGGCGAAGGCGGGTTCCCGCTGGGCGGTGGAGGTGGGCAGGCGCAGGCTGATGCCGACGGTGAGGGCGGCTTCTCCGAGCGGCATTCCGGCGGTGACGAGGTCGAGGTATTGGGCGCGCAGGGCGGTGTCGAAGATGGGCGGCCGGCCGCGGGGGGCGGGGTCGAGGAGGCTGGGCCGGCCGGCGCGGCCGCGCCGTGGGGCGGTCACGGGTGGGTTCCGCGGGCGGTGTGGGTGTCTGGGTCGGCGGGGTGGGTGCGGGGGGTGGTGGTGCGGTGGGAGCGGGCGGCCTGGGTGGCCATCTGCCCGTACCCGGCGTCCGCGAGGGCCCTGCGCATGCGGTCGAGGCCTTCGGTCGTCCACTGGGGGTTGGAGGCCATTTTCCCGGCCCGGTAGCCGACGGCGAGGGCACGGTCCCAGACCTGCCGTACGTCCCACGGGTCGAGGTGCGAGAAGAGGTCCTCGGGGAGCTGGTTGGGGCGGGCGACGGTGTCGAGTTGGGCGGCGGCCAGGAGCCCGGCCAGGTATTCGCCCGCGGAGCCGCACCGTTCAGCGAGGACGCTGTCGGTGTCCGCGATGCTCGTGCTCGTGCCGCCGGGGCCGACCGGGTCGGGTACGGGCGCCGCTGGGCCGGTGGCGGGGCGGGGCGGGAGGCTGTGGGTGTGGTTCATGCGGCGGACTCCAGTGCGGGGGCGGTGGCGACGGCGGGGGTGGTGCGGAGCAGGCGCAGGGTGCGGCGGCCGGGCGGGGCGGCGTCGTCGAGGCAGAGCTGCCCGGGGATGTCGGCGAACCGGGTGCGGGCCGGGACCCGTACGCGCACCGCCACCCGGCGGCCGGCATCTGCTACCGCAACCACCTGTGCTGGGGCCGGAGTCGGCGGCGGGGTGAGGTTGGGGGTGCGGGTCGCTTCAGTCGCTCGCACGGTGTCCGGGGCGGGTGCGGGGACGGTGCGGCGGGGGCCGTCCGGGGACTCCAGGGCGGGCGCCGCCAGCACACTGCCGTCATCAGGTGCCAGGACCACCCCGTCGAGGAGCCCGGCCGCCCGGGCGGCGTGCAGCAGGTCGAGGCGGGTCGCCCGGTGGCGGTCCAGGCCGAACAGGCCGGCCAGCTTCGACCGCTGCCAGTTCGCAGTCCGCACGTCCAGGCCGGCCGCCGCGGCGACATCCTCCGGCCGGGTGTGCGTGGCCAGGGCGCGCAGGACGGCGAGCTTCTGCGGGGTGGACGCCACCCGCACCAACTCGCGCCTGTACCGCGAGCTCTCCCTCTGCTCCTGCCGAACTGGCTGGTGGGTGCCTGCGGCCATCCGGGACTCGATGATCAGGCGGTGGCGCTCCAGGGCGGTCAGCCCACCGGACACCCCGTACGGCAGGACGTCCGTCTCGGTCGCGGCCATCGACCAGGTGCGGCATGCGGCCAGCACCGGGCAGGCCGCGCATACCGCCAGCGCCGCCTCCTCCCGGGTGAGGCGGTCCTCCTGCGGTTCCCCGCCGGGGAGGTCGGGGGCGTCCCAGGACGTGAGGGGGATGTCGGCGGCGGCCGCCAGGCCGGGGCGGTCGGGGTCGGGGGCGCACCCCCGGTAGTCGTAGTGGCGGTGCCCGGTCAGGGCGCTGTCCGCGGCGGCAACGCTGGCCGGGGTGGTGGGGGTGTCAGGCATCGTCGCCTCCTGCGGGGGTGCGGGGTGCCGGTACCGCGGCCAGTGGCGGCCGGGCGGGATCGGGCGGGGGTACGGGGCGGGCGTGGTGGGCGTCGAGCTCCCGGTACAGGGACAGGTCGAGGAGGCGCTGACGGGCGCGTTCGGCGGCGAGCGCCCGGTGGGTGGCCGTCCACCCGCCGGCGGCCGTCAGTGCGATGGCCACGGCGAGGACAGCGACGAGGTACGGCATGGTCAGTCCTCCTTCGACTTGGCAGCAACGGGCGGGGGCGGGGGCGCGGCCGTCGCGGTGGTGTGGTCCTGGATCAGGCGCAGGAGTTCCACCCGATGCTGGGCTTCGTCCCACGACGCCCGCCAGGCCACCGCGTTGGCGTCCGCCCACAGGCGTTCGGCGTCCAGGGCGGCCTGCTCCTCGGTCGGCAGCAGCCGGTACTGCGCCAGCGACATGCCCTCCAGGGCCTGCTGGTGGCGGGCGCTGCCCGGGTAAAGGTCCGCGCGCGCGTTGATGCGGTGCCGCCACCGGCGGGATGCGGCGTGTGCGAGCCCGACGAGGAACCAGCTGATGAGGAGGAGGGGCAGGATGAGGGCGAGGAACCAGTCCACGGCGGTCTCCTTCGGGCAGGACGAAGCAGCCGCCCGTACCGCGGGGTGCGGTGCGGGCGGCCAGCGGTGCGGGGGTAGGCGGTGGCTACGCTGCGAGCGAGGTGGTGAGCTCCGGGCCGCGGTCCTGGGGCGAGTGGAGAACGGCGCGCAGTCGGGCCCCGATCCACGTGCCGACCTGCGGCGATACGGCATTACCAAAGCCGTCCACTTGGTCGCGGGAGGTGAGTGTCCCGAGCGGGTCGGTGACCGGGTGGGCGGCGGTCTCGGTGCCCGTGGGGCCGTTCTGCTTGAACCAGCCGGCTGCGGTGAGCAGTCCTGGGATCTGCTCGGCGGTGAACGTCGACATCGGCTCGGTGTAGACGGCGGGCACGGTGTTCTTGCGGTACGGGATGACGCCGGAGGTCAGCACCCCGAGCGTCTCGGAACCGACCTGCGTGGGCAGCGGCTCACCGGGACCACGCGGTGCGCCCTGGTAGTTGTCGACGGCGAGCGCCAGTGACGGCTCGTCCCACAGTGCCTGGCCGGTGGAGAGCAGCGCTGCTTCCTGCTGGCTGGTCTGGGTTGCCAGCGGCTGCAGCAGGAGCCGTTCCGAGCCGTGCACTCCCTTGGCCGGCATGAGGATGGCAGGGAAGTCTGCGAACTTCCTGCGGCAGCGCTCGATGCGGGCGGTCGTCGACGCGGCGAACGGTCCGCGGTGGCCGTCCTTGAACGCCTTGACCGGCCGGTCGCCGATGCGGGTCCCGAGGTCCGAAAGGTCGAGCGCGGCGATGGACGGGGTCATGGGCGGCTTGACCGCGGTACGGCAGGACGGGCACCGGTACTCGTACTGCTCGCCGTACGCGACTTTCCCCGTCGGCGGGATTCCGGTGCGCCACGTCCACAGCGCTTCGACGTCCCTGTCGCAGCGGTGGCACCGGGACACCGGCCGGTGTTCGAGGTCCGGCATCGGCAGCGACTTGTGGACGAACACCCAGTAGCCGCGGTTGCGGGACTGCGGGACGCCGAAGAACTGGCTGTTGAGGAACAGCACCTGGTGGTTGTAGTCGATCAGGTCGAACTGCTTAAGCCACCACCGGTAGGTCGTCCCGTCCCCGACCTTCTTGCTTCCCGGCCGGAGCGGGCCCCAGGACTGCAGCTCGGTGGTGCACTCGACGAGGATCATCCGAGGGCGGTGCTGGGCGGCGTAGTGGAGGACGCAGTTCGCTGTGGCACGGTCCCGTTCCGAGCGGGTGACCCTTTCTTCGTAGTCGGGGTCCTCCATGCCGAACAGGCTCAGGCCCTGTGCGTAGGCCTTGAGGGTGTTGGCCGGGGAGTGGTTCACGCAGCTCACGCCGGCCACGAGGAGGTCGGCTGCAGGGAGGTCGCGCACCGAGTGGTAGTCGGACGACTCCGGGTCGACCAGGTCGGCGATCCAGTGCTCGGCCTCCGGGTGGTTCGCCTCGTGGACCTCGACCTTGTAGCTGTTGTGGTTCGCGGCCATGATCGTGGTGAATCCGGCGTCCTTGATGCCCTGGGTCAGGCCTCCGAACCCGGAGAACAGGTCGACCGCGACGGGGTCGTCGTGACGGAACCGGCGGCGCCTGGTGGCCGGCCGGTGCACGGCCGTGCGGGTCTGCTGGGTGGTCCTACGGGCCATTACGCCGCCTCCTTGCGCACGTTACGGATCCTGAGGGGTGTGCCGGCAGGGCTCATCCGGCGCTCCGCTCGGCAGTGCGGGCGTGCTCGGTCTCCTCGGCCTCCAGCGCCTTGAGCTCGGCGATACGGGCGGTGACCATCGGACCCAAGGACACCGGGGTGCCCAGCGGGCCGTCGACCTGCCGGTGGAGGAGCCCGCGGCGGCCTGCTTCGGCCAGCGTCTTCGTCAGTTCCTCGGAGTGCTTCCAGTGCTTCTGCACCTTGGCCATCACCTGGTCGAGGTAGTCGACGCCGTGCTCGGCGGACACCTGTGCAGCAGCGGCAGGAAGCTCCGCAGCCTTGCGCTCCTCCCGCGCTGCGGCTTCCTCCTTGAGGGAGGTGCCGCGGGCGACCAGGAGGGCGCCCAGCGTCGTGTCGGTGCCGTCCAGGCCCGCCACCGTGGCGTTCAGCAACCCGTCCGCCTTGGCCTCGCCATGCATCCCCTGCAGTGCGGCCACGCTGTTCCACACCGCAGGTTTGCGCAGCCGTTCCACGTACTCGTCGGCGGGCGAGCGGGCACCGGCCGGGTGGTCGCGGTCCCCGTCGTCCAGCGAGCCCTCGTCGACGGGAATCATGAAGGTGTGGATCAGGGCGTACTTCAGAGCCGCGGACATCGCCTTGTTCGACGCCTTGTCCGCAGTGTCGGAGGCCTCGCCCATCGTGATGGCGGTGACCTTGTCGCCGGCCGGGCCGTAGAAGTGGAACGCCACTCGCATGCGGACGGCGTTCATCTCCCCCCGCACCTCGGTCTCGCAGTCGAGGACTTCCGGGGTCATGAACACCCCGTGGCTACGGAGCGGCTGCGCGAGGGCGCCGATCGCGCCGTCAACGCCCCGGAACTTGTACTTCTGGTGGTCGTTGAAGCCGTCCTTGCCGACGTTGCGCACGTCGCGCATGACGCGGTTCATGAGCTCGAAGATTGTCGGGTGGGCCTGGTTTTGGGTGTGCGTGGTGGGGCCCTCCGCCGTGGTGCTGGTGGCGGGGGCCTCAATGGCGTCAGCCATGAGGTCTCCGTAAGAAGGTGAAGGAGAAGGAGGGGTGGCGGGCCCGGTGTCGGCGTCCGGGTCCCGCTGCCGCCCGGTGGTGCCTACGTGGTGGTGGGCTCCGGGTACTTCCGGATCAGCCACTGCAGGGCGATGCTGCGCGCGTGCAGGTCGTAGCCGCGGCCCGTCCGGAAGTTGTGCTCGGTCGCGTAGTGGGCGGCCCGCTCGTTCACCCTGTCCACCAGGTCGGCAGGGACGCGGATGGTGATGGCCTCCCGCGCCTGCCCGCTGTGCCGGCGGGAGCGCTCCGGCTGGGCCGGCTCCCACTCGCCTGCCAGGAAGCGCTCGAAGCCCTCGATGACGTCACTGGTGACGTTCGGGGACAGGCTCTTGACCCGCTGCACGTCCGAGGCGGTGCCGGCGATGGTGAAGCTGGGTGCGCTGTGACTGTTCGTCTCCGCCTTCCGGGTCTGCCGGGCTGCGGAGTCGGCGGCGTACTCGGTCACCACCGTGACCGCGTCGGCGAGGTCCTCCTGCCCCTCGGCGCGCAGGAACGCGACTGCGGCGTGGGCTTGGGGGAGGGCGGCTTCGGTGGCGGCGCGGCGGTTGGGGGCAGGCACGGTGGGGCGTCCTTTCGGGCGCCTGCCGTGGGTGGGGCGGTCGGGTGGGCGCCGGCTGGGGGTTGGGGGCATCCCTAGTCTCCTCATATTTCGGTGCAGGGGCAATGCAATACGTCTGGTGCGGGGAGGTTCCCTGTGCTGCCTCCACACCGTAACCCATATTGTCTTGCGCGCGCAATGCAATATGGGTTACGGTGAACCCACACCAACCACACGGGGGCACCAGATGCGGCACACCAACACCCAGACCACCACCCGCACCCTCACCGACCTCTACCGCGCCCTCGACCACCAACGCCCCGTCACCCTCACCTTCCTTAAAGAGGAGAAGGACGACGCAGGCCGCCGAACCGGACGCCTCATCACCACGGTCCGCACCCTGGAGCTCTACGAGGTGTCCACCACCGCCGAAGGGCACATCGTCATCAAGGGCATGGACCGCGACTCCGAAGAGACCCGCACCGTCCGCGTCGACCGCATCCTCACCTACACCACGCACCGCATGGCCTACGCCCTCACCCGACCCGAGCCCACCACCCCCGCCGGACACATCGTCACCATCGTCCGGAGCACCGCCCAGGTCATCGCCCGCGAACTCGGCCGCGACTACCTCCCCCGTACCGCAACCACACTCGCCGCGTAGAGGAGACGACGATGGGCAGCTTCCAGGAGATGTTCAACGCCATGAAGGCGGCATATGAACGGGACCACCCCGGCGAGGGTGACCCCGCGCCCCCCACAGCCACCCCGTACACCGAAGCGCGGAAACTGCCGCCCGTAGACCCGTACGTCTCCTCCGCGCACGTACGAACCGCCTTCCACCTCCGGCAGGGACCGAACATGAACAACGGCGAACACGCCGTACTCGACCAGCCGATTCACTCTGGCCGGCTCAACCGCGACACCGGCGACGCCCTGTGCAAGCCCCAGGCGAAGTTCTGGGGCCTCTACGAGAGCCCGGACCGAAAGGTGTCGTGCCCCCGCTGCCTTCACATGGCCGAGCGTCACGGAATCACGATCCGTACGGCCGCCTAAGCCCACGAACCACGAAGGCCACCGCCCCGCATTCGGGTGGTGGCCTCAACTCTGCGCATACGCCGCAGACAATGCGGCAAGCGTAGCCGATCAACGCGCAACCCTGCCACCCTCTTCACGTAGAAGGCACACTGGCCAGGTGAAGCACCGCCACCCCGACCAGCCCACCCTCATCGACAACCCGACGACCGGCTACCGCCACCGCTACTGTCGGCGCTGCGGGGCCGAACTCACGAGCCCGCGGTCGAGGTTGAACGGCTATGGACCCGACTGCGATCCCCAGCGGCGCCCCGGCGCCGCCGACACCCACCAGGTCGACCAGGACACCCTCCCCGGCACCTGACCCACTACCGCCCGCCCCTCCGCGCCCGCCGCTCCCGCCGCTCAGCCTCCCGCGCCGCCGCCTGACGCCGGTAAGCACGACGCAGGTTCGCCACCGACTCCCGGCACTCCGCACACCGGCACCCCCGATGCTTGTACGTCGACGGCTTCCCATGCTCCAGAGGACGATCCTCAGGCAACCGCGGCCGCCCCACCGGGCGACCCGGCGGCTTCTCCCGCGGCGGACGCACCTCACCCAGCTCCGCCCGCACAGTCCGGGACAACTGCTCCAACGTCAACGGCAACGGCTCCCACCCGAACTCACCCGCCATCACCCAGTTCAACGCCGCCATCCCCCGCGCATACGCCTTCCGAATCCCCTGCCCCCGGATCGAGATCCCCTTGGGCCCGGCCGGCGAAGCCACCAGCGTCACCCAGAGCGCCTCCCGGCCCCCGTCCACGCCGTACACCAGCTTCTCGCGCACCTCCAGCCACCGCCGCAGCGCCACCTGCGTGCCGTTCCGCAACGGCCACACCCGCTCCAGGGCCGGGAGATGTGTCGCATTCTGCGGCCGCCGCTCCACCCGCAGCGCCTTCTCGCCGTCCGCCAGGTCCGACATCCGCTGGCGCTCCAGCTCCCCCGACCGCGACCCCGTATCCAGCACCACCGCCACCATGGCCAGCAACCGCGTCCGGTCCTCGAAGGACAACCCGACCCCCTGCCGGTCCAGCGGGCCGATACCCGCCATCTCCACCAGCCGCCGGTACAACGGCACCAACTGTTCAGCGGGCACCGTCGCCCTGGCAGCCGACTGCGGCACCTGAGGCAGCGACACCTTCTTGTCCGGCACTGCCAACTCGGCCAGCCGGGCGAGGCAGTCCCGCACAATGCGCTGCGTCGCCAGTGGCATCGGCACCCCCGAGGACCTCCCGTCTTCCGCGAGCTCTCCCGCCACCGCCAGCTCCCAGAACGGGGGCAGCGCCGCCCACGTGAACAGCTGGGCCACCGTGCGTTCCGCCCGGGCGGGCAACTCCTCGCGGCCCACCGCCCGCCCGAACATGTCCGCGACCATCCGCAGCTGCCGCAGCCGCGACGCCGACACGTCCGCCTCCACGGTGTCGATCAGCGCGTGGAGCTGGCGTACCGAGGGTGCGTGGGTGCGGCCCTGCCCGGTCACAAGCCGAGCCCGATCAGTGCGTTGTCCTTCTCGTCCCACTGGTCGACGATCTGCATGTACCCGTCGAGCACCTTGGAGCCCTCCCTGTGGCCGGTGACGGCGGCAATCGCCTTGCGGTCCTTGCCTGCCCGGCGGGCCTCCGTGGCGAACCCGGAGCGCACGGAATGCCCGGTGAACAGGTTCTCGCAGCCCGCGCGCAGTCCGGCCGCGGTGATGAGGTCCCCGGCGCGCTGCGGGGTGAGCCCTTGGGGCTGGACGGCGCCGGTGTGGTGGATGCGGCGGAACGCATGCCGGTCGGGGTCGGCGATCCGGGCAGCGTCCACCCAGGCCTGCCAGGCCCGCACCGGGCAGGTCCCTTCGTGTTCCCCGTAGGGGACGGGCACGGTCCGCGGCTCGGTCTTGGAGACGGCGACGTGGACCAGGAGCCCGTTGTCGTCGGGCACGACGTTGCGCAGGCGCAGGCCGGCAAGTTCCGCGCGGCGGGCGGCGATGGCAAAGCCGAGCAGCAGCATCGCCCGGTCACGGATGCCGAAGATGTCGCTGTCGCAGGTGGCGGCGATCTCCCGCAGGGTGACCAGGCGGAGGGCGGGCGCCTTGCCCCGGCCGCGGGCCGGCTCCCCGGCCGCCTGGGACTGCTTGCGGTAGTCCTTCAGCAGCTCACGCGCTGCCGCGGTTGCCTCCGGGTCGACGACGACGTGGAACTCCTTACGGAGCTTCACGGTCACCCCGGCAATCCTGCGGTCGACGGTGGAGTACGCGCGCTCCTCCCGGTTCCACAGATAGTCCACGAACGCGCGCAGCGTGCCCCGGGTCGCGGCGGTCGGTGGGATCTGGAACTGGGCGCAGAACGCCGTCCAGGCCTTCCAGTCGGAGTCGTAGGCGCGGGTGGTGTTGTCGGGGCGCTGCTCGTCGGAGTGGGTGTCGGACGCGGCATCGAGGGCGGCCAGCCGGGCCCGCAGTTCCGGGCTGAACTCGCTCGGGAGCAGGGGGCTTTGGGCTTCGGCGGGCACCAGGTGCTGCGGGGTGCCGGTCACTTCCGGGCTCCCGGCACCCCGAGGGCGGGGTGGCTCTTGAGCTCCCAGCCTCCGACCGGATCCGCTGGTGTGCCGCAGTAGCAGCAGCGCTCGGTGACGGCGCGGCGCGAGACGAAGTGACGGCCCAGCAGCCCCTGCGAACACGTGAAGCAGGCGGTCGCTCCGGTGAAGGAGGTCGGCATCGCCGCCCCGTTGGTGCGGTGCAGCAGCGGCAGCCGAGGTCCGCAGCGGCAGTACATGGACCGGCCGTCGTCGGTCATCCAGTGCACCGGCGGCATGACGTCGTCCGGGTGCATACAGGCGCAGACCTCGGCCAGGGTGTCGCCGAGGACGACGGCGGTCGGGGAAGGGCAGTGCGCAAGCCCCCGGACTCCAGGCTCCCGTGCGGAGTGGCGCGTCATGGTCGGACTCCCTCACCTTGATCCACGATATGTGAGCTTATCGCGAACCAGGCCTACGAGAGAGCCCCGCGACACACAAACGGAGGGAGGGTCCGGTACTTCGTCAGGAACGATCGTAAGCGCGGACCTTCCTCCCGGCCGCGCACAGACGATCACTCACGGCCGCACCTCTGCGATCCAACGCCACAAAGCTGCCTCCTCCTCGGCCGTCGCATGCTCCTGCGCGTACTTCGTGACGACCTCGTACAACGCCCCTTCAAGACGTCGGTGCTCCTCGAACTGCCGCATGACAGCCCGGGAGAAGTCTCCGATCCTGGCATCCCCCCGCTCATCGGCACTGGCGGCGGCATCGTGGAAGGCAGCAGTGACCAGCAGGTGAGCAGTGGCCTCGTCCTCCGGGCTCAACGGTGCCGCTCCTCGCCGACGCAGGACGTCTCACGTCGAATCATGCAACTCTCCCTATCCGTCAGAGGACTTAGTCGGCGGAAGGAAGCTGGTGAACGCGTCCCCACAGCTGCCACCCCTCATCACTGCGCTTCTGCCATCCATCGAACTCCGGTCCGTGCTCGATGAAACGTTCAAGGATCTGCAACGCCCACGCGGCAAAGCCGGCCCGCCGCTCCTTGCTCAGCCCGGGCCGAGCGGCCACTTTGGCTGCGACGCCGTCCCCGACGTAATTGACGAGCACGCAGCCGTCGACATCGGGTTCGTCCTCTCGGCCGAAGTTGACTTCTTCCACCGACCACCCGTACACCTCGTTCAGCTTGCGTTCTGCCTCGGATGCCATGAACCCAGCATGCCTGACAGCGATCCCTAAACGGTCGGCCGTTGGAAGACCCGGCGCAAGTGCTCGCGCTGCTCGGAACGCAGGGGTAGCGGTGTGGCAGGCCTGCTGGGACCGTGTCCAGCAGATCGCCGGCGGCGGACCGGGCGGCCCCCGCACGGCCGACGAGCGCATGTGGCTGGAGAAGACAGCCGCACTTCGGGCCCAAGCAGACCACCTGACCGGCGCCGAACAGTGACTACTCGTCTGCCCCGTTCCCGCGTTCGCGCTCTGCGTTGCGCCTCTGCCACTCCTCGCGACGCCTTGCAACGGTGGCGCTGATTTCCTGCTGGTTCGCCGTCTCGTACGACTTCACGAATTCCTTGAACTGATTGGAGATCTTCTCCAATTCCTTCTCCAACTGCTTCGTCGGTCGCTCGCCCATCAGCGCCTCAGTCAGCGAGTGAAGATCGACGACGTAGTGCAGAGGCTCCACCGGCCCCATTGGCCCCTGAGCTTCCACGGTGAACTCGAAGACCATCGGCAGATCAGACTGGAACCTCCGGCCGGTGTCGAAGAGGTACTCAAGCCGTTGGCCGGGGGGAAGCATGGCAATCGTCCGTGCCAGCGCGGACTGCAAAGCCTCAGTGACGTCATCTCCGATCGACGACGAGAGATCCGGACTGCATGTGATCTTGACGTCCCGGGCCATGGTCGGGCCGGTGTTCTGCACCACCAGGACAAGGAGACCCGGAGTGCTCTCCTGCGGTCGGATCGTGACGAGGACGTACGGTTCGTTCTGCTCGCGACGTACCTGCTGCGCAACCTCCAACTGGCCCCGTGCCGAAGCCGCTTGGGACCGGGCGTAGATACCGACCCACCCTGCGGTGAACAGAGCGAGCACCGCAACAACGAATGACCAACCCTCGATACCCATGCGTGCAGCGTAGGAAGACCCCGAGCCCTTCGGTGCTCCTGTTGCTGTTCCGTTGCGAAGGAGGGGACAAATGGGCAAACGGGAGGCGCAGCAGATCAGCTTTGCAAGATCACGTTATTTACTTCCGATTGTTGGGTGACAGGCAGGCCTACCAGCGTCTCCGGTCCGTGCCGAGACCTGTCGTGATCGCCCCCATCGGTGACTCCCCCGGCGACGGAGAGGGTGGTGGGTCCTCTCCTCCGCCTTCGGGGGCGCAGGTGTAGCGCGGGGCTGCCGGGTCGAATCCGTCGACGGGCGTGCACGTGTAGCGGACGCCGTCGCGGTCGGTGTACGTCCACCCGGCGGGAGGCGCCCCGTTCGCACCGGGCGGGCCTGCGGACCCGTCCTGTCCGGCCGGGCCTGGCGCGCCCGTCGCGTCCTGTCCGGGGGAACCTGGGGATCCTGCAGAGCCAGGCACCCCGGACGGGCCGGGGACCGTGGAGTCGTCCCCGTTCTCACCCTCCCTGCCAGGAGGCCCTGTTGGGCCCGGAGGGCCTGAGGGACCAGAGGGACCGGGAACCGGAGTTGAGGAGGGCCCCCGTACGCCGGGGATCCCGGCCGAGCCCGGCGGCCCGGTGGGTCCCTGCGGGCCGACGACGCTCTGCCCGGACGTTCCGCGCGAACCGGGCGGGCCGGCCACCGGCTTCTCCCCGAGGCCCTGTACCTGGCGGGCCAGGGCGTCGCGGGCGAGGTTGGCAGTGCTGAGCTCGTGGGTGAGGGAGACGACCTGCACGGCCAGCCACCCCAGGAAGACGACGACGAAGACCAGCGTCATGGCGACCATCCACTCCGCCTTCGGGAGGGTCGGCCGCCGCAGGCGCCAGCGCAGACGGGACGGTGGGCGGTGTCGGGCCTCGCTCACCTCGCCACCACCGCCCACACCGCTACCGCCACCGACAGCAAGCCCATCAGGACGGGCACGATCGCCTGGTACAGGCGCCGCTGCCGCTCATCATCCCGGCGTTTCGCCTCGTCCCTCTGGTACGCCTCAAAGGCGTCCTCAAGGGCCGCCGTCGTATCGGTGCTGCGCTGGATGTCGGCCTGGTGCTGTTCGAGTCGCTGCGCCACGTACCCGTTCTGGACCGTGTAGACGTCCAACGAAACGACCTTGTCCAGGCGGGTGTTCAACTCGCCGAAGCGGTTGTCCAGGCGCGCGATGAGCCGCCACAGCTCGCCGTTGGACGGCTCATCAGACATGCGACGCTCCGGTGGGTAAGGCGCTCAGGCGACCGGGGCGGCCCGGACGGCCTTCGCCGGGACCGGTGCGGTGACCTGGGTGCGCTCGTACCCGCCGAGCGCGAGCGACAGGGCGGACAGGATCAGGCCCTGTTCCACGGTTGTGAGGTCCGCGCCGAGTCCGACGGCCAGGGCTAGTGCTGCCTGTACCAGGCCGAGAACGGCGGCCACTGCGCCGTCATCGACAATGAGCGCGATGGCCACGCCCATTGCGGCGGCCGCAACGGCGTTCACCCAGGCCTGGACGTTAGGGTCGACCTCAAGGACGAAAGCGCTGAAGAGCTTCACGCAGACGGCGAAAAGGGTAAGCCAGGCGACCGGCTCACGGCCGAAGATCTTGACGGTGTTCACGGTGCACTCCTTGGATGGGATGGGCCGGTCAGAGCTGCTTCGGGACCTTCAGGGCGTCCCATGACGTCTTGCCAGGGATGCCGTTGCAGTCCTCGGCCGACCAGCCGAGGCTGTTGGTGGTGCTGTACTTGCGCTGCCAGGCCGCGAACGACGCCTTGTCGGCGAGCGTCCACTGCGGGCCGGGACCGGAGTTGTAGCGCCCGCACCCTTCGGCGACGAGGCGACGGCCCATCGCGGTGACGATCGGGCTGCGGCGGCCGGTGTGGAAGAAGTTGGCGCCGGGGAACGGCTCGTACGCGCTCGAGGCCGGTGGCTTCGACGGGGTCGTGGTGGGCGGCTTGCCCGGCACGATGCTCGTGTCGATCGCACCCGGATCCCAGTGATCATTTCCAGGAACGTTGCAGTGCCCGTAGTGGCCACCCTTGGTCTGCCACACCGTCCGGTCGCGCTTTGTGGCGGCGGATGCGGTCGCGGCGGGCTTGCCCGCCGGCCACACGTCGGGGATGCCGTGGGCTCGTCCGGCGGCGAGCAGCTTGCGGAAGTTCGGCTTCTTCGCCGGGTCGAAGCCTCGCGTCCAGGGGTCCTTGGCCCGCGCTAGGACCTCTACCTGAACGTTGACTTTGCCCTCGCGGTTCGTTCGGCGGGAGCCGTCGTTGCGGAGGGCTCGCCCGGACTGGGTGAGCGGCCCGAACTGGGCAAGCTCGTCGGTGACCGGGTCGTAGATGACCTGCGGTTCTGCCCCCACCCGCATGAGATAGGCGGCGACGCTGCGCAGGTAGCTTCCGCCGGCCGGGGACTCGGTGGTGTGCCACGTCATCCGCGGGGGTCCGGCCGGGGTGTCCATGGCGCCGCCGATGCGCTGGCCGCCTAGGCGCAGTACGCCGTCGATGTACGCGGGCCCGGTGGCGCCACGGGGCAGGCCTTCGGGGGTGGTTCTGGGTTCCGGGTCGGGCGGGTATACCCGGGGTTCGGGGGCGTCGACGGGGACGTACACGTCGAGGTCGCCGTCGACGCGCAGGACGCACAGGGCGCCGGGGATGCGCGGGTGCTCGAGGACGTGGCGGTCCACGTCGGGGAGGGCGGCGAGGGCGCGCACGGTGTCGACGTGGTCCTGGTCGACGGTGCCGTAGTAGGCGGTCGTGGTCTCGGAGGTGTCGGGGTCGAGGTGGTCGACCGCGACGTGGAAGGTGCTCATGGGCGGGCTCCGATGAGGGGCTGGACGATGTCGATCTGGTCGCGGAGGGCCAGGTAGGTGGAGAGGTACATGCGCCCGTCGCCGTGGTCCCCGTAGGAAAGGCCCCAGGAGTTCCGGAAGCGGATGACGGTGTACTCGGGGTCGAGGGTGCCGGAGAGTGTGGTGGTCATCCGCTCGAGGGCGGTGACGCACACTTCGTGGCCGCCTTCGAGGGGGGATGCCGCCCAGGTGGGGTCGGTGTCGATGAAGCCGTCCGGGCCGGGGCTGCTGAACGTGGAGTGCCAGGGCAGGCCCATCAGGACGGGCCCGTGCTGGAGGAGCGTGCACAGCTCTTCGGCGCTGGTGGCGTGCTCGTAGTGGGTGATGAGGCCGCGTTGGTGGAGGACTTGGGTGACGGCGAGGCCGGAGGAGCCGCAGTCCTGGGAGGGCCAGGTCGCGTCGTGCCAGGCGTCGCGTTCGGTGGCGTCCGCGTACAGGCCGATCGCGTAGTGCTGGGCGGCGGACGGGCACGCGAGGTCCATGCCTGCGGCCTTGGCCTGGGTGCGCGTCAGGAGGATCGACATCAGGGCGGTCGCCGCGTTCCCGGTGCACGAGGCGAGGGCGTCGAGGTCGGTGTCGGTGCCGTAGGACAGGCGGGTGGAGATGCCCTGGCCGATGAGGTGGCGCTGGTCGAGGACCGGTATGCGCGGCTCCCACGCGGTGACATGCCAGGGCAGCCCGTCAAAGGCCGGGCAGTACGCGAGGCTGCGTGGGTCCAGCACGAGGTGGCGGCCCAGGTGGGGCCGCGGCCTGTAGCTGCGTACCGAGATGTCGGGCACTCGCCCGTGCTCCTGCACTCCCCGCGCCCAGAGCTGATGGCTGACTTGGCTGTCACCCAGAACCGTGCCCGGAGTCATGAGGCCGGTCCTGAGTGACGTGCTGCCACCAGGAGCCGTCTCTTCCCAGGACGGTCGATCTGGTGCCAGTCCCTCGCGGGGTGGTGCGGCGGGCGGAGGGTCGCCCGGTGATCCAAGCGTACGGGCCCGGGGTGTGGGGGTTCCCCGGTGCTCAGATGCCGTCGATGAGGTTCTCGGCGAGGAACGGGGAGAACGTTCCGGCGGGGGTGGCGGGCGGTGCAGTGCCGCACTGGCCGTCGGAGTCGCCTGGGTACTTGATCCAGAGGAGGTATTCGGCGCCGCCGACGCCGATGGAGGAAGGGACGCCGAGGCGGCGGCCGGACGGGTTGCAGTAGTCGACGTGCTGGCCGACGGAGGTCATGGCGCCGTTGCCGTTGCGGGCGGTGTCCACCACGAAGCGTTTGCCGGGCACGCCGAGGGCGGTGAGGGCGGTGGTGACTGCGTTGCCGTAGGTACAGGACACGTCGGTGGCGTCGAAGTTGGAGACGCCGACCGCGAAGCCGTGGGCGCCTGCGATGCCCGCGTCCTTGAGGCGGGTGGCCATCTCCGCGGCCCTGATCCAGGTGGCATTGCCGCCGTCGAGGTACGTGAGGGCCAAGGGCTGGGCGGCGAGGGAGGTGACGGCGTAGTTGAGGGAGGCGAGGCGCTGGGTGCGCTGGGCGGGGGGCAGGTTGCCGAGCTGGGCGAGGGCGTCGGGCTCCAGGATGACCAGTGCGGGCCGGTCGCCGAGCCCGGCGGCGAAGGCGTCAATCCAGTCCTCGTACAGGTCGGGGGTGAAGGCGCCGCCGGAGGACTCGCCGCCGTTGTCGCGGTTGTAGATGTTGTAGGCGGTGAGGATGGGGACCTTGCCGAGGCCTGCGGCCGCGGTGGTGTACGCGGCGACTTCGGTGGTCACGTTGGCTGTCCAGTCGCCGTACCAGCGGGCGCCGGGGCGCTGCGCGATGCTGCGGACGATCTTCGGGGTGCGAGGGTCGCCCGGGTTGGCGGCGGCCCAGGTGGCGGCATTGCCGTTCGGGTCGACATAGAACCCCTCGCGCACCGTGCTGCAGGTGAGGCGGACTTCGGTGACGTACACGGTGACCGGGGTGGACTGCCCGAACTGGAAGGACACGGACGCCGCGGTGGTGGCGAGCGTGGAGGTGAAGGGGAAGACGTAGTGCCGGTCGACGGTGCCCAGGGTGACGGTCTTGTCGACGGCCGGCGTGTACGGGGCAGCGGTGAGGGCAGCCTGGGCGCGCAGAACGGTGCCCGGCTGGGAGGCGCGGGCGGTGAAGCTGAGGGTGTAGTGGCAGCCGTTGCGCAGGGTGATGTTGTCCTGGCCGAAGAGGGCGTCCCACGGGTTGACCGCGTCGATGGTGGCGGTCGCGGCGATGCCGATGCCCGGGGTGGCGACGGTGACCTTGGCGGGGTCGCCGGACCACCAGCCGGTCATCCCGGCGGTGAAACTGCTGTTGGTGACGAGGTCGCCGTACACGCCCACGCGGGGCTCCTTACTTGATGTAGGTGACGCGGAGCTTCGGCGGCCGGGGGTGGCCGACGCCGTCGAAGCGCCCGTAGTAGGTGCGGTTCGTGGTGTTCGGGTCGATCGCGATGCCGCGGAACGTGGTGCTGTCGAAAATCGTGGAGATGTCGACCCACTTGCCCGCGGCGCGCGCCCAGTTGCTGACGTTGAGCCACTCCGTCTGGTCGGCGGAGAACACGGCGGGGCGGGAGGCGTGGGTGTGGGCCTTGATGGTGGCGGTGCCGCCGGCCGCGTAGTACCAGTGCGCGGCGTACAGGTACACCTCGACCTTGAGGAGGGTGGCCCCGGTGAGGTCGGTGGCCAGGGCGGAGCTGAACCCGACGAGGCCCGCCTGGATGCCGTTGTTGGCGGAGTAGTACCCGCCGACCAGCTGGTTCCCGTAGTACGAGTTGTACTTGTTGCGGGCGGCGTACGACCCCGACCAGGCGGCGTTGTACACCTTCGTCGTCTTCACCGGGGGGACGGCGACGACGGCCCCGCCGGTGTTGTAGATGCCGGTCTCGGGGATCTGCTGCCCGATGTCCTCGACAAGGAGGTGCCCGAGGTAGCTGGTGGCGCCGGTGAGGGTGACAGTGGACCCGGCGGGGGCGCCGCCTTCGCTGGTGTAGGTGAGCAGGAGCCGGTTGAGACCGGGGCGGACGAACCCGGTCGGGAAGACGCCGCTGACGTTCTCGATCCACACACGCTGGCGCTGCGTCGTGGAGAGGGGGTGACGGGCTTCCTGGAAGGACGCGGAGGACACCAGGGGCGCGTTGGTAAAGCCGTTGCGAAGTCGCAGCGCGAGGACGCCGCCGGTAGCGGAGCACTCGACGTTGCCGTCGTAGCGGATGCGGTACATCCGGCCTTCCTCGGCGGTGAAGGCGAGCTCGACGAAGCCCTTCTCGACGCCGGTGGGGGTGGAGACGCCGGAGCTCTGCCAGTCGAGGGCGATGATGCCGCGCGGTCCGGTGTCGCGGAGGTCCTCGAGGCGGATCTCTTCCCCGGCGAGGCTGAGGGCGCCGCCCACGGCCAGGTTCTGGAAGCTGCCGTCGCCGGTGGAGCCGACGGCGGCGACGGGGATGCCGTTCTCGCGGAAGGTGATGTAGTTCGGCTGCCCGGTGACCAGGCTGACGGCTTCGTCGCCGCCGTCGTCGAACAGGCGCAGGCCCTGGGGTCCGAGTTCGGCGCGGGCGCCGCCGACCGCGCGGCCGAAAATCTTGTGTGCCTCCGCGTTGTCGAAGACGACGAACCCGGCGGTGGCGTCCTGCACTTCCAGGCACAGCACCGCCTGGGTGGTGCCCTGCGGTGCGGCGGCCTGCCCGGACAGAGGCTGCCACTCCCCCGCGACGGGGGCCAGCGTCTCGGCGACGCCGAACCCGAGGACGGTGCCAGCGGAGTCCTCCCACCTGCTGAACAGGCGTACCGACACCCCGGCGTAGTCGGCGGACACCAGGACGTCGACGCCGAGGTACATCTGGTCGGCGGCCAGGACGGGGACGGTGGCCAGGGGCAGGGTGTAGTCGGTGGGGACGGTGGCGGTGCAGTCGGCGCGGACACCGACGCCGTACCGGTTGCCGGGTGCCAGCGTCCACGGCGCCCCCGCACGGGCGATGGCATTGGCGGTGGCCGCGGACTCGAAGCCCGCGTCGGGGATGAGGTTGTTGCCCTGGCCGACGGCGATCTGGTCGGGGGTGACGGAGCCGACGGACAGGTGCTCGGTGACGATCGCAGCGACCGCGATGTGGCCTTCCTGGACGGCGCGGTCGTGGAGGTCGGCGGAGTCCGTCTGGGAGGGGACGGCCAGGACCGGGGTGGAGGCGGTGCCGGGGGTGCCGGAGGTGGTGACGGCGACCAGGCGCACCCACAGCCCGGCGTACGACGGCACCGCGATCGTCACCGACGCCCCGGACGCCGGCTCGATGGTGGCGGTGGGGTTCTGGACGTCGGGGAGGGTGACGGCGTCGGGCAGCAGGTGGACCTGGACGCGCGCCAGGTCCAGCGGCCCGACCAGGGCGTCGGCGAAGGACCCGTCCCAGGTGATCCGCAAGCCCTTCAGGGTGGGGGTGACGGCGGGCGGGGTGGGGGTGGGCGGGATAGGCCCGTTCACGGCGACGACGGCGGTGGTGCCGTCGACCTGCTGGCCGACAATCGCGCGCAGCGAACCGTCGCCATCGCGCACGACCATCGCAGTGTCGTCCAGGGAGGCCGACGAAAGGCGGGAGGACCGCTCCAGTTTCGAGATCCGGTTCTGGAGGTCCTGGAGGGTGCGGCCGATGTCCGTCACTGGACGCCTCCGTGACTGTAGGCGGAGGACGGGGCGAGATTGATGGTGGCCTGAGGTCCGCCGGTGGCGTACGGGCGGATCGTCCAGCCGGTGATGCGACACCACCCGACGTACGAGGTCCAGGCGTTGTGGACGCGGGTGTAGACGTCGTCGCCCACGGCCCAGCTGCCGAAGGGGGCGGCGGGGGTGTTGCGGACGGTGATCTGCTCGACGGAGCCGAGGATCTGGCGTCGGACCCGCTCGGCCTCCGCCCGGGAGGCGAGGACGTCGTTGGCTTTGACGTCCGGCAGGTCGAGGACGTGCTCAAGGCGCAGCCGGCCGTTACGCACCGCGCTGATCTGGCGGCGCTTCGCGGAGCCGTCTCCGGCACCGGAGGCGATGACGACCTGCGCGTAGTCGTCCCCCGCGAGGAGGACTTCGGGCTCGTCGACGATGTTCTCGCCCGACGCGAAGCTGATGTCGGTGCGGCGGGCGCCGAGCCGGGGCCAGCCCAGCCGGATGCGCTTGATGACCTCGGTCTTGCTGGCGTTCCACTCGGTGGTGCAGGTGTAGTCGGGGGTGGCGTCGCCGGAGACGAGGTCGTCGACCTTGTCTCCGAGGACCGGTGACTCCCACCAGGGGAAGGTGTACGGGTCGGCGGTGGTGCCGACCTTCGCGGTCGAGGTGGTGGCGTCGACCTGGACGCCGAGGTCGCCGTCGGCGACGGACTGCGCGTACGCCCACACGTCCCGGATGACCTTGCACGGGTCCGCGTTCGTGTACGGGCCGCGCCCGTTCAGGTTGCCGTGGAGGTCGTGCCGGTGCTGGAGGTAGGAGGACCAGGACGCCGCCTCCAGAGTGCACTTCTCGCCCTGGGGGCGGACGTCCCACACCAGGCCGCCCCACAGGCCGCCGTCGGTCTCGACGTAGATGAGGGTGGTGCCGGGGTCGGTGAGGGTGGGGTGGGTGTCCAGGACGCGCGGGGACAGGGTGCCGGTGAGGGTGCCGGGCCCGTTGAGGTCGGGCCCGTACTCCAGGTCGGCCAGCGGGAGCGCCATGGACTGCCAGGCGCCGGTCAGGGCGTGCTGGGTCATCACCCGCAGCGGTGTGGGAGGGCTGGTCACCGGGGCGCCTCGGAGAACTCGATGTTCGCGGTGACGGTGGTGACGTTGTCGACCTGGAGGTTGCCGGCGTTGCCCACGTACCCGGCGGCCTGGAGACGCAGGATCTGGTTGGTGCCCCGGTAGTTCGCGGGGATGGTGAGGGTGTCGGCGAGCATCTGGGTGGAGCGGCGGACGGTGGCCCCGGCGTTGTCGTCGAGGAGGATCGACTGCAGGGGCAGGCTGGCGCCGAAGGTCGCGCCGAGGGCCCCGTAGAAGCTTCCGGTGGTGCCGCGGAGGCCGCCGACGGTGAGGCTGATGCGGGCGACGGCTACCCAGTCCGGGATCCACACGTTCCACCCCGCCAGGGTGGAGAAGTAGGTCATGGTGCCGGAGGTGCCGCCGATGTTCGCGGAGGCGGTGGCCGGGGACTGGGTGAGGATCTGGGTCTCGCGCCTCGGGTTGGCCACCACCCGGATGTCTTTGATCATGGCGTTGGTGATGGCCGACGTGGAGGCGGGGATGTCGATGCGGGCGAGCGGGATCCCGGTGCGGCCGTCGGGGATCCAGGTGGTGGAGGCGGACACGTTGGAGATGATCTGGAAGTAGCAGATCTGGTCGGTGGCCGGGTTGAGCACGCCCTCGTATTCGGGGTCTTCGACGCGCAGGATGACCAGGTCGGAGCGGGGGGTGCCGCCGGTGGCCGCGACCGTGACGGTGGTCGCGCCGATGTTGCACACCGAGTAGTGGCCTTGGTAGGCGGACACCCGGCCCTTGACGACTCCGGAGCCGTCGCCGACCTGGACGCCGCCGCCGGGGGTGCCGAGCTGGGAGACCTTGAGGTCGTCGCCCTCGGTGATGCCTTCGGCTCCGCGGGCCAGGTCGCGGACGAGCATGCGGAATTGCTGGGCGGAGTGGGTTGCCCCGTTGGTGAGGATCGGCCTCGGGAACAGTGCCATCGCGGGTCTCTCCTCAGAGGGCGGTGTAGGCGTCGCGCCAGGTCAGGCGCAGGCGGGACGTGTTGGTGTTGTCGAAGGCGGTGAACCGGAACTCGTTCTGGCCCGGGGGCAGGGAGAACAGGTCGATGCGGGAGACCGGGGAGAGCAGGGCGGAGGCGTTGCCGCCGTTCTCCCGGCGCACCGTGCGGTGCTGGGGGCGGGTGTCGATCTCCACCCACTGGCCTGCGGCGAGGACCAGGGAAGGCAGGGACAGCACCCGCCCGGACTCGGCATGGGTGACGGACGCAGCGGAGCACGGCCCGGTAATGCGGATGACCGGCCAGGCGGCCGCCGTGCCCGCGTTGCTGGCCCACCCGGGCCGGTCGGCGGCCACCGTCCCCGACTGCACGAACAGGGGGGCGACGATCGGTGCGGCGAACCCGCCGCCGGTGAGCCAGCCCAGCGGGAGCTCGGTGGTGGACTCGGTGTCCGCGTACCAGGTCGGGTCGTGCGCGACGAACTCAAGGTCGATCGGGACGTAGCCGTGGACGACGTCCGCCCACTCGGGGTCCAGGCGGCGCAGTCGGCCCGTCAGGCGCTTCGTGGGCCGCCCGGGGCGCTTCACGCGCAGCACCATGCCCGCCCCGGACGTCAGCCGCACCGACGCCGCGGCGGCCGCCTGCTGGAGTTCGGCGACCTTGTCGTGGCAGCCGGCCGGGTTCCCGGGCAGCTTGATGGCTGCGTCGATCTGGACCTGGCGGGCGCCCCAGTAGTCCGGCCCGGCCACCAGGCCGTCCATGCCTGCTTGGTCGGCGTCGTTGTCGCGCACCGGCGGGCGGCCCAGCCCAGTTGTCTCGATAACGTTGACGGGGGTGCCGGAGCCGAGGAGGACTCCCCCGAGGTCGTACTGCCAGTCGGTCAGTGGTGTGTCAGGCACGGACGAACACCCCTCCCCTTTTGGCCCGGCGGACGGAGCGTCCGACCTGGGCGCCGATGTCTGTGGCCGTGGCGGGGGTGCGGACGGCGGTGACGGTGACGTGGGTGTCCCCGCCGGTCGTGACGATCACGGGCCGGGTGGCCCGCATGTCGGTGACGCCCTTCCCGAAGCGGCCGGCGACGTCCGCGAGGACGCGGGTGGCGCTGCTGCGCTTGGCCGGGGACAGCGGGATGTAGGCCTCGCCGCCGGTCTCCGGCTCCGCGAACCGCACGATGCCTCCGGAGGTGGCGTACATGCCCGCCCTGATGCCGCCGTCGGCGTACGACAGGCCCTTCTGGGCGCGTCCGAGGTCGGCCATGAAGCGGGAGGCGCGGGAGCCGAGCGCGGTCTTGATCTGGGCGGCGGCCTTGGTGGCGATGGCGACGATGGTGTCCTCGCCGAGGCCGGTGGATTCGGCGACGTCGTGCAGGCCCACCTTCGGGCCGGTCACGGCGGAGATGATCGCGACGAGGTCGGAGACCTCATCGTTGGTGAGGGCTCGGTTCGCGGTGCGCGCCGCACCGTTCGCGGAGGCGGCCTTCTTCGAGTCCTTGACCGCTGCCGACGCCAGTCCGGCGGCCGCCGCGTCGCCTTGCGCGGCGAGCTGCTTGGCGAGGTCGCCGTAGCCGCGTCCGGCCAGGGTCGCAAGGTCGCGGGCGAAGGTGGCGTCGGCGCTGGTGGCCTTGCCGAGCTGGCGGGTGTAGTCCGTCAGGGACACCCGGGCGGTCGCCGCCAAGCCACGCAAGGAGGAGGCCATCTCGTTGATGTACTTCGTCGAGCCGCGCGCCATCTTCTGCGTGAGGAGGACGCCGTCCTTGCCCATCGCGGCCAGGGCGTCCGCGACGTCGGTGCCGACCCGGTCGGCGACGGTGGCGAGGTCGTTGTTCCAGCCGCGGGTGGCCTTCGACGCCGACTTGATCTGCCGTTCCACCGCGCCCAGGTCGAAGTAGTTCACCTCCTTGCTGCTGGTGGTGACCTTGCCCTTCTTGTCCCTCGTCTTGACGGTGACCTTCCGGGTCTTGTTCCCGGCCTGCCCGGCGTCGGACGCGGAGTACAGGGACCCAGTGGTGGGGTCGTAGCGCCAGTCGGTCACCGCCCCGTCCGCGTGCCAGGCGATGCCCGCGGGGTCTCCGCCGAGACGCCGCACAATCTCCTCGGTGATGGCCCGTGATCGCGGCCGCTTCGACGGGGCGAGCGGCACGTACCCCTCGCCCTCGGTTTCCGGTTCCGCCCACACCCGCCACGTTCCGCCCGGTGCGATCTGCGCGACGTGGTTCTCCGCCCCCTCCGCGAAGCGGCGGACACCCCCGCGCTGGATCCCGCCGTCGGCGTAGTAGTCGACGACGCCGCCCTCCGCCTGGGCCATCTTGTTGGAGCGGTAGGCCTGGGAACCCGGCTTTCCGGAGCGGCGCGAGGTCACCTCGACGGTGGTGATGGTGATGGTGCGGTCCCGCAGCGCGTTGCGGGCTGCCTGTACCGCCGCGATGCCACTCAGGGCAGCCCCGGTGCGCGCGGTGACCTGCACCTTCCCGTCGGGGAGCTTCTTCGTGACGTAGCCCAGGTTGTGGAGCATCTGGAGGGCGTCTGCGGTGAGCGCGCTGACGGTGACCGACTTCGACCCGGGCGTGGCCTTGATCTTCGCGATGACGGAGTCCAGGCCGGCCAGGGCGTCCTCGCGGCGCATCTCGATGTTCGTGGTGTGCTTGTCGGGGATCTGGATGATGCTTTGGGCCAGGGCGGTGGCCTGGGCGCGGTTGAGGCCCATTTGCATGGCCGACGTGATCAGAGCCTGGGTGCCGCGGTCGTAGATGCCGTTGACGTATTCCCAGGAACGGCCGTTCTCGCGGGCGGCGGTCGCCGCGGCGTCCGTCTTCGTACCGAGGTCTTGCAGGGCCGTCGCGGCGGCCTGCGCCTTGGGCGAGTTGAGGTCCAGCTCACCGTTGATCATGCGGAGGCTTCCGGCGTTCTCCGCTGCCGCCTTCGCCGCCGCGTCGATCGCTGCCTCGAAGCCGATCATCCCGCCGAGGGCAGCCCGGTTCGCATCGTTCAGGGCGACGATCGCGTTGCGCAGCCCGTCAGCACTGGCCTTCTGCGTGTTGAGCTTGATGGCCGTGGCCTCGGCCTGGGCGCCGAAGAGACCTGCGGCCCGGGCGGCGTTCTCGCTCTCCAGCTTCGTGTTGGACAGCGTCTTCTGGTACTCGGGAAGGAGGGCCATCACCTCTTTGGTGCTGTAGCCCTGCTTGGCGAGTGCCGTGGAGAGGACCTTGAATCCTTCGGCGGCGAGGTCGGTGTTGCCGTTGCCCGCGAGGGTGGCGAGTTGCTTGTCGAAGGCGTCCATGTCGCCGGCCGCCTTCTTCCACTCTGTATTGGAGTGGAAGGTTCCGTAGTCGTAGACGATGTCGGTCCAGCCGGTGTCCTCGCTCAACCGGACGAACGAGCCGGCCAGCTCATCGACGTCGATCCCGGCGAGCTTCCCTGTCTTGGACAGTGCAGTGAACGCATCGGCGACCTGGTTGGCCTGCAGCGGGGTCTTGGACCAGAACGCTTCGCCGATCTGCTGGCCGACGTAGAACGCGGCGAACGCGGCCGCGGCGATGCCCACTCCCTTGGACATCGCGGACATGCCCTGGACGACGCCGGTGGTCGCGGCGGCGATCCCGCCGAACCGTGCGCTCCGCACGAACGCGGCCAGGCTCGCGGCCGCAGCTCCCCCGGTGGCGGCGGTCACTGCGGACGCCCCCAAGGCGAGGAGCTTGAACGCCGCGTACCCCTGCACGAGGATCCCGATGAACTCGGGCGGGAAAGCGTTGACCAGCTGCGCGAACCCATTGGCGACGGTGAGGGCGGACACGCCGACCTCGGACAGTCCCTCGATCAGGTTGATGACGGCCAGGGCGACGTTCTTCAACGTCTCGGCGACCAGGGGCCCGTTCTCGCGGGCGTAGGTCATGAAGCCGTCGAAGCCGCCGCCCTTCGCGAAGGAGTTGAGACTGCGGGAGAGGGACACCACCCCGTCGACCGACTCGTGCAGGGTCCTCGCGGACAGCTTCGCGAGCTTGCCGATGAACGCGTCGAAGCCGGGGGTGGCCATGCCGCCCGCCGCGAGGGTGACCATTCGGTCGAGCTCGACAGAGGTGCTGCGCACCAGCGGGGAGAGCTTCGGGAGCAGCGCCCCCATGACGCCCATGCTCTTGGTAAGGACGGGCATGGTGTCCTTGGCGGACGCATCCGACCATGCCTTGTAGTCGTCGGTGAGCACGCCGTACGCGGCGGCCGCTTCGCGGGTCGGCTCGGGCATCTTCGCCAGGACGCGCTGGCGGGCGGCGTCGGCTTCGGCCGCCTTGGCGGAAGTGGCGCCGTGCTCGGCGACCGCGTCCTCGTACTCGGTCTGTGCTTCGGCGGCGTCGGTGAGGTGCTTGATCTGCGCGCCGATCGCCAGACCGAACGCGCCGACGGCGACTCCGGCCGCTCCCAGGCCGGCTGCGATGGGCACGGCAGCTGCGGCGATCGGCAGGAGCGCGGTGGCCAGGCTGACGGCCAGCACGATGAGGGCCGACATGCGGTTGCCAGCGGTGTCCGTTGCGCCCGCGGTGGTCGTCAGGCTGCCGCGCAGCCCGGTGAGTCCGCCGGTGATCCGGGTGAGCCGCCCGTTGAGGTCGTCCAGGTCGCCGCCCAGAGCGCGGGTGCGTACGGACAGAGCGTTGAGGTGCCCGTCGGCCCCTCGGGCGGCGTCGCCCAGTCCCTGGAGTCCGCCGACGGCGGCCAGTGCCCGGACGGCGAGGTCGTCGAGTGCGTCCGCCGCGGCGGCGGCCCGGGCGCGGAGGACGCGCAGTACGTCGGCCAGATCGTTGGCGGCGCGCTGCGCGGTGTTCAGGGCGACCGCCGCGGCGGTAGCGCCGGCTGACAGCTGGGTGAGGGTGGTTCTGGCGTCTGCCGCGTTCTGCTGGATGTCGCGGATCGCGGCGGCGGTGGCCGCAGCCTGTGCCGGGTCCCCGTCGAACTGGGTGAGGATCCGGACGGGGCTGAGCTGCTGGAGGTCGCGCAGCGCACCCCGCACGGCGGCCACGCCGGGCCCGGTGTCGTCGTCCAGCGTGGCCGACAGGCGGACCGGGCTGAGGGTCTGCAGTTCACGGACCGCAGCTCGGATCGTGGCCGCACCGGGCCCGGTGTCGTCGTTCAGGGTGGCGGAGAGCCGTACCGGGCCGTGGCCTTGCAGAGCGGCCAGGTTCCCCTGGACGGCGGTCATGCCGCCGGTGGTCTGGTCGTCGAGACTGGCGGTGAGCGTCACCGACCCGTTGAGCGCCCGCAGTTCCGCGTCGGCGTCGGCGGCTTCGCGTGCGAGGCGGCGCAGGTCGCGAGCAGCGGAGGCGGCCTGGCTACCGAGGCGGCCAAGCCGGACCGCGGAAGTGTGGGCGCTCCCACCAAGCTGGGTGAGGTGGGAGCGGGTGGTGCGCGCGGCCGCGCCGAGGGCGCTGACGTGGCGGCGGGACGTGTCGGCTGTCCGGCCCAGGCCTTGCACGTGCCGTGCGGTGGTCCGCGAGGCGGCACCCAGGGCGGTCACATCGCGCTGGGCGTCGCGGGCGGCGCGCCCCAGGGTGCGGGCGTGGCCGGCGTTCTGGCGCAGCGTCTGCGCGAGGCTCTGCCCGCTGCCGCGCAGGTCCACCGACAGGTTCCAGTTGGCCGCCACCCGCCCGCCCTCCGCTCGTTTCTAGTCGTCGTCTTCGCTGTCCTGCTGGCCGTGCCGGGAGGGGGTTCGTTTCAGGGAGTTGAGGACCTCGGTCGCGGCGTGCACGGCGGACGGGATCAGGGCGACCTTGAGGCCGTGCAGTCCGGCTCCGGACTTCTCGAGCTCGACCTGCTTGTCGGCGATGACTTCGCAGCCGACGCACCGGTGGGCGACTGCCACGTACTGGTCGTCGCCGTCGTCCGTACCGCCGTGGTCCCAGTCCTCGTGGCGGGTGCCGCACTGGGTGCACACGGTGCGCTGGTAGTCGGCGTAGGCGAGGGCCTTGGCCCGGTCGCGGGCCGTCCACCGGCCCTCCCCCAGGCCCAGGAACTGCGAGTGCGGGATGCCCCAGCGGTCGCAGAGTTCGAGCTCGTGGCGCAGGCGTTCATCGCCTGTCAGCCTTTTCCCACGTCGACCCGCGAGCTGTCGCTCTGGAGCGCCCACGGTGTGTTGAACAAAGCGGTGGCTTCGCCTTCGGCCCACGTCTCGAGGTACTCCCGTGCCTCGTCGGGGGTGATGCCGTCCAGGGACGACGCGGCGATCAGCTCCGGGCCCAGCGTCTCGACGTTGACGGCGGTGCCTTCCTCGGCCTGCTCCTCCGTCGGCGGGTGCGCCTTCTTCAGAGCCTCGAAGTCCAGGCGCTCCAGGGCCTGGAAGCGCAGCACGATCGCCGCGTCGTCGAATGCCTGCTGGGCGTCGGCCAGGGCCCGCTGGGCGTCCTCTAGGAGGGCGGCGAAGGTGGCGTTGCCGTTGTTGGCGTCGACCTGCTCCTGCGCGCGGCGCTCCACGTACCGGGCGGCGGACAGGCGTTCCTTGGCCTGGTGGTCGTCGCAGATGGTGAGGGTGGCGGTGGGGCGCAGCCGGTTGCGGAGCTTCTCGCGGGTGGCTGTCCAGTGCGGGTCGCGGGCCACTGCCTCGGCCGGCGGGGGCGGTGCGGTGGTCTTCTTGGCGGCGGGCATGGTGGTGTCTCCAGACAAGGGGGAAGGGACCCGGCCGGGCGCGCACGGCGCCCCTTCCCGAACCCCACGCGCGGGCCCGGCCGGGAGTAAGGGGGATCAGGTGGCGGCGGGCACGGCGATGTCGAGCGCCGGAGAGTCCGTGATGCTGAACTTCGCGGTCCACTTGGCTGCTTCGTTGTCCACGGTGATCGCGGCGCTCTTGGAGGCGACGCGCACCGGGTAGACGTCCATCGACTTGGAGGCGGGGACGTCGCCCTTGCGCAGGATGATGATGTAGCCGGTGGTGCCCTTGGCGAGGGCTTCCTCGAGGGTGGAGGAGGTGTCGTCCTCGTAGAACGTGATGGAGGAGTCCGCGGCCGCATCCGATCCGGGGATCTTGGAGTCGAATGTCGACTCCATGTCCGGGGTCTCGATCTCCTGATTCTCCAGGGCGAACCCGTCGACGGCGGCGATGGCCTTGGTGAGCTTGGTGGCACCGGTCAGTTCGGTGCGGGTGGGGATGTAGGTGGTCGCGGCGATGGTGTCCGCGAACAGGATCTTGGTGATGCCCTTGCGGGAAAAGCGCGGCATGACTGGCCCCTGGGGTACGGCGGGTGTCGGTTCGGCCTCTGAGGGCACGTCCGCGAGGGGGCCGCCGCGGTGCGGTAGAGCGCCTGAACGTGGGTCAGGCGGGGGTCAGATCAACTCGGACCCTGAGCACATGACTCATGATGGCATCTGCGGGATCACTCGTTCCCCCGGGCTCCGTCTCGGGCCTGCGGCCCATGACCTTGGCGCCGGACACGGTCAGCGGGTGCAGCCAGGCCCCGGTGGCCGGGTTCCGGCCGAGGAGCGCGGTGCGGGCCTTATCGGCGAGCCACTGCGCCTGGTCGTCACTGCCCGCGCTGCCCTGCACATTCGGGTCGGGGCCGGACACGCAGGTGACCTGGTAGACGAGGGAGATGTCCTCGTTCAGGTCCTCCAGGGGCGGGCCGGTGGTGTCGACGTCAACCAGGTGCAGCAGGTAGTACGGCGGCGGGAAGGTCGCGGGGCGCCGGCCCCGGCCCACCGGTTTGCCGCTCGCCGAGGAGAGGAGCGCGCTGAGCGCCATCGTCACCGGTCCCACGGGGATCATTCGAAGACCTCCGCGGCAGCGAGGCGCATCTGCTCCTGCAGCTCCATGCCGATGGACGGCAGGGCGGGCTGCACGTGCGGGTACGGCGGCTGAAAGAAGTGGCGGCCGAGAGAGTCGGTCATGTCCCAGAAACCGAACTCCAGGCGCCGCCCCTGGGGTTGGCGGGTGCCGATGGTGCACACCGCCCCGTAGGGGATGCGGTGCCCGGTGAGCTGCCAGGACGACCGGTAACGGCCCGTGATGACGTTCGGCCCCGGGCGGCCGGACGCGTTCGCCCGGATCTTGCCCCGGGCGACCTCAGCGGTGTGCATGACGCGGCGGATGACGGCGTCACCGAGCTGGTCGGCGGCCCGCTCAAGACGGTCGGCGAGCTCGTCGGGGGTCACGGGCTGACCTCCGGGCGGGCGGCCTGGTTCTGGTCCAGGGACGTACGGCGGACCACTTCGACGGTGCCCGCCTGGCTGACGTCCGCACAGAACCACACCCGTCCCATGAGCCTGGCCCGGTCCGGGTCGTGGACGGCGGTCACCGAGACCAGGGCGTCCTTGGGGGCCAGCGGCGCCTCAAGCGGGGTGAGGAGCACATACCGCGACTTGGTCTCCTGCACCCAGCCAGTGACCGCGTCCGGGGTGGCGGCATTCTCGATGGATGCATTGCCGGGCTGGACCGCACCGGGCCCCTCGTAGACCACCGCGCCCGGCGGGTACTCGAGCTCCCCCGTGTCGGGGTTGAAGACGGGCTCGGTCCCGGCGGGCAGCCAGATGCGGACGGTGTCGATGAGGAGATTGTCGACGATCCAGGCGACCGCCCCCGCGAGAGCGCTGTCAAGGCCGGCCATCAGGACCCGCCCCCGCCCTGCGCCCACTCGGCGAGCTGGGCAAGCATGGCCCGGGTAAGTTCGTGGCGGGTCCCGTCGAGGTCGTCACGGTTGAGGGCAGCCTGGTGAAGCGCGACAGGATCGACGTTGGCGAGGAACGCGGCGAGCGCGGGCCCGGGGTCGGGGCCGGCCGCGACCACGACTTCCGCCAGGCCGTCGAAGTCGGTGGCGTCGGCTGCGGCGTACAGGACGAGCATCGGCCGCTGTCCGGCCCGGTGCTCAAGGGTGTAGCCGCTGACCTGCTCCGAGATGTCCGCGCCTTCCAGCACGACCCGTGCCATCGGCCCGTCCGCCGAGATGGCAACGTGGCGGCCCTCGCTGCCGAACGTGGGGGCGCTCATCGCTGCCACCCCGGGGCCGGCCGGGAGGGGACGTTGCCCAGCGCGCGGGTGAAGGCCTGCCAGTACGAGGGCAGCCCGTCCCAGGTGTTGGTCTGGGGCACGAACGGGGTGGAGTGGACGAAGACGGTGTGACAGTTGCGGCGGCGGGCCAGACCTACAGCCTCGGCGGCCTGCTCGGCGGTTTCTACGCCGTGCAGCATGTGCGCGAACCGCTCGGGCGGGTACTCCCGCACCCAGTCCGGGAACACCGCAGTGCGGTAGGTGGCCAGGTCGCCTTCGAAGGTGACGACCTGGTCGGCGATGCCCAGGTAGCGGCGGTCGGTGATCTGCCCCGGGTTGATGACGACGTACGTCATGCCGCGCTGCCGCTGGCGCAGGATGGTCAGGGCGGTGGACTGCACGTGGGCGGCATCGGAGGGGCATTCGTCGAGGAAGACCTTGGTGATGCCGCGGGTGACGTAGCTTTCCGCCTCCAGGTTGTTGAAGTAGTCGTCGCGCTCCCCGTAGTCCAGAGGGATGTACCCCAGGACGGGGGTGCCAGCGTCACGGACGGCACGCGCCGCGTCGTACAGCACCGCGTCTTCGGTCTCACCGGGGCCGGAGTTCTGGTTGAGGATCACCCAGTGCACGGGGCTGTCCGGGATCGCGACGTTGGCCCAGGCGGCCGAGTCCGTCGCGGGGTGGATGTAGAGGGGCACTCCGGCGCCCATGGTCGGTGGCAGGCTCATGCGGTGGCTCCTGGGCGGGTGAAGTGCGGGAGGAACTCGCGCTGGCAGTTCGGGTGGGCGGCCGGGTGCGCGAGGGCGTCGTCGATGGCCCGCAGCGTCTTGTCGGCGCGGTCGGTGTCGTTGTGGGTGCGCCATCCGCAGTCAGGTCCGTCGCGGACCTCGAGGACGTAGCAGCTCAGCTGTTCCAGGGCGGTGCGGGCGCTGCCGGTGTTCGCGGCGGTGACGGCCTGCCAGGACACGGTGGCACGCGCCCATGCGGCGACCGGGTGGTGGGCGTCGTTCGCGTAGATGACGGTGTCCAGGGGGTGCTCGCGGCGCAGCGCGGACCGGTCGAAGGCGGCGTGCTGGAAGCGGGAGTGGCGGGCGCGGGCGGCGTCGACGGCGGCCCGCAGGAACGCGCGGGCGCGGCGCAGGGCTTCCTGGAGGCGGGCGACGAGGTCGGCGTAGAAGGCGGCGCACAGGCCGGTGATGGTGGCCTGGTGGTGGGGGGTCCATTCCCATATGCGGTGCGGGCGGTCGGCGTGGTCGAGCATGGCCAGGGCGCCGGCCCGGTAAGCGGCGGGCAGGTCGGTGGCCGCCCACCGTTCGATCCATCCGGCTGCGGCGCGGTCGAAGGTGGCGACGGCGCGCTGGAAGAGGGTGACGGCGGTACGGATGCGAGCTTGGGCGGTGCGGCCGGGGCGGATCGCGGCGAGCATGTCCAGCAGCCGTACCTGGGCGGTGCTGAGGATGGCCCAGGCGGCGGTGAGGCGGCTGGTCGCGCTGGTGATGAGGTCCAGCAGCCGGGAGCGCAGCGTGCGCCGCTGCCCGGTTTTCATCGCCGGGGCCGTTCGACGAGCTGCATGAAGCTGAGGGTGTTGGTGTCCGGGTGGCCGTCGCCGTCGAGGTCCGGGTCGTCGGGTGCGGGTGGCTGTCCGGATTCGAGCTGGGCGATCTGTCGTTCGTAGGCGGCGATGTTGGCTGCGTTGGACAGGGAGACGACCCCGGAGACGTTGATGCTTCCGGGGCTGGCCAGGAGGGTGGCGAGGCGGTCGCGGAGGACTCCGAGGGCGACGGCGCGGGCGTTGCCCTCCCGCTGGTAGCGGTCTTCGAGGTCGTTCTGGTCTGTTGCCTTGCCGAGTTGGTCCAGTAGCCAGGCGCGTACGGCTGCGTCCATGAGCCGCCTCCGGGTGCAGGGGGTGGGGTGGGGGAAGGGGGGACGTTGCGCGGGCCCGCCTGGCGCCCCTGCCGGGGCGGGCCCGCGCTTCGCCTACTGGCCGCCGGTGCCCTCAGCGGCGGCCTTCCGGCCCCGAGCCGGAGCGGTGGCCTTCTTCGTGGCCGTCTTGGTGTCCTCGGTGGGCTCGCCGGGGGCGGTGGAGCCGGAGGAGGTGTCGGAGCCGTCGCCGGATCCCTGGCTGTCCTTCGGGGCGTTTCCCGTGCTATCGGTCTCGTCCCCGCCGGAGGTGTCGGCGTCGGAGTCCATGTGCCGCTTGACGGCGGCGGGAAGCTTGCCGCCCTCCCAGCACGCCGGGTTCTTGACGAGGACCGCGTATTTGGCGGGCGGTTCGTCGCCGGAGTTCAGGAGGACGTCGCGGCTGGTGTCCTTGTCGCGGACAAAGACGGCGCGTGCGAGCTTGGCCATGTCGCTCAGCTCCCCGACAGCACGGTGGCGCTGATGTGGAAGTTGTTGACGTACAGCACCGGCATGGCGATGGCGTTGGCCGTGGTGGAGAACTGCACGGGGTTGGACTTCTTCTCGTACGAGACGTAGATGCCCGGCTCCCGCGCCGCTTCCAGTCCCGGGTTCTCGCCGTCTTCGAGGTTGTCCTGTTCGGCGGTGACGCCGTACTGGGTCTGGGCCCACTGCTCCGGGTTGGGCGGGACCATGGCCCACAGCGACTCGGGGGTGGTGCGGACGTAGACGTCGTCGGACCACACCTGCTCGTCGTAGATCTCGATGGGCGGCAGGTTCCAGCGGGCGCGGACCGCGTTGACGTCGGGCGGCGACAGCGTGGTGGAGGGGGTGGTGGCGGGGCTGCTGCTGTTCCAGAACGCGGTGCGGTACTCGATGTTCGAGGCCAGCACGGACGCGGCGCGCTCGGAGGTGATGACCCGGGCGGGCTTGGGTGCGCCGACGCTCTTGAGGTAGCGGATCCAGGCCATCTCGTCGGTGAGCGGGGTGGCGGCCGGGTCGTCCCAGGGGGTGGCGGCGACCGGCTTGTTCTGGGCGGGGACGTTCCAGTCGACTTCGAGGTTGACCCCGGGCAGGTGGACGACGCCGGTGGCCAGGAGTTCTCCGGCGGCGATCTCCTGGGCGATCTTGATGGAGGTGAAGTGGCGCTCGAGGTCGTCGTAGAGGGCGTCCAGGAATTCCTGGTCATCGGCGCCGCGGCGGGCCTGGTGCAGGATTAGGGAGAGCTCTCCCATTTCCAGGGTCTGGCCGACCGGGGGCAGCATGCCCTCGTTGACGACGCGCTCGGCCTGCCGCTTGGCGAGGGCGTGCGGGGTGTCGAAGGCGCGGAACTTCGCGGCGTTGATGCGCCGCTTGTTGGACTCGATACGGAACTTCGGCCCGTAGATCTTCCGCTCGGGGATCACGCTCTGGGTGAGCGCGTACGTGGCGGGGACGGGCAGGCCGTTGATGTAGGCGTTGATGTCTTCCGGCGTGACGTTCCGCAGGAGACGGTCGAGAGTGCTCATGGTCGGTCTCCTGGGTTACCGGTAGTGGATGTTGACGCCGGGCGCGGTGGCGGCGATGTCGTCCGGGTCGAAGGGGACGGGGCACTTGTGGGCGAAGACCTCGCCGAACCACAGGAGCGCCCCGGTGGTCTTCGCGGAGCCGGTGGCGAACATCGACTCCGTTCCGAGCAGTCCGGCGAAGATCTGGGTGCCGTCGGATGCGGTGGCCGCCCCGCCTGCGGTGGAGGTGCCGATGGTGACGCCGGGGGTGGAGCCGCCGGTGAGGGAGGCGCCGGAGGCGGTCATCGCTGCGACGTCCTCGCCGAGGTAGGCGCCGGCGAAGGCGACGCTCATGGCGGTGCCGGGGTGCGGGCCGCCGGTGACGGTGACGTCGCCCGGTGCGATGTTCGACAGGGCTTCCAGTGCGGCCTTCACCTGGGCGGCGGTGGCGTTGTACGGGATTGCCGCGGTGGTCTGCCCGCTGAACGTCAGGGTGTAGGTGCCGCCGGTGGGGGTGCCGGTGACGGTGACGGTCTGCACTTCGGAGGTGGGTCCGGAGTACGGGGCGTACAGCCCGGTGGCGGTGACCTTGCCCAGGGCGAGCCCGGACTTGATGACGTTGCGGGGCTGGAGGAGGTTACCGGCCTCGTAGTGGACTCCGGCGACGAACTTTGCCAGGTCCAGGGTGATGGTGTTCATGTCGTTGGTGCCCACGAGGGAGGCGAGCCAGGGCCTGTCGGCGGTGGCTTCCTCGCTCACGCGCAGGGGCTGGAAGTCGTTCACTGCCCTCTCCTATGCATGCAGGTGACGAACTGCGGTTTCGGCACCTGCTGGTGCGCGTCCACGAGGAGAGAGGGCGTGGTCCCACGGTGTGCGGTGGTGCTGGTCAGGCGTCGGTGCGGATCTTTCCCCGGCGGCGGAGCATTTCCAGGCCGCGTTCTCCGGGCTTGGGCTGGCTGGCGCCCGGGCGCGGGATGCCGGTGGACGGCAGCCCGGTGGGTGCGGGCGGTGCGGCCGCGGGTTCGGCGGGGCGGGCGCCGAAGAGTTCGGGGCGGCGGGCCTTGAGCTGTTCGGCGGCCGCGGCCAGGTCGTCGTCGGTGGCGTCGTTGGCCACCCGCAAGAGCGCGGTGGCGTCGTCCAGGTCGTCACCGACGGCCCCGAGGGACACCAGGACGGCGCGCCGGTTGGCGACGTGCTCGCGGGCCACGGCGCGGGCCTCACGCTCGGCGACCTGCTGCTCGCGGTCCTTGAGTTCCTGGGCGAGGCGTTCCGTCTCGGACAGTTGCGCCTTCGCGGCGGCCTTCTGGTCCTCGATGAACTTGCGGAGCCCGTTGACGTCGTCGAAGCCGAGGTCGGCGGCCAGGCGCTGGTTCCCGTTGCGGCGTCCCGCGTCCTTCTCGACGGTGAGCTTGCTCTCCAGCCATTCCCGGTTCACGATCAGCTCGCCCTCGGTGGTGCCGGGGCGGGGGCTGGCGGGCGGCTTGGGCTTGGGCGTCTCGGCCGCCGGCGCCTCGCCCGCCGGGGGGGCCGGGGTGGGGTCGCCGTTGTAGAAGTACGGGGAGAACAGGCCGGCCGGGTAGGGGCGGGCCCAGGCCGTCTGGGGGGCGGGGCGGTACAGCGCGGGGCGGCGCATGGGGGCAAGTCCTCCCACAGGAGTAGTCGTCGGCCCCGCGCCTGGGATCAAGGTAAGCACACCTGTCACCGCTGCTTCCCCTGGCCGCGTTGTGCAGGCGGTTCCTGCTCCTCCTCGGCGTCGTCGTCCTCGGGGCTCCCGCCTCGGGGCGGGAGGTTCAGGACCGGCGGGTCGGGGGGCGGGTCGGGGGTGAAGTCGATGCCGAGGAAGTCGGCGACGGCTTCGGAGGAGCCGGTCGCGTCGGCCAGGAACCGGGCCTGCTCGAACCGCCGCGACTGGATCCGCTCGATCTCCTGGCCGGCGTCGTCGATGGGGAAGCCGACCTCAGTCAGCAGCCGTACCGCGGTCTCCAGGGACATCACCCCGTCCGTGACGGCACCGCGGACCATCTCCAGGGTGGCCGCCTTGTCGGTGGGCTTGTAGGTGCCCCACACCATCTGGGCCTCGACCACCGGCCCCGTCCAGTCGGGGTGCTGCCCGGCCTTGTACAGGCGCTGGACCATTTTCAGCAGCAGCGCGTACTTGAAGTCGCGGGCCAGGTGCATGGAGTCCATGAGCGGGTCCATCGGCCCGTACGACAGCTGGATGGAGAACCCGGAGGGCGCTTTGGTGGGGTCGAGGGTGCCCAGGGCGACCGCGGGCATCCGGGCGTTCACCGAGAGCCGGTCCTGGAGTTCGGCGGTCTTGTTGCGCAGCTCGGCCAGCATGGGGCTGGTGTCGACGGTCAGGAGGTTGCCGCCCTGGCCCATCTCGATGACCAGGCCGGGCTGCACCTTCATCTTCCGCGGTTCGCTGCCGCGGCGGCTGCCCTTGGCGTCCGGGTTGACCACACCGAGCATCGGGGATCCGGTGGTGGCGGAGGCCTGCGAGGAGTCGGTGTCCGCGCCCTGCAGTTCGTCGAAGAGCTGCATGAGGATTGCGAGGGACGACTCCCCCCAGTGCCCGTCCTCGGGAACACTGTTGGGGATGTGGATCACGGGGATGAAGTCGAGGTGCAGGTCCAGGTGGTCGAGGACCTGCCCGTCCTCACGGGTCATGAACGTGGCGTACCGGTAGTCCAGGGTGTGCACGTCCTGGTTGGCCTTGATGTCGTCCAGGTCCCACTGGGCCTCGGTCAGGTAGCACGTCACCGTGGAGGGTTCGTCGTTCCACGGGTAGGAGCGGCTGATGAGCCCCCGGTCCGGGTCGTAGGTGTCCCCGGGGACCATGAGGGGGCTCTGCCCGTCGGTGTCGAAGGCGGGCACCCGGGCGGGCCGGGGGCCGGTGGTGTCGGACACGGTGACGGTGCCGATAGGCCCCAGCTCGAAGGTGATGCGGTGCAGTTTCCGCTTGTCGCCTGCGACGAGGGGGTCGGCGTCGATTTCCCAGGCGAGGTGGACGCGCTCGGGGTACTCGGAGCTGTCGCCGGCGGTGTCGGGCAGGTCGGGGAAGTAGAACCCGGGGTCGACGACGGCCAGCCGCGGCCGCTTCTTCTGCCCGTCCCAGGCCAGGGTGTACACACCGTCGCCCTCGCGGACGGTCTTGCGTTCGTTCTGCTGCATGCGCAGGGCCAGCTGCTCGTGGCGGGCCCACTCGCGGAGCTGATCCTGCACAGTGGCGGCCCAGGCGGCACCGGGGGCGGGGGCGGTGCCGTCGGCGGGCTCGGCGTCTTCCGCACCGGGGACGGTGATGGTCTGCTCGCGGCCCAGCATGTGCGAGGTGATCGCGGCAACCAGCATGGCGGGGTCGCCGAACTCCCGCCGGGACGTGGCGTCCGTCGCGTCCTGGACGGCGGCCACTTCCCACGCCTGGTTGTGCCCGTAGGCGGCGAACAGGGTGTAGGACGCCAGACGCCGCTGGTCTTCCCTGGGGACCCAGGTGCGCCGGGCTGCGGGGAACGCATCACGGCTGGGCCGGCTGTCCGCCGGGTCGGCGAAGGCGCGCTTGTAGTTCAGCGCACTCCACCGGTCGACGATGATTTGGTACAGGCCCACCAGGCGCCCCTTCCGGAACACGATCAGGCCCCGCGCCTGGGATCAGAGTAGAGGCGCGGGGTGTACGGGTTGCCCTTGCTGTCAGCGCCGCCCGGGCGGGTCGCCGCGCTCGTAGACGTGCATGACGGTGTCGAAGCCGTCGATCTCGGCGAGTTCCGTGAAGCCGTGCACGGCGGAGTCCATGCGGTCGGGCGAGTCCATGCCGGCCATCCACGTGACCATCTGCGACTCGATCTTGGGGAACTGGCCGACGTGGTGGGCCCGCCCCTGCGCGTACAGCTGGGCGATCGGCTCAGCCCGCAGGCGTTTGCCCTGCTTGGCGTTCACCGGGATCACCCTCGGCATGAGCATGCCCTTAGTGAGACCCTTGCGCTCGAGCTCCTGCCACGCCTGCACCAGGACCTGCTCCGTCATGTCGCCGCCGTAGTTCGACTCCACGACGAACGCGTCCGCCCGCCACTCGACGGCCAGCAGACACGCGGTGATGCCCCACTCATCAGCCCCCAGGGACGCGGACTTGTCGTCCAGGAGGAAGTACTCCTCCCGCTCCTCAGGGTGCGCGTGGTGGACGCCCAGCGACTCCACCAGGGCAGCGCCCATCGCGGTGATGCCGACCTCGTCATTGACCGAGGACGCCCCGCCGGCCGGGTCGACCGCGACGACGATCCGCGTCAGGTCGATGCTGCGCAGGACCGCGGTGCTGATGCGGTTGTCGTCGATCCACTCCTGCTTCCACACCCCACCGGACATGGGGCGCGGTTTCTGCTGGAACAGCGACCACCACACGCGTTCCCCGACCGCACGGCGGATCTTCGCCAGGGCGGCGTGCCCGTACCGGCGGGGCCACAGCGGCTCCCCCATCCCCCGGCCCAGCGGGTCGTCCGGAGAGTCCGCGAGGGCGGGCAGGTCCAGGATCGTCCAGTCCTCGGCGTCCTCCCCGGCCAGGACGCGCCCGGCCAGGTCATCCTCGTGCCACCTCGTCTGAATGACCACCACCGACCCGCCCGGCTCGATACGGGTCAGCAGAACGGACGTCCACCAGTCCCACAGGCGCTTGCGCATCGTCGGGGACTGGGCGTCCGCATCGTCCTTGATCGGATCGTCCACCAGGGCGACATGGGCACCCTTGCCGGTCAGACCACCGCCGACACCGGCCGTGACCAGGCCGCCCTCCAGGCGCTCCCCCGTCTCGGGGTCGGCCAGGTCAAAGCGGTTCGCCGCCTTGGACCCTGCGTGCAGGGCGATGCCGAGCTGGGGTCCGTAGGCGACGATCGCGTCGCGGATCCACCGCCCGTGGTCATCGGCGAGGTCCGCCGAGTACGAGGCGATCATCACTCGGTGATCGGGGTGTCGGGACAGGTACCACAAGGGTGCCCACCTAGCGGCGCGCCTGCTCTTGCCGTGCCGCGGGGGCATGGTGATGAGGACCTTGCGGGGGTGGCCGGCGGCGATGTCGCGGAACACCTGGTCGATGAGATCCAGGTGGCGAGCCTGCATCTCCCGGTGGTCGGTGAGGACCGCGGACATGGAGCCCGGAGAGCGCTTCAGGGCGAGGTCGCGTTCGACTCCGGCGAGGACGGTTCGTACCTCGGGGCTGGCCTGGCGGGCGATGCGGCGGCGCTGGGCGCGGTTGAGCTGCCGGTAGGCGGCGACCAGCTCGAGGAGTTCTTCGGCCTCGCGGACAGCGGGACTGTCCTCGCCGAGGTCGAGGTCGACGTCAGGTGTCGTCGCTGTCGTCATGACCCTCCTCGGTGCTGTCGTCCACGGGGTCGGGGTCGGGGTCGCCGGCGGCCTGGATCAGGGAGCGCAATTCGGCGAGGTTCACCGGCCCGAGGGGCACGCCTCCCCCGTCGGGCCCGGACAGTTCCGTCTTGACGGGCATGTCGTAGCCGTTGAGCTTGGCGCGGCGGTCCATGACCTTGAGGACGGTGTCGATGGCCTTGAGGTCGAGGGCCTCGCCGACCACCGTGCCGTCCTTGTCGAGGATGGGGCTCGGGGCGGTAGCGACGGGCCAGGCCGCTTGGATGAGGGCATCCAGGCGCTCGTTCTCCTCCTGCCGGTACACCGCGACTGCGGCTGCCTGGTCCTTATGGCGCTCCTCCAGGGCGCGGATGAGGTCCTTGGAGGCGCTGGTGCGGGAGGAGTAGCCGAGGGAGAGGATGCGCTCGTCCTCGAAGGGGATGCCGGCGCGGCGGAGGCGGACCAGGGCGGCCCGGCGGGTGGCGACTTCGGCTTGTTTGGCTTTGGAGGCGGTCATGGCGGTCGGGGCTCCCGCAGGTGGATGGGAGGTACTGGCAGGCCCCGCGCCCAGTCTGATGATCCCCTATCTGGTGATTGTGCTTCCCCGGCCGCGGCTGGGGGTGCCATCCTGCGCCGCATGAGACGAGTGCGTGCAGGGGTGGGGGCCGTGGTGTGGGCGGCCGTGGTGGTGCTGGTGGCGGGGTGCGGGAGCGGGGAGCCTGCGGCGGAGGGGAAGGCTTCGCCGGACCCGGTGGTGTCGGAGACCTCTCCCCCGGCGGTCGAGGCGGAGCCGGAGGAGCCGTACTACCCGCCCACGAAGGAGGGCGACTTCGACAAGCTGGCCGATCAGAAGGGGTGGGCGGTCGCCTCGCTGTACGAGACTGCGTCGGCGTATGTGGCGGACATCTGCGAGTCGATGACATCGCAGCATGGGCACGGCACGGAGCCGGGCGGGTGGCTCGCGGAGCGGGTGGAGGGCGATGAGCCGGCGGTCTTGCGGGCGGGGATGCCGAAGCTGTGCCCGAAGTGGTCGAAGGTCGCGTTGCGGGCGCTGGACGGGGACTACGTGTGGACGTATCCCGATGCCACGTACGTGGTGAAGGCGAAGCCGAAGCGGCCGGACCAGTTCTCGGACGAGCAGCAGGAGATCGGGCCGGGTACGTACCGGGTGAAGGGTGACCTGGCGGACTGCTACTGGGAGCGCACCAGCCGTGGCGGGGAGATCCTCGACAACCACTTCGCGACGTCCGGGCAGGAGATCACGGTGAAGATTCGTGCGGGCGACGGGCAGTTCACGTCGCGGGACTGCGGGACGTGGAAGCCGGTGAAGTAGCCGGGGCCGGAACGTGCAAGGGCCCCACAGCCTGGGGGGGTGGCTGTGGGGCCTTCTTGCGCCCGGCGGCGGGGGGATGCCGCCGGGTTGGGACCGCCGGTCGCCACCCTGCGTGGGAAGGGGGTGCGGCGGAAGTCGGTGCACGGCCACAGGAGCAACATGCGGGCGCGGGGACACTCGAGATGCTCTAGAACCCTTCGTGGCCGTGCGGTTCTAAGAGTGGCGCATGAGCCCTGGGTTTGTCCCGGGCGCTTCCCCCCGGGCTGGCTTACCCGCCCGCTCCGAGCCGATGCGGCAGACTTTCGGCTTCCTCCGCTGCCACCAGCACGTCGCATTCCTGGCTGTCGTCCTCCCCGCCCACGATCCCCCGCGCCTGCAGTTCGCCGAGCAGTTCTCCGGCGGTGTCCCAGCCGATGCGGAGCTTGCGGTGCAGCATCTGCTGGGAGGCGTACTGGGTGTCCACGACCATGCGGGCTGCCTCGAGAAGCAGGTCGTCGGTCTCCGCATCGGTTCCGGCCGGGGTGGGCGCGGTGTTGTCGTCGGCCGGGTCGGTGTCTGCTGGTGCGGGGCCGAGTCCGTAGTAGCCGCGGTCGTCCCTGGCGTTGCCGGTGTTCCGGCGGTGGATCTCTCCCGCCCGCACGAGCGCCGACAGGGTGTTGTTCAGGGTGGCTTCGGACTTCAGGCCGGCCAGGTTGTAGATGTCGGTCTTGTGCTTGTAGATGACCTCGAGGCCGAGGGGGTCGGCGGACTCCTCCAGCACTGCGAGGATCTTCTGTTCGGCCGTGGGGGCTTTCGCGGGTCCTGCGGGCTGGCTGGGGAGGCCCAGCACGGAAGCCGTGTCGTCGCCGTCGCCGAGGATTGACCTGGTGGCGATCTCGTGGCGGTTGTCCCAGTCGGGCCAGTCCGCCGGGTACTGGACGGCGTCGGGGTCGATGTACGGGGCGGCGGACTCGAGGACGAAGGTGCGCATCATCTCCGCCGCGCCGCCGGGGCCCAGGGTGAAGCCGAGCCCGTAGGTGGAGCGCGGGTCCTCGAGCTGGATTTTCTCGTCATAGACGAGGGGGCGGTCAACGTCCCAGGAGGCGGGGATGGTGCCGGGGTCGACGCCGTCGAATCCGGTGGTGGCGAGGTGCTGCTGGTCGGAGTCGGTGCGGAGCATGACCAGGGAGCCGCCCTGGATGACGTTGGTGCGCAGGGTGGTGGATCCGCCGAGCTTGTCGGCGTTCACGGCCTGGTTGACGACGCACAGGATGATCCCGAGGGAGCGGGCCTTCGCGGCGAGGGCCTCCAGGATGATCCCGGCTTCTTTCTTGTGCTCCTCCAGCTCGGACAGCGGGACGTGGGCCTCGTCGAGGATGACGCGGACGTAGGGGCGGTCGGGGGTGGCGACGAAGTTCTTCATCTTGAGGCGGGCGGACTCCGCGATGCGCCACTGCAGCAGGGCGTAGGCGACGCGCAGCCCTTGGATGGAGCCCTCTTCGCCGAGGGCGGAGTAGGCGGCCATGTCCTCGACGTCGGGGTTGGAGGAGCCCTTGGGGTCGATGTAGATGATGGCGTACCCGTTGACGTGGTCGGCGAGGGCGATGATCTGGACGAGGCCGCCCTTGCCGGAGCCGGTGACGCCGGCGATGAAGACGTGCTTCGCGCCGAGCTTGGGGTCGACGAACTGGATGCGGGCGGGCCAGCCGCTGACGTGCCGTCCGATCTGTACGTAGCCACCGTCGGAGGCCTTCAGGACGTGGGTGCCTGGGAACGGGGTGCCCTCTTCGAGGGGGTTGTGCTTCATGAGGCGGATGCTGCCGCGCCGCGGGTTGCCGGGGACGGGGGTGTAGGAGCAGAGCAGGGTGGTGGTGCGCAGGGCACCGGCGAGGTCGTCCTGGCTGGGGGTGACGAGGCGGGCCTGGTCCTCGTCGGCGACGACGACGGCGACTTCACCGCCGGTGGCCGGGTCGTGCTGCACCTCTTCGAGGTGGGAGCCGCGCATGACGGAGGGGCTGACGTACTTGCGCCAGGCCCCTTCGAGGGTGGAGGCGTCGAGCTCGGTCGGTGCCACAAGGCTCACGGTGAGGTGCTTCTCCCCCTCGTGGGCGCCGGGCGTGAGGGAGATCCAGGAGGCGGGGCGCTGATAGACGGAGGACACGTTGGCCTTGGTGACGGTGACGGAGGCCCCGAGGGGGGCGGTGACGGTGCCGGTCCAGCGAGTGGGACTGAACGTGTGGACGGTGAGCTCCTGGCCGCGATGGGTGCCGTGGGTGGGGTGGGAGATGTGCTGCGCCCACGTCCGCAGGATGTCCTCCGCGTCGGTCGGCAGGGCCGTGAGGGCGGGTACAGGGTCGTGTGCAGTCGGGCGGTAGGCGCGCTTGCGGCCCAGGACGGTGCGGAGCTTGAACGGAACCAGACCGACGGCGACCCACCAGCCGAGGGAGACGATGCCGGGGATGGAGGGCAGGGTGAGGACGCCCGCGAGGAGGGCGTCGGCGCCCTGGGGGCCCATGAGGGTGCCGACGCCGAGGGACATGCCGGTGGTGAGGGCGCTGATGAACAGTGGGGTGCGGTGGGCGGTGACGATGTCGCCGCCAGGCATGTGGGCGAGGACGCTGTCGGGGAGGCGGCCGAGGTAGTTCGCGGCCATGAATCCGGCACCGGCCCCGTAGGCGAGGGTGGCGGTGAAGGCGGCGCCGCCGTCGAGGAGGGGGGCGAGCACGCCGGTGGCGACGGGTGCGGCGGCGGTGGCGAGCGCGATGGCGCGTTCGGTGGACGCGGCCCGGACGGTGAGGGGCGTGCTCATGGACGGTGTCTCCTGTTGTGGGGCGTAGGACGGTCTGGGCTATGTGGGGGTGGAGTCAGCTCTGTCGGAACCACTCGCGGTTGACGTTTGACAGGTCGACGGGGGACCGCTGGTAGGCCGCCTGGATGCCGCCGTGCGTGGTCTGCGCCTGGTCGTGGGAGGCCTGGGCCGCCTTCGCGGTGGTATCTCCGGCGCTGGCGTAGTCGATGGCCGCCTCGGAGACGCCAGCCATCAGCTTCGCGAGGTGATGGGTCTCGGACCGGGTCTCCTGGTCGACGCCCATGCTGGCGATCTGCTCCGCCACCCGGCGGGTGTCCTGGGCGGCGGCGTCGATCGCTTGGGCTTCGGCGCGGATCGCGTCGGCGCCCTTCGTGGCGTTCTTCGCGAGCTGGGTGACTTCCCGCTTGAGCTCGGAGAAGGTGATGGCGGCCATGGTCAGTTCCCTTCGTAGAAGGCAAGTTCGGCGGGGGCGGTTACGTCGGAGTCGACGACGGCCTTGTAGACGCCGCTGTACCGGACGGACACGTTGTGCAGAACCACGCGGCACGCCTCTGCGGCGCGCAGAGCGCGGGCGTGCTTCTCCTGCGCCTTGGCGGCCTGCGCCTTGGCCTTCTCCTCCGTCCTGGTGAGGGAGCCAATGAGCCTGTCGCCGCCCTCCACGGACTTGGACTTCTCCAGCACCCGGGTGACGCTCGCCGCCTGCTGCTTGGCGTGCTCGTGCAGGCCTTTGGTGCGTTCAGCTCGCTTCGTCATCTCGGTGGCCCGCTCGGTGAGGCGCCGCTCGTACGTCTTCAGTGAGCGGACTTCGCCACGGGTGAAGGTGGTGCCGGCCTCGTCGCCCAGGTGGACGTGGGTGGCGGTCACCGACTTCACCGGGAAGGGCTGCGGCTCGTGGTAGTCGGCGCTGCTCTTACCGGCCATCTGCTGTGTCCTGTCCTGTCGTGCCGGGTGGTGCTTGGCGTGGGCGGCGTCGAGGTGTTCCTGGTGCTGCTTGTCGGTGTGGCGCTGGTCGCTCCAGCCGTCCTTCACACCGGCTTGGTAGGCGCCGACGTGGCCGATCACCTTGGCGGCGCGGGTGCCGTCGCGGTATCCGGCCTCGCGGGAGCTCTGGGTGGGCGGACGGCGGGCGGGTGGGGGTGCTGCGGGGGTGTTCTCCGCGGCGGGCGGGGTCTTGGCGGGGGGTGTGGCGGGCTTGGGTGGTGCGCTGCTGTCGTCTTTGCCGGGCTTGGGGGTGTCGCGCTTGGCCGGGTCCGGCTTCTTGGTGTTCGTGCTGGGGCGCGGGCCCTTGTCACCCTTGGTCTTGGTGCCGGAGGTGCCGGTTGGGGGGTTGTCCCGGGCGGGCTTGGGGGTGGCGGCCGGTTTCGGGGCCGCGTCGGGCTTGGGCGCGGGGGCCTTGGCCTTCACGTCGTCCCGGGCGTCCTTCTTCACCTGGTCGCGGGCGGGCTTCTGCGCCTGATCGGGGGCGGGCTTCTCCGGCTTCGGCGTCGGAGCAGGCTTCTTCCCATCGCTCTCCGCGTCGCCCTTGCGGTTGGCGGGGGCGGGATTGGGCGTCTTGTCCTTCGCGCCCGGGCGGCCGTGTTTGCCCGAGTCAGCTGCAGGGGCCGGGGCGGGGGTCCTTCCTCCGGTCTTGTCCGGGGCGGGCCGGCGGTCCGTACGGTCCTTGCCCGTACTGGTCTCCCGGGCGGACGGCTTGCGGTCCTTCGGCGCCGGCCCGCCTCCCCCTCCGCGGGCTCCGGGGCCTCCCGAGCTGCCGTTCTGCGCACCGCCCTTGCGGCCGGAAGGGCCGTGCGCGGAACCGTTGGACCGGTTGTCCGCCGCCCCCTTCGAAAGCTGCTGACCTTTCCCCCCACCAACACCTTTGTCCTTTTCCGATTTCCTATCCACTCCCCCGCCGCCCGCATTCCGCCCGCCTGAATTCCCGGCAGCCGGTCCACCCACGGACCGGTTCACGGTTTCCGTACGGGTCGTTTTCACCTGACGTGCCTGCGCCTTTGCTTTCTGCGTATCGAGGCGCTTGTTCGCGGTGCCCCCACCTTTTGCCCAGCGCTGCGCACCGGCCAGGAGCCATGCCCGGAGCACGCTGCGCTCCTGCCGTGTCGCCGTGGCGGTCTTGCCTTCCGTGGCCGTCTGGTCGTCGCCGTGGAAGGAGGCGCTGGAGGCCCCCGGAACGGCTGTGTGCCCGGTCTCCGGGGCGGTGTCGGCAGCGTGGGGGGAAGCGGGGTCCGTGAGGGGGCGGGCGGGGGCCACCGGGGCGAGCACCGAGGCCAGCCAGCCCTGCGGTGCGGGCCCCGTGGGGGCGGCCGCCTGGGGCGGGGTGGTCGGGTCGGGAACAGCTGCGGGTGCGGTGTCGGCCGCCATCTCATTCTCCACTTCGGTAGCTCCTACTTACTTCCTCCTTCGCCCTGAAACCCCCGGCCAGAGGCCCCCGGGGAGGGGGTTGGGGGCGTTCTCTGGCCGGGAGATCAGTAAGGAGGAACTAGGTGGCGTCGCTCCGCTTGAAACGGCTTCCGGCGGCCGCGAGACCCAGCAGGAGGACCCCGATCCCGACGAATGCACCGGTGTTGACGCCCTCGTCGGAGCCCTTGAGCGGGTTGCTGGAGGCGGCGTTGGCCATGGAGTCGCTGGCCACGGAGGGGGTGCTGGAGTACTGGTCCTGGCAGCTGCGGACCACGGTCTGCAGGGCGAACCCGTCGCTCTTGCGGACCAGGTCGTCGCCGTTCTTCACGCAGGTGTCGATGGCGGCCTGCCGGGACTGGTCCGCGGTGAGGGCGACCTTGCGGTTGGCTTCTGCGGCCCGGTTCATTTCCTTGAGTTTCGCGAGCTCCAACGCCTGGGTCTGGAGGGCGATTTCCTGCGCTTTTGCCTCGCTGGCGGCTTCGTTTGCCGAGTGCGCCTGGAATCCGATGACAACACCGCTGGCGAGGACTGCGGCACTCATTCCGATGGCGATTTTCCCGCGCCCGGTCAGCCCTGCTTTGGGGGGTGCGGTGGGGGTTCCGTAGGGGCTGTAGGGGCTGGAGTCGGGGGTTTCCATGGTGATTCCTTGCGTGATTTTGTCGAATTCGGCGTCGTAGGGGGTCATGTCATTCACCGTTCTTCCGGGCGGCGGTGGCGGAGTCGTGGAGGAGGCGTTCGACGGCCTGGAAGGGGCGGCCGGGGAGGTCGTTCCAGGCGAAGAAGGGCAGGTGGACGCCGTGTTCGTGGAGGGTCTGCTGCATGTAGTCGATGGCCCGGTCCCGGTCGGTGGGGGTGACGTGGCCGGTGGTCTGGAGGAAGGACTGGGCGCCGCGGATGCACATGCGGCCCGTCGGGCTGAAGTCGAGGGACTGGGTCCACCCGTAGTGGCAGAGGACCTGGTGGACCTGGAGGAGGTGGGCGGACGGCTTGAGGGGGGTGGGGTCCTGCCACATGCCGAGGTGGACGAGGGTGCGGCGCACCGGCGTGGGGAGCAGCCGGTGCGCCAGAGAGGGGTAGGCCGGCGCCCCGAGCACGGGCGCCGGGGCGGTGGGGGTGGGGCGGGGCATCGGCGCGCGCGGCCGGGTGCGGGGCGGGGTGGTGGTGCGGGGGGCAGGTGCGGTGTGGTCGCGGGTGTCGGTGCCCATGGCTTCCTCCTTCTGTTTCCGCTGGTCAGTGGGCTATTGGGGGGTCAGTCGCGGGTGAGGCGGGTGTGCGTGGAACGGTCGTCGGCGGTCGTCTCGAGTTCGGTGAAGAGGAAGTTGATGTCGAGGTGGACGTGAGTGCTGCGGGAGGCCTGCGTCCGGTCGTACGCGTTGATGCCGGGGTAGGCGGCCTTCATGGAGGACTCGAGGCGGTCGAGCGCTGCTTCGAGGACGTCCTTGGCTTCGGCGGCGGTGGAAGCGGTCCAGGTGGTGGAGCGGGTCATGGCGGGTCTCCTTTGGGTTCGGGTCAGGCGGTTCGGGAGTCCGACTTCGACTTCCAGTCGTGGTAGAGGTCCTGGGCGGTCTTGAGTCGGTCGTAGGCGGTGGTCTGGGTGAGGTCGAAGTCGTCCATCACTTCGGCAAGGGAGACGGCCTTGGGGTCGTCTGCTTCGACGAGGCGGGCGAGGACGGCTTCGACTTCGGCCTGGCGCTTGCCGCGCTGCTGGCCAATCGGGCGGGCCGAACCGGAACCGGAAGCCGAAGTGCTGGCCGCTTCAGGGGTGCCGGTGTCCGAAGTGGAAGCCGAAGCGGCCTGGGCGGTGATGCGCTGGGCGCGGGTGCGGGCCTGCTCTTCCCGGCGGTTCTGGGCTTCGAGTGCGGCTGCTTCGCGGGCCTGCCGGGCGGTTTCGTACTTGAGGCGTTCGGCTTCCGCGAGGCGTGCCTGCCGGTTCCGTTCGGCTTCGGCTTCGGCCTGCTGCTCCCGGCGGGCGATCTCGGCGAGCTTTGCTTCGGTTTCCGCGGCGAGGATGCGGGCGGCTTCGGCTTCGGCGGTCCGCTTTGCTTCGAGTTCGAGGTGTGCTTCGGCTTCGGCCTGGGCGGCGCGGGTGGCTTCGGTTCGGCGGATGCGTTCGGCTTCGGCTGCGCGGATTTCGGCCTGGTGGCGTGCTTCGGCTTCGGCTTCCTGCTTCGCCTGTGCTTCGGCCTGGCGGTTCGCTTCGTCTTCGGCGAGCTTGCGGGCTTCGGCGTGGGGGAGGTCGATGGCTTCCTGGATGGACATGCCGTCCTTGGCGAGGCGCAGCACGAGGAGCTGGTCGGCTGACGCCTTCCGCCTCCAGCCGCGGCCGTACGTCTTGCGGAGGGTGGCCCGGTAGATACGGGTCTCCTGCTCGAGCTTGAGGACGGTCTCCCAGGAGCGGATAGCCCACATGCGCTGACGGCGCCAGAGGGTGAAGGTGCCGAGCGGGTTGAGGAACCAGCGGGAGACGGGCGGGGACTCGATGTGTTTGTCGGCGGTGATGTCGGCGATGCGGCCGATGGCGTGGCGGGCGGCTTCGACGGCGATGACGAAGAGGACGGGGATGACGGAGTGCATGCCGACGCCGAGGGGGTCGGGCCAGGCGGTGGCGGCGTTGAAGGCGATGGTGGCGAGGGTGAGTCCCCAGGCGCTGTAGCGCAGGAGGGGGAAGCCGATGCGCCGCCAGGTGAGGAGGAGGTCGAGGGCGAGGAAGGCGATGATGCCGGCGTCGACGGCGATGGGGAATGCGTGGGCGAAGGCGCCGAACTGCTTTTCCTTGGCGAGCTGGGTGACGGCGGCGTAGGAGCCGATGAAGCCGAGCGTCGCGATGACGAGGACGGCGGAGACGACGACGCTGATGAGGATCTTCTGGGTGCGGGTGAGGGGTTCCTGTACGGCGTGGGGGGTGGTCCCCGGCGTAAGGGGCTGCCAGCCGGTGATGACAGTGGGGCGGGCGGGCCGGTCGCCGGGCGCCGGGATGGTGGTCATGGTCGCCGGGGTCCTTTCGGTGCGGGGGTGGTCAGGCGGTGGGCTTGGGCATGGCTCGGCAGGTGGAGGCGTGTTCGTTGGCGTTGTCGCGGGCGCCCTCCGGAGAGGTGTAGCTGTCGTGGTCGTAGTGGCATCCGAGGCAGTGGACGGGATAGACCGTCCACGTGCCGGTGGGGTTCGTCGTGTCCCAGAACGTGGTGCGCTGCTCCTCGGTGACCTGGACGACGGCGCCGCCGTGGGTGAGGAACCGCATGAGGGCGGTGGGGGCGGGTGCGGTGTCTGCCGTTGTGGTCTCGGTGCTCATGGGGGTCTCCAGGTGGTGCGCGGTGTGCCGGAAGATGCGGTCGATCAGGCTGTTCATGGCGGTCGGTCCTTCCGGGTCAGGTGCTGTTGCGGGTGGGCGGGGTGAGGGTGATGCCGGTGGGGAGGCTGCCCGCGCCGAGCTGGTAGGCGAGTTCGGCGATGGCTTCGGCGTGGGCGCCGAGGGCGGTTGCGGTGGCGAGCTGGGCGTAGACGGCGGCGGTGGTGATCTCGTTGGTGGTGGGGGTGGTGTGGTCGAGACGTTCGGTGGCGAGGGCGGCGTACTCGGCGATGCGGGCGGTGGGGTCTTCCATGTGCGTGGTCTTTCTGGTGCGCGGTTCAGTGGGTGAGGGTGGCGATGGCGGTGCGGGCGCGCTCGAGGTACTCGAGTCCGCGGCCGGTCGAGACGGCGGTGCGGGTGGTGGGCGTGGGGGTGGTGGCGTTGTGGGAGAAGTCGGTGAGTGCCTGGTGCCAGTCGCCGTCGAGGACGTGGTGGCCGTAGTCGCCGGTGATCTGGAGGGCGGCGGAGAGGGCGTCGGCTTCGGAGGTGGGGGTGTAGGCGGTGGCGGGGCTGGTCATGGCGGGTGCCTCCGGTCGGGTGTGGGTCAGGAGGTGAGGCGGGTGGCGGCGCGGATGATGTCAGCGTGGTCGAAGGCGAGCGGCGGCAGGCTGTCGAGCGGCCACCAGTCGGCGGTCCGGGCGTCGTCGCCGGCGGTGAGCACGGTGTTGTTGGAGACGTGGGCGAGGTAGGCGACGGCGACGTAGCGGCCGCGGGGGTCACGGTTCGGGTCGTCGAAGACGCCGATCTGCTGGAGCCCGTCGGGGTCGATCTGGACGCCGATCTCCTCGAAAAGTTCGCGGGCCGCGGCCTGTCGGCTGGTCTCGCCGTCGTCGACGTGCCCCCCGGGGAGGGCGTGGTGGCCCGCGAAGGGGTCCCAGCCGCGTTCGATGAGGGCAACGCGGCCGTCGTGGGTGATAGCGACGACGTCGGCGGCGTAGCGGATGGCGAGGAGCTTCTCGGTGTAGGTCATGGGGTGCGGTCCTTTCGGTCAGGTGTAAGCGGGGCCGTCGAACTGCTCGACGTAGAGGCGGATTCCGGGGTGCTCGGCCAGGACGTTGAGGGCGTCCTGGACGACGGAGTTCAGGGAGCCGGGCCCGCCGTTGGTGCCGAAGGACAGGAGCTCGCGGGTGGCGGCGTTGTAGATGCGGTAGTGGAGGTTGTCGGGCGAGGTGGGGGTGCGGTCCGGGAGGGGCTGGCCCTGCCAGGTGTCCGTGCGGCGGGTCCGGCGGGTGGGCGCGGCGGGTACGGGCTCGGGCTGCGCGTGGCGGGTCATCCAGGTCGGCAGTGCCACGGGGTACTCCTGGTTCTCGGGGTGATGGCCGGCGCGGTGGGCGCCGACCAGGGCGGGAGGGGTCAGCGGTTGTGGTCGGGGGTGTTCTCGACGAGGACGTAGAGCCCGACGGCGGCCTTGAAGCGGGTGTCGAGGTCGGGGTCCCCGCCGTTCTGGTCGGCGGCCTGCTTCTGGTCGTAGAGGTCGGAGGCGGCGGCGTAGGCGGTTTCCAGGGCGGATTCCTTGCTGGGCATGAGGTCTCCTAGGGGTGTGCGGGTGGTGGGGGTCCGGACGTGAGTCGCGTCGCAGGCCGGAACCCGGTACGGGCAAGGGCAGGTGGTGAG
>NZ_JBHXRV010000036.1:0-12079 GCF_042716745.1 Streptomyces sp. NPDC058663
GATCGGACGGTCCAGGTGAAGGCCCCGGACATGACCCGCAGCGTCTGGCCGCCCACGCCGCCGCCGCATCGCTGGAGCGGTCCGCCCGCGGACTGGAAGAGCTCCTGAACGCCGCCACACCGCAACTCCCCAGCCCATGGCGGCGATCCGGCGCAAGGAGCAGCGGAGCATTCCCGCCGACCCGGCCCTTCGCTCCGGCACTCCGCGAGAATCCGGATGACAGCCATCCCGCGATCGTCGAGACTCCGGCCGTGCGTGATCACGTCGAGACACCCTCCGGGCTGCTGCTGCGTCGCTGGGCGGTGTCGGATGCCCCTTCGGTGCTGAGTGCCTTCGCCGATCCTCTGATGCGTGGGCAGGCTGCCGAGGCGGTCGACTCGCAGGCCGCGGCGCGACGGTGGATCGCGGGAGGGGGTGAGCGTTGGGACGAAGGCGCGGCATACGCCTTCGCCGTGGTGGACGGGGGAGGCGCCGTCCTCGGGAACGTCGCCGTCGGTGCCGTCGACCGGCGGCATTCCACCGGCTGGGTCTCGTACTGGACGACGGCCACGGCCCGCGGACGGGGTGTCGCCTCGCAGGCGTGCGCAGCCCTGGCCCGATGGGCTTTCGACGAGGCCGGGTTGTTCCGCCTCGAGCTGGGCCACCGCGTCAACAACCCCGCCTCGTGCCGGGTCGCCGCAGCCGCCGGCTTCGCCGTCGAGGGGCTTCAGCGGCAGAAGCTGGCCTACGACGGCGTGCGCCACGACGTCGAACTCCACGCGAGGCTGGCGAGCGACGACGGTTCGCCGCTCCCGTACCGGATTCCGTACCGGTAGGGGAACCGAGCAGCCACAGGCGCCACCACGCCCAGCGGGTCCGGCCTCGCACCCCGCCGGGCTCGCGGCCCCCGAGACCACTGACGACGCACAGCGCCCCGGCGCCCGCCCGTGGCGCCGTGATCAGCGACCCCTGATCGAGAAGCCCAGCATGCGCGCTCCGTTCTCCGTGCGGGGGCGGTGCCGGCTGCCCGGGGCGAACACGACGTAGGTCCCCGGCCCGTGGAGCTCCTCGCCCTCAATTACTTCGCCGCTCAGGACGTAATACCGCTCCTCGCTCGCGTGCTCGTCCACGTCCGGCCATTCCGTGCCAGGAGCGAAGTCGATCAGCCAGCCCCCGGCGAACCCGGTCGTCAAAAGCCCGCGGCGGACGATGCCGGGCGCGATCTCGATCCCCTCGACGTCATCGATGTGCACGGTCGTCTTCAACGGGCCCGTAGGCGTGATGTCACTCATGCACCCACCATCGCGCGGCGTAGGCACCGCGGCCCAGAGTCCGGATTGACATCAGCGGGTACATTCCTGCCATGAGCCGTCACCGGGTGGTCGCGCTGCTGAACGCACCTCAGTCGCCGTTCGAACTCGCCTGCTCCGCCGAGGTGTTCGGCTCCGCGCGGCCGGACCTGCCGGTGCACTACGACTTCACGGTCTGCGCCCGGCAGCCAGGACCGCTCCCGGCGACGACCGGCCCCGCGTGGTACGTCGAGGCAGGGCTGGAGGCACTCGTGGACGCGGACACCGTCGTCGTCCCGGGCTGGCAGCCGACCGGGGCGGCCGTGGCGCCGGACGTCCTCGGCGCCCTGCGCGCGGCACACCGGCGCGGAGCGCGGATCGTCTCCCTGTGCACGGGGGCATTCGTGCTGGCGCAGGCCGGGTTGCTGGAAGGACGCCGGGCGACCACCCACTGGCGGCGCGCGCAGCAGTTCGCCGATGCGTTCCCCGGCGTGGAGGTGGACGCGGACGTGCTCTACGTCGATCACGGCGACGTCGCCACCAGCGCGGGGTCGGGAGCGGGCATCGATCTGGCCCTGCATCTGGTACGCCGCGACCACGGCGCCGCCTACGCCGCCCACGTCGCCCGGAGCATGGTGCTGGCACCGCACCGGGAGGGCGGCCAGCTCCAGTACGCCACCCACCCCGCGCCGGCCAGAGCCGACCCCTCACTGGCACCGCTGCTGGACTGGGCCGGGTCCCTGCTCGCGACCGACCTGACCGTCGGCCGGCTCGCCCAGCAGGCCGGGGTCTCCCCCCGTACGCTCGCCCGCCGCTTCGCCGAGCAGCTGGGTCAAAGCCCCGGACAGTGGCTGCTCGCCCAGCGCCTGGCCGCCGCCCGCGTCCTGCTGGAACAGACCGGCCTCTCCGTGGAGGCAGTCGCTGCCCGGGCCGGCCTCTCCTCCGCCGTCAACCTGCGACGGCACTTCCGCGCCACCCTCGGCACGACGCCCGGCGCCTACCGCAAGACGTTCGGCCACCGAACGGCCGACGCCGGGCACAGGACGGGGAGGTGAGCCCCCTCAGCGCGTGCTCACCCGGAAGGTGCTGAGCACCGCCTTGTGGTCCGTCGGCCAGGTCCACGTCGGCTCCCAGAACCTGTCCCGTCCGGACTCCTCCACCCGCCTGTTGCGCACGATGGTGCTCGACGGTCCGACGATCACGCTGTCGAGGAGGCGCATCCGGCGGTCCGGGTGGTAGAAGACGAAGTCGATCCGGTCCCGCTCGTCCGCCTTCGGAGCCCAGGTGAGTTCCTCGGTCCCGGCGCCAGGATTGTCACTGGGCCAGGTGAATCCCGGAGTGCGGACGGGGTCGGGGTGAACCTCCCGGTAGCTGTCGCGGAAGCCGGCCTTCTCGATCGCCTTGGTCGTGGACCACTCGACGACGGTGCCGTGATGGTCGAACAGGTTCCGCGTCCGGCGGGTCCAGTCCAGGTGCGAGGGCTCGTTAAAGTCACCCGCCAGCACGGTGAGCCGGCCCCGGCGACGCTCCCGTGCGGCATCCGCCAGGACCGTCTTCGTCACCGCGGTACGACCGGAAGCCTCGTTCAGCCGCATGATCAGGCCGACATCGGTGAGGGGGCCCGTCGGGATCTCGCCCCAGCCGTACTCGGAGGTCTCCAGAGGAGCAGGCGTGCCGCCGCCGTAACCGCGCGGCAGGTAGTTGACGTAGTAGCGGTACTCCAGGTGCCCGGAGTACGCCGCGACCTCGGTGCCGTCGACGTCGACGACCGCCTTCGACCAGGACGGGAAGGACGCGTGCTCGATGATCGGGTAGCGCGAGATCACCGCGGGATCCGTCGGGTTGCGGTTGTCGTAGAAGGTCAGCCCGCGCTCGGCGAGATCGGCGAGCAGGTGGGCGACCCGCTCCGGATTCGATTCGCTGAGCATGACCACGTCGGGCTCGACCGCGGCAATGGTGTCGGCGATCCCGGCGCGACCGCCCTCGACCCTGCTGCCCCCGAGCCAGATGTTGAACTGCAGCACCTTGAGCGTACGGCGCGAAGGGCGGCGCCGGCTCTCCGCACCCTGCGGCCGGGCCTCCGCCGCGCCCGCCCCCAGCACCCCGGCCCCGACGGTCAGACCGACCATCCCGAGTACTTCACGACGCCTGACCATGCATGACCTCCAGCGATTGCCCCACGTCCACGGCCCGTGCATCTCTCCACCCGGGCGGGACACAGTGTTGAGGCGCCCCGCGTACGAGGAGTGAACCCCGGCGGAACACCGGATGCCGAATGATGATCAGCGCTCGGGCGGTGCGGAGCCAGGGCCCTGACGGCCCCTGGCCGCACCGGATGCGCTCGCACCGCCCGATCCCGGCCCGGGGCGCTCTCGCGCACCGCCCCGGGCGCCGGACGTACGACCCTGCCGTGGCGCTAGCCGGTGCTGCGCGGCGGCAGCCGCTCGGTGATCCGGCGGAACAAGTCGGTCAACGGCCCACCCAGCTCCCGGCCGAACTCGGTCAGCCCATAGGTGACTTGGGGAGGCGTCGTCGGCTCGACCTTCCGCCAGACCAGTCCGTCCTCCACCAGTGTGCGCAGGGTCTGAGCGAGCATCTTCTCGCTGATGCCCTGGATGCTGTCACGCAGCTCGAAGAACCGAAGGTCGTTGCTCCGCAAGGAGATCAGCACCCAGATGCCCCACCTGCTGGTGACGTGGTCGACCATGCTCCGCGCGGGGCAGCCGGTGTGAAACACGTCATACCGCTTGTCCGCCCCGGCCTGTGTCAGCTGCGCGCCTTCACTCATGTCCGGAGCTTACCTCCAGGTACGTCCTTACGAAAAGTAAGCCGGGCTCCTAGCGTCAAGTCCCGCAGTGCACAACGGACTAGGACAGAGCACAACGGACTAGGAGCTGAACATGATCGTGGTGACCGGGGCTACCGGAAATGTCGGCCGGCCTCTGACGCAGGCCCTGAAGGACGCGGGCGAGCAGGTGACCGCGGTGTCGCGGCACGCGGTGGCGGTGCCTGACGGTGTGCGGCACGTGGTCGCCGATCTGGCCGAACCGGCGGGCCTCGCGCCCGCGCTGGACGGGGCGAAGGCTCTGTTCCTCCTGCTGTCCGGCGACCTGCACACCCGCGAAGCCGGGCCGGCCGACCTCATCGGCCTGGCCGCCGCCAGGGGGGTCCGCCGGGTCGTCCTGCTGTCCTCGCAGGGCGTGGCGACCCGGCCTCTCGGCCCCTCGCGGGTTGCGATGCGCGTCGTGGAGGACGCGTTGCGGGAGTCCGGCCTGGACTGGGCCGTCCTGCGGCCGGGCGGGTTTGCCTCCAACGCCTTGGCCTGGTCGGAGTCCGTCCGCACCCAAGGCGTGGTCGCCGCCCCCTTCGGCGACGTGGGGGTACCGGTCGTCGACCCGTCCGACATCGCCGAGGTCGCGGCGGCCTGCCTCCTGGACGACCGGCACAACGGCGGGGTGTACGAGCTGACCGGGCCCAAGGTGATCACTCCCCGGCAGCAGACGGAGACGATCGCAGCCGCACTCGGCACGGCCCTGCGGTTCCATGAACTCACCCGCGAACAGGCCAGGGCAGGGATGGCCCGGTTCGTACCGGCGGAGCTCGCCGACGACACGCTGGACATCATCGCCGCCCCGATCCCGTCCGAACTGCGGATCAGCCCGGACGTGGAACGAGTCCTCGGCCACGCCCCGCGCTCCTTCGGCGACTGGGTCGCCCGCAACATCGCCGCGTTCCGCTGAGGAGCGGCGCAACAGGGGCACCCGGCAGCCTCGTACGGCTCACCACCGCACGAGGCTGCCCGTCCCGGCCTACCTGGCCGCCCCGGGCCACCGGCCACCCGGAGGACGCGTAGCTCCAGCAATCCGTTACCCCTTGCCCCGGGGTACTCCTTTTGCCCCTTGAATCCACGCTGTGATACGGCCCACTGGCCAGTGCAGTCGCCCCTCTCCCGTGGTGACGCCCCCCACCACCGGTGTGACAACAGCCCGCACCCGTAAGGACCTTGAGGACCTATTGGAATGCGCGGCCCACCTCGACGGGGGAGGCGAGTACTGCGCAACGGGTCCACAGCGGGGACCTCCATGGGTACCTTGTGGCGGTGCACAGACGGGAAGGCCGGCTCACGCGGGCCCGAGGCGGGCTGCTCTGTGCTTCCGCGTGCCTGTCGCTCGGTGCGCTGAGCCATGTCGCGGCCGGCGGCAGCCTGCCGGGACCGGGCACGCTCGGGCTGCTCTTCGCCGTGGTGACCGTCCTGGGGGCGGCACTCTTCGGCAACCGCCGCCTCCGCTTCGACGTCCTCACACTGATTCTCGGCGGGACCCAGTTCGTCCTGCACCTCGCCTTCCACCACCTGGCCATGCGCAACCCGGTCGGGCATCCGCCTTCCCCGGCAGGAGCCGGCCACGCTGCGACCGGCGGGCACGCCGGCACCGGGGCCGCGGAGATCCTCGCCCACGGCGCGCACCTCACGACGAGCGCAAGCCACGTGAGGGACGCCGGCCACGTGAGGGAAGTCGGCCATGCGATGGGCGCCGGCCATGTCCTGGGCGCCGGCCATGCCATGGGTGCCGAGCACGCCATAAGTGCCGAGCACGCCATGGGCGCTGCGATGACATCCGCGCACGCGCTCGCCACGCTGGGGACAGCCCTGTCCGTCATTCACGGCGAGCGGGTCCTGCGCAGGCTGGCCGCCCTGGCACTGCCACGCTTCCTCCCCACCACCGCCCCGACGGCACCGCCGCTGCTCCCGGAGCTCTCGCCGCCGCCCGCCGCGACCGGCCGTCCCGGCTTCGGTGCCCTGCTCGCCCGTTCCCGCCCGCGGAGAGGCCCTCCCCGAGTGATGTCCGCCTGATCGCTCGTCACGCGATCACGACACCCGCCCACCAGGGCGGTCCCTTCACTCACCGGCTTCTCCGCACGCGCGTACCGAGGTGCCCGCGTGCGCTCCCCTTGAGGAATCACGCATGTCTTCCACCACAGAACACGCACCACCGGCGGACCCTTCCGCGTCCGCCGATCCGCCACCCGCCGGGCGCTCCTGGCAGGGCGTACGGGCACTGCTGGCCCGGCTGCACTTCTACGCCGGCGTCTTCGTCGCCCCCTTCCTCCTCGTGGCCGCCCTCACCGGCCTCGTCTACGCCTTCACCCCGCAGCTCGACCAGCTCGTCTACGGTGAGCAGCTCAGCGTCCAGCAAGTGGGCGGCCAGTCGCGTCCGCTGGCCGAGCAGATCGCCGCCGCCCGCGCGGCGCACCCCGAGGGCACCCTGGCCTCCGTGATCACCCCGCCCGGGCCCGAGGACACCACCCGCGTGGTGCTGTCCGTGCCCGGACTGGGCGACAAACAGCGCACCGTCTTCGTGGACCCCTACACCGCGAAGGTGCGGGGAGCACTCACCACGTGGTCCGGTTCGACGCCCCTGACCGCCTGGCTGGACGACCTGCACCGCAATCTGCACCTCGGAGAGACCGGGCGCCTCTACTCCGAGGTCGCCGCGAGCTGGCTGTGGGTGATCGCCGCCGGCGGTCTCGTCCTGTGGCTCGGCCGCAGCCGGGGGCAACGGCCGAAGGGCGTACGAGGGGTTCTGCTGCCCGACCGCACCGCTCGCGGGGTGCGGCGCACCCGCAGTTGGCACGCGGCGACCGGGGTGTGGCTCGCCCTCGGGCTGTTCTTCCTCAGCGCCACCGGGCTGACCTGGTCCCAGTACGCGGGCGAACGGTTCGGCCAGTTCCTCGACGTGGTCAAGGGCGGCGCACCGAAACTCGACTCGCGCCTGCCCGGCGCGCCGCCCCCGGCGGCGGACGGAGGCGGTGAGCACGCCGAGCACGCAGGACACGGGGGCGCCGGGCAGAGCGCCGCAGTGGACCCCGCCGACTTCGACTCCGCCCTCGCGGTGGCCCGTGGGGCCGGTCTCGGCGGCACCGTCACCGTGACACCTGCGGCCGACGCTTCCAGTGCCTGGGTGGTGGCCCAGAGCGACAACGTCTGGCCGGTGCACTACGACAAGGTGGCCGTCGACGTCACCACGGGCGACGTCACCTCGCGCACCCGGTGGGCCGACCACCCCCTGCCGGCGCAACTCAGCAAGCTCGGTGTGCAGGGGCACATGGGAGTGCTCTTCGGTCTCGCCAACCAGATCGTGCTCGCACTCGTGGCGGTCGGGCTTATTCTCCTGACGGTCTGGGGCTACCGCATGTGGTGGCAGCGCAGGCCCACCCGTACGGACCGGAAGGCCGCGGTGGGCAAGCCCCCGGTGCGCGGAACCTGGCGGCGGCTGCCCTTGCCCTTCCTCCTCGTGGGCGTTCCCGCGGTGGCCGCGATCGGCTGGGCCCTGCCCGTGCTGGGGGTCACCCTGCTCGGGTTCCTGCTGGCGGACGTGACAGCCGGTCTGGTGCGACGGCGACGCACGGCCTGACCGGGCCGGGGGGGGGGGGGGGGGCCCCCCCCCCCCCCCCCCCGGGGGGGGGGGGGGGGGGGTTGCCGCGGCGGAGGGGCCCCCACCGGGGTGGGGGGGGGGCCAACCGGGGGGGTGCGGGGGGGGGCCGGGCACGGGGGTTGGGGGGCGGCGGCGCCCCCGGCCGCGCGGGGGGGGGGGGGGGGGGCGCCCCCCCGCCCCCCCCCACCCCGGGGGGCCGGCGTCGTCGTCTTCCCGGGGCGATGCCGCCGCCTCAGGTCTGCTGGAGGGCCATCCGGTGCAGGCCCTTGCGGTCGTAGTACCGGGTCATGAGGAAACCGAAGGCGAGTGCGGCGACCACGCCGACAGCGATCATGATCCAGCCACGGGTGAGGCCGGCGTCGCCGCGGGCGTCGAAGTACAGGATCGCCCGGACGCCCGACGCGAGTTGCCGCATGGGCTCGAAGACGCCGAGGAACCGGTAGAAGCCCGGAACGGCCTCCAGGGGGATGGTCGCGCCGGACGACGGCAGGGCCAGGGCGATGAAGACGAACATCGACACGATCTGGCCGACGCTGCCGAACGCCGCGTTGATCGCCTGCACGCCGAGGCCCACGCTCAGACAGGAGCAGTACGAGAAGAGGGCCAGCATCGGCAGATGGGACGCGTCCATGCCCAGGAGCGCGATGCAGGCGAGCATGACCAGTGCGGTGACGGGCACGGACAGTACCGCGGTCATGGTCATCTTGAGCAGCAGGGTCTGCGTACGGCTGATCGGCACGGTGGGGTGCCGGGAGTGCCAGGGGCCGATCTCCGCGTCGGCGTAACCGAGCGCCGTGTCAACGGCGTTGTGGACGATGTTGCCACCCAGGAACCCCGCCAGGACCAGCAGCAGGACGTAGTAGAAGGCGCTCAGTCCGAGACCGCTGTGTGCCCCGATGGGATGGCCGGGCCGGGTCTCGACGGCCACCGGATCGGCGAGCAGCAGACGGGCCGCGGAACCGGCCGCCGCGGCCCCGGGGCCGGACGCGAGCTGCTTGCCGAGGGCCAGTGACGCCTGGTGGACGGCCTGCTGGTTGATCCGGAGGGCCATCGACGAGCCCAGCGAACCCATGCCCGGATTGGTGAGCACGGTCACGGTCGGCCTGCCGGCCCGCGCACCGGACAGTGAGCGCACGGTCGCGGTGAAGTCCGCGGGAATGACCAGCGCCCCGTAGACCTTGCCGGAAGCAAGCTGGTCCTGGGCCGCCGTAAGGCTGAGCCGACGCCACTGCACCGTGTCACCGGGCGTCGAGGAGCCGATCCGGCCGCTGATCCGGGTGCCCAGATTCTCCTGCGCGCCGGGCGGCGGCGCGCCCGCGTCCTGGTTGACGAGGGCGATCGGCAGCCGGCGCAGACTGCTGTCCGGAGTGAGGATGCTGCCCATGTACAACAGGGAGAGCACCAGCGCGACGAGCGCGCTGAGCACCCCCGGAGCGACCCACAGCTTCTTGTGGCGCAGCAGCGCGCCGGCGCTTCGCACGGAGGCGGAGCCCTGGGGCGATTCGTCCGGCTGCGGAGCTTCGGAACTCATACGACTCCATGAGGGGGCGGGCGCGGCGTGGGCCCGGGCACGGTGGTGGACGCGGCGAGCGTAGGCGCCGGGCCGACGGGGGAACGCGGGTGACACAGCGCTGCCGCGTGCGTCCTCCGGATGGCTCATGGCCGCCGGTCACCGCGGCCGCGACCGGCCGGAGGGCCGAGGGGGCCCTGTGCCTCGCGGCTGCCGCGGGACTACGCTTGTCGGTACGGGTGGGCGACAGAGCGGACGACTCGACCACTCTCCGGACGGGCCTGGGACTTCAGATGGATGTGCGGCAGAGCATCGCGGCGTGGCAGCGCGTGGTGGAGACCGCGAGTGACGGCGGTCGGGTGGTCGCCCTGCCCTCGGCGGTGCGGGCGTGCTTGGGGGACGTGGGCGCAGACGGCGTGGGAGTCAGCGTCATCACCGCGGGGCAGATCCGGACCGTGGCTCATGCCTCCGACGAGCGCAGCCTCCGGCTGGAGGACGCGCAGCTGGTGGCGGGCGAAGGCCCGTGCACCGAGGCGTACCTGCAGCGCAGGATCGTGGAAGTGGATGTGGCGACATCCGCCGGCAAGTGGCCCGTCTTCCTGAGGACGGCCGGTGATCTCGGCATCCGCAGGGTGGTGGCCGTGCCGCTGGTGGTCGGCGAGGGCATCCCGGTCGGCGCCATGGACGTCTACCACACCGCTCACACTCCCCTCGGGGAGGGCGAGCGGGGCAAGCTGGAAGCGTACGCCCGGATCCTCGGCCTTTTCGTCGTGGACGCCCACCCCGCGTTGATCGGCTGGGAGCAAGCAGCTCCGGAGAGGGGCCCGGTGGGCTATCCGCCCGTCGTGCACCAGGCGGCGGGCAGCGCCGCCGAAGCCAGCGACGTCACCGTCGCCGAAGCGCTGGCCCGGATGCGCGCCCACGCCTTCAGTCAGCAGCAGCTCCTCAGGGACGTCGCCCACGACATCCTCGCCGGGCGGCTGCGCCTGGAGGAGGACCGTGACACCCCTGACTGACACCCGTCCCGAGGGGAGGCAGCCGCGCCAGCCCCCGCCCATGACGGCCGCACCGGCCGAAAGGCACCACATTGGTCACACCGCGTGAGGGAGGGGCGAGTAGTCTCACGGGACGACGCCGGCGAGTGCCCGGCCGCGGTCCTGACGGAGGGGCCGGGAGTGTGGGGGAGTGGGGTGAGACGGTGTGCTCAGTGAAGCCATGGCCGTGGTCCTGCAACGCCTGAGCGCCGCCGACCCCGCCCTCGTGGAGGACTGCGCCCGGATCCTGGGTGCCGACGGCCTGGGGGTCTCCGCGCTGCTGGAGGGCGGCGCCCGCGAAGTCGTCTGGGCCAGCACCGGCTCGGGTGCCCGGTTCGAGGAGCTCCAGTTCACCCTGGGCGAGGGCCCGGGACCGGACGCGGCCCGCACGGGTGCCGCAGTGCTCATCAGTGACGTGCGGGCGGTGCGCCAGGACCGGTGGCCCGCCCTGCTCTCCGCGCTCGCCGAGGACCCCGTCGGTGCGGTGTTCTGCTTTCCGCTCAACCTGGGCGCGATCACCGTGGGGGTCCTGACGCTGGTCCGTGAAACCCCGGGTGTGCTGAGCGGGCGGGAGATGGACGACGCCCTCGTCCTCGCCTCCGCCCTGACCGCGTTCCTGCTGGGCGGCGACCGGAGCCGGCTGGAATCGCTCAGCTCCGGCTCCGAGCGGGCCGTGCTGCGTCAGGCGGTGGTCCACCAGGCCACCGGCATGGTCAGCGTCCAGCTCGGCGTGCCGCTGAGCGAGGCACTCCTGCACTTGCGGGCCCACGCCTACAGCCACAACAGCCCCCTCGGTGACGTGGCCGAGGACGTCGTCGCCCGACGCCTGCGCTTCACCCCGCCCGACCCCACCCCCACTCACGGGACCCCCGCGTCCGAAGACCCAGAGGATGATGTCTCATGACCACGGCACGTGAACGACGCCTGACAGAGGTCTTCGTCGAGGTCGCCGACTCCCTCGTGGAGGACTTCGACGTCCTCGACTTCCTGCACCGGCTCTCCCGGCGGTGCGTGGAGCTCCTGGACGTGACCGCCGCCGGAATCCTCCTCGCCGACAGCCACGGCGAACTGCGGCTGGTCGCCGCCTCCGACGAACACACCCGCCTCCTGGAGCTCTTCGCCCTCCAGCACGACCAGGGCCCCTGCGTGGAGTGCTACCGCACCGGGGACCCGGGCCTCAACATCGACCTCGCCCACCCCGCCACCACCCAGGGCTGGGACCGCTTCGCCACCCGCGCCCGCGAGAACGGCTTCGCCACCACCCACGCGGTGCCCCTGCGCCTGCGCAGCCGCATCGTCGGCGCCCTCAACCTCTTCCACACCGACACCCAGCACCTCACCGACCAGGACGCCACCCTCGCCCAGGCCCTCGCCGACATCGCCACCATCGCCGTCCTCCAGCAGCGCACCCTGGAAGCCAGCCAGACCGAAGCCGCCCAGCTCCAGGCCGCCCTCACCAGCCGCATCATCCTCGAACAGGCCAAGGGCATCCTCGCCGAGCGCCTCAACCTCACCCCCGACCAGGCCTTCGACGTCTTCCGCACCCACGCACGCTCACACGGGCTGCGCCTGTCCGACACCGCACGCCGGATCATCGACGGCGACTTCGACACCGAGCAGCTCGCCGCCCGCCCCACCCCCTAGACATCCGGGCGGCCGCGGCCGGACACGTCCCGGCCGTGGCCTGTTCCCCGTGGCGGGATCCGTCGTGATCGTGAACAGCAGGCGGGTGGGGGCGCCGCCCGCATGCCACCGCGCCCCCCCCCCCGGGGGGCCCGACGGGGGGTTTGAGACCCCCAACAAGAGCGTGTAGCTGGTTTGGGGGGCAGTCGT
>NZ_JBHXRV010000036.1:12089-50163 GCF_042716745.1 Streptomyces sp. NPDC058663
GCGCGGGCGCCCCCCCCCCCGGGCCTGCTCTGGCCCCCGGGGGGTTTCCTTTGGTTTCTGACACTCCCGGGGGGGGCGGGGCGGCCCCGGCCGGCCCCCCCCCCCCCACCCGCCGGGAGCCCGAGAGGGTCGTTTCCTCCCGCCTACAGCTGCTTGATGCGGATGTCGCGGTACGAGATCACATCGGTGGTCCCGTGCACCTGGAGGCCGATGTAGCCGGAGGCGTACCGCCGGCCGTCCGTCCCCGGGTCGTCGGCGCGCGGCGGGGAGAAGTCCTGCCCGCCGTTGTTGTCGAACTCGTTGATCAGAACACCGTTGCGGAAAACCGAGTAGTGCTGGCCCTCCACCCGGATCTCGTAGTCGTTCCAGGTGCCCTTGGGGGTGACGCCCGCGCCGCCCAGACCCACGCGGTCGAAGCCGTAGACCGAGCCCGTCTTGTACATGTCGCCGTCCGGGCGGTCGAGGATCTGCACCTCATGCCCGTACTTGATGGCGACCCACTCGGGACGCGGCTCCTCCGGGTGGTCGTAGACCTGCGGGAAGCGCACGAAGACACCGGCGTTGGCGTTGCCCGTGCCCGGTGCGTCGTCGCGCCACCGCAGTTTGAGCGAGAAGTTCTCGTACTTGCGCTCGGGGAACCACAGCATGCCCATGCCCGGCGTCGTGGCCGAGCTGGTCATCGAGCCGTCCGCGTTCAGGCCGAAGGAACCGCCGCCCACCTGCTGCCACTTGGCGAAGGAGGACTGCGTACCGTCGAACAGGTCGCGGTAGCCGGCCGTCTGGCCCGGTTTGCCGATGCCGGACTCCCTGGCCGCACGGTAGATCCTGCGGTGCTCGCGGGCGTCGATGACACCGTCGGTCAGCAGCTTGTCGAGGACGTTGTCGACGTGCTTGAGGAAGAGGGCGTGGGAGGTCCACTGCCGTTCGTCCTCGATCAGCTCGTTGACGGTGCAGCGGCTGCGGGTGACGCGGTTGGGTACGCCGGAGTCGACCGTGCCGACGACGACCGTCAGCCGCTCGTCGTGCTCGGGGCAGTTCGGCGCGGGGACACCGCCGCCCTCTGCCACCGTCAGCACCACCTCGGTGGCCACGGAGGTGTTGCCCGCCTTGTCGGTGGCGCGGTGGTCGACGGTGTGCCGGCCCACTCTGTCGATGATCACCGGCGTGGTGTACGCCAGATAGGGGCCGCCGTCGAGCGAGTACTCGACCTTGTCGACGCCCGACCCGCCCGCGTCCGTCGCGGTCAATGTCACCTTGGCGCTGGTGAGGTACGCGCCGTCGGCGTTCTTGTCGCCGGTCACCGTCGCGGTGGTCTCCGGCGGGGTCTTGTCCTGGGTCGGCGGGGCGACGACCACGAAGTCGACGGCCTTCTCGGCGGCGACGTTCCCCGCCCGGTCGGTGGCCCGGTAGCGGACCGTGTACGTGCCGGCCCCGTGGACCATGACGGGACCCGCGTACGCCGTCCAGGCGCCACCCGCCCCGACCGCGTACTCGATGGTGTTGACCCCCGAGCCGGTGTCGGATGCGGTCACCGTGACCGTCGCCATGCCCAGGTACTGGCCTTCGGCGTTCTTCTCACCGCTGACCGTCGCCGAGGTCTCCGGCGGGGTCGTGTCGTCCGTCGGCGGGGCGACGACCGTGAAGACGACGGTCTTCTCGGCGGAGGTGTTGCCCGCGTTGTCGGTGGCCCGGTAGCGGAGGATGTGCGTGCCGACCTGGCGGACCATGACCGGCGCGGTGTACGCCGTCCAGGCGCCGTCCGCGCCGAGCGCGTACTCGGTCCTGGCGACGCCCGAGCCCGCGTCGGTGGCAGCGACGGTCACCGACGCGTGCCCGATGTACGCGCCGTCGGCGTTCTTCTCGCCCTCCACCTTCGCCGAGGTCTCCGGCGCAGTGGTGTCCTCGCCGCCCGGGTCGGTCACGGTCAGGACGCCCTGCATCGCACCGTGGCCGGGGATGGTGCAGTGGTAGAAGTACCGGCCAGGGGTGAGAGTGACCGTGGCGGTGTGCTTGCCGCCCCGGTCGTCGGTGGGGTTGGCGAGGATGTTCAGCTGCACGTCGCTGTTGTACTCGGGGTCGGACACGCCGAAGGTCAGGGTGTGCGGCATCCCGGTCGTGTTCCCCGTCGCCGTGCTGTTCTCGAAGACGATCGTCGTCTCGCCCGCCACCGCCGTCCTCGGGAACGACAGATAGCGGTCGATCGGGTCGCCGGCGGTCCAGGTGAGCGTCTGGACGGGCGCGGCAGCCGGACCTGCCCCCGCCCTGTCGTCCGCACGTCCGTACGCCGCCGTCGACGTCAGCCCCAGGACCATCAGCAGGGCGGCCGCGAGCACCGCCCACAGCTGAGGAGTTCTCCGTTTCGGTTTCATCGCCTACTCCGTCTTCCTGGCCAGGTCCCCGGCGGCCGGGGTCGGCTCGCCTCCCTTGTACGTCACGCGCCACAGCGCCGACTTGGCGTCCGAGGTGAAGAAGCCGCGCCCGTAGTCCAGGACGTAGAGCGAGCCGTCCGGCGCGAACTTCCAGTCCATGAGGTTGCGGATGCCGTCCGCGCCCACCGGGATGATCTTCTTCAGGGACTCGGCGTGCGTGGGCAGCCCGCCGTTGCCCACCGTCTTCGGGTCGGTCAGCACCGCGTGCCGGGGCTGGTCGCCGTCGTAGAAGTCGCCGACGAACCACTTGCCGTCCCAGTACGCGGGCCACTTGTCCTTGCTGCCGCTCGCCGCGTCGTACCGGTAGACAGGACCGTTCATCGTGGCCTGGCCGCCGCCCTTGAGCCACGGCAGCAGCAGCTTCTGCTCCTCCTGCCGGTAGCTGGGCACGCCGTTCGCGTCGCGCGGATAGTCCACGCCGCCTCCCTGCGGCGAGTACCAGATGGTGTTGGGCGTGACGGGCGGCAGGTTCACCAGGCCGTCGTTGTGCGGTGACTCGTTCTTCGGGGCCTTGCAGTCGTACCAGCCGAGCGGCTTGGCCGGGTCCGGCAGATTGCGGTCACGGTAGGGCTGGTTGTTGCCCATGCAGTACGGCCAGCCGTGATTGCCGGGCTTGGTGATCGCGGCGAACGTGTCGTACTTCGCCGGGCCCCACGTGGTGCTCGGCGCCCCGGCGTCGGGGCCGACCCACCCGGCGTACAGGATGTCGGTCCGCGGGTCGACGGCGATCCGCGCCGGGTTGCGCACGCCCATCACGTAGATCTCGCCGCGCGTCTTTCCGCCCCCCTCGTCCGGCTCGTCGCCGGTGAAGAGGTTGCCCGCGGGCAGCGTGTACGTCCCGTCGTCCTCGGGGTGGATGCGCAGGATCTTGCCGTTGAGGTTGTTGGTGTTGCCTGCGGTGCGGCGGGCGTCCGCGAAGGACACGCCCTTGAAGTTCGGCTCGGGGTTGTTGCCCGAGTAACCTCCGCTGAACCCGGACGAGTTGTTGTCGCCGGTCGCGATGTACAGGTTCTGCTTCGAGTCCCAGGCCAGGCCGCCGCCCGCGTGGCAGCAACTGTGGATCTGCACCGGCCACTTGAGCAGGACCTTCTCGGAGGCCAGGTCCAGCTTGTCGGTGGCGAGGTCGAGGGTGAAACGGGAGACGCGGCGCTCGGCCATGTGTGTGTCCCGGTTGATCTGCGAGTGGGGTGTGTAGTGCAGGTACACCCACCCGTTGGTGAGGAAGTCGGGGTCTGTCTCGACGCCGAGGAGGCCCTCCTCGTTCTTGACCAGTTCGTCGCCGCCGCCCTTGTTGCCGAAGACCGTCAGCGCGCCCGCGAGCGTCACCTTCCCGGTCTTCGGGTCGTAGACGTGGAGCTGTCCCTGGCCCTTGCCGATGTCCGGGTTGTTCCAGTCGGTGACGACGGGCGCATTGCTGTCGGCGCCGCCCCGGCCGATGTAGAGGACCCGGCCGTCCTGCGCGGTCACCAGCCCGTGCGGTTCGCCGATCTGGTCGGACCGACCGGGTTGGTTGGGCGCGGTGACCCGTTCCGCCTTGTAGTGTGCGTTGATGCTCGCCTTGCAGTCGGCGCGCGCCAGGCGCGTCGTCCACTGGAGGGCACCGCGCAGATGGTCACGGAAGTCCGTCTCCTGGAAGGACTCCGCGGTGCCGCCCATGCCGGTGTAGAAGGAGCGGCCGCCGTCGTAGTCACGGCACCAGGAGACCGGGTGGTCCCACCCGTTGGCACCCGATCCCGGCCTGTACGTGGCCTCCCGCACGCGTGCCACGGTGTGCACCTCGCCGGACGGGTTCTTCGCCCAGTTCAGCCACTTGTCCGGCCGCTTCCACTGGAGCGGCAGGTCCTTGGTCGCCGGGTGCTGCCGGTCGCCCACTTCCACGGTCGCACGCTGCACGGCCGTGGCGCCGCCCGGGGCGGGCCGGGCGCCGATCAGGCCGGCGAACCAGTCGGAGTACGGTTCGGTGCGCGCCGCGTCGTGGATGCCGAGGAAGCCGCCGCCCGCCTCCATGTACGCCTCGAGGCCCGCCTCCTGGGCGGGGTCCAGCACGTCGCCGCCACCGGTCAGGAAGACGACGGCGTTGAACCTGCCGAGCCTGGCGGTGGTGAAGACGGTCGCGTCGTCGGTGGCCTCCACGCGGAAGCGCTGGGCGGCGGGGCCGGACTGGCCGATCTTCTCGATGGCCTCGATGCCGGCGTTGACGGTCGGCGGTTCGTCGGCGCCCGCGGAGCCGTGGAAGACGAGCACCCGGACGTTCGCGCCGCCGGGCGGAGACGGCAGCGCGGGGAGGGACAACGTTGTCGGGGGCGGGGGGCCGGGATCCGGCCGGGCGGCGGCGTCGGTACCGCCGAGCAGGCCGGATGCGACAACTCCGGCCGTCAGGGCGGCGACGAGACCGCGTCGGCGTCTTGACCGGTGATGTGGTGTGCGATGCATGTGTTCACCCATCCCTCAGTGGTCACAGGAACAGCCGATGAAGCTAGACCTCTTCCGGTCACCCGCCAAGGGGTATGACCTAAATACCGCGAACTTTGTCCTCAGTGTGGATGAACTCGGCTCGTCCGGCTACGGTGTGGCCGTCAATCTCCTTACCACGTTGGGGAGTTCGGCATGGACAGACGGAGCTTCAACCGGCGCCTCCTGGCGGGCGGTGCGGTGGCCGCGACCGGGGCGACATCGTTGTCGTTCACGACGGAACCCGCACCCCGGGCAGTGGCCGCCCCCTCGGCCGACAGCCCGCCGGACACCGCACCGGCCGGCGGCCGCATCCACCGGCTGAAGATGTACGCCGAGAAGCTGCCCGACGGACAGCTGGGCTACGGCTTCGAGAAGGGCAGGGCCTCCGTACCCGGGCCGCTGATCGAGCTGATCGAGGGCGACACCGCCCACATCGAGTTCGAGAACACCCTGGACGTTCCTGTCAGCCTCCATGTGCACGGCGTGGACTACGAGATCACCAGCGATGGCACCAAGCTCAGCAGGAGCCACGTCGAGCCCGGCGCGACCCGCACGTACACCTGGCGCACCCACACCCCCGGCCGCCGCAAGGACGGCACCTGGCGCTCCGGCAGCGCCGGCTACTGGCACTACCACGACCATGTCGTCGGCACGGACCACGGCACGGGCGGCATCCGCAAGGGCCTCTACGGCGGCGTGATCGTGCGCCGCAAGGGCGACATCCTCCCCGACAAGACCTTCACCATCGTCTTCAACGACATGACCATCAACAACAAGCCCGGTCACCAGAGCCCCGACTTCGCGGCCACGGTGGGCGACCGCGTGGAGATCGTCATGATCACCCACGGCGAGTACTACCACACGTTCCACATGCACGGTCACCGCTGGGCCGACAACAGAACCGGTCTGCTGACCGGCCCCGACGACCCCAGCCGCGTCGTCGACAACAAGATCACCGGCCCGGCCGACTCCTTCGGCTTCCAGATCATCGCGGGCGAACACGTCGGGGCGGGTGCCTGGATGTACCACTGCCACGTCCAGAGCCACTCCGACATGGGCATGGCCGGCCTCTTCCTGGTGGCCAAGCCGGACGGCACGATCCCGGGTTACGAGCCGCACCACCCTCCGGAGCACGCCCACTGAACGCCGTGAGCATCCCCAGCGCATGCGGCGGGCGGGCGCCCCGGGGGTGCGCTCAGCCGCCGGTGCCCTCCTCGAAGGCCCGGAGCAGATCGGCCGCGACGCCCACCGCGATCGTCGCGGGCTCCTTGCCGCTGATGCCGGGCAGCCCGATGGGCGACGTGATCCGGCCGATGGCGGCGTCGTCATGGCCGCCCTCGGTGGCGAGGCGTCTGCGGAACCGGGCCCATTTGGCGGCGGAGCCGATCAGACCGATCGAGCCGAGGCCCGGGGTGCGCAGGGCGGCGTCGCACAGCGCGGCGTCCTCGGCGTGGTCGTGGGTCATGATCAGGACGTGGGTGCCGGGCGCCAGCTCCGCGAGCACCTCCTCCGGCAGGAGGGGCACGTGATGGGCGTGGACCTGCGCGACCGCGTCCGACAGGACGGACAGCCGGTCCTCGGCGAGCATCTCGGGGCGGGTGTCGACCAGGTGCAGATCGAGATCGTGCCGGGCCAGGATGCGGGCCAGCTCCAGCCCGACGTGCCCGACGCCGAAGACCGCCACCGCCGGGACCACCGGCAGCGGTTCGAGCAGTACGGAGACGGCTCCGCCGCAGCACTGCACACCGTGCGGCCCCGACACCTTGTCGTTCAGCGCGAACTCCATCAGCTCCGGCTCGGGGCCGGGCGCGGCGATCAGTTCGCGGGCACGGTCGATCGCGACCGCCTCCACATTGCCGCCGCCGATGGAACCCCACGTCCCGGACCGCCCCACCACGAGCTTGGCGCCGGCCTTGCGGGGCGCGTGGCCGCGCACGGCCGCGACGGTCACGAGCACGCCGGGCTCCCGGCGCTCCCGCAACCGCGCGACCGCGGCCACCCAGGTCATCTCAGGCATTGCTGAGCGCGCCGGTGCCGGTGGCGAGGCCGGTTCCGGTGCCCTGCCCGGTGCCCTCGCGGGCCGACTCGACGGCCCAGTACACGGCTTCGGGAGTGGCCGGTGAGGCGAGTTCCACACTGGTCCCGGCGGGCCCGAACGCGGCAGCCGCCTGCCGCAGCGCCTCGCGCACCGAGAACGCCAGCATCAGCGGGGGCTCCCCGACGGCCTTGGAGCCGTACACCGCACCCTCCTCGGTGGCGTTCTCCATCAGCGTGACGTGGAACTCCTCGGGCATCTCCGAGAAGCTCGGCAGCTTGTACGTGCTCGCCGCCTGCGTCTGGAGCCTGCCCCTGTGCGGGCCCTCACCGGTGTCCCAGCGCAGGTCCTCCAGCGTCAGCCAGCCCGCGCCCTGCACGAACCCGCCTTCGACCTGACCGATGTCGATCATCGGGGAGAGGCTGTCGCCGACGTCGTGCACGATGTCCACGCGACGGATCCGGTACGCGCCGGTGAAGCCGTCCACCTCGACCTCGGTGGCGGCGGCCCCGTGGGAGAAGTACTTGAACGGCGTGCCGCGGAAACCCTTGGCGTCCCAGTGCAGGCCCTCGGTCCGGTAGAAACCGGCCGCCGAGAGCTGGACCCGCTGGAAGTACGCGGTGCGCACCAGGTCGTCCCAGGGCAGCTCCCTGTCGCTGCCCAGGACCCGGGCGACGCCCTCGACGATGCGCACGTCGGAGGCGTTGCCGCCGAGCTGGGTGCCGGCCACCTGGTGCAGCCGTTCGCGCAGCTGCTCGCAGGCGTTCTTGACCGCCCCGCCGTTGAGGTCGGCGCCCGCACTGGCCGCCGTGGCGGACGTGTTGGGCACCTTGTCCGTACGCGTGGGGGCGAGCCGTACCTTGTGCAGCGGGATGCCCAGGGTCGTCGCGGCCACCTGCATCATCTTGGTGTGCAGGCCCTGGCCCATCTCGGTGCCGCCGTGGTTGATCAGGACGGAGCCGTCCTTGTAGATCAGTACCAGCGCGCCGCCCTGGTTGAAGGCGGTGAGGTTGAAGGAGATGCCGAACTTGACGCCGGTCAGCGCCAGGGCCCGCTTGGTGTGCGGGTGCGCGGCGTTGAACGCGACGATCTCGCGCGTGCGGTCGGCGAGGCGGGCGTTCTCCTTCACCTGCTCCCAGACGGCGGAGATCCGGCCGGCCTGCGTGACCGGCTGCCCGTAGGGCGTTGTCTGACCCTGGCCGGGCCGGTAGAAGTTGCGCTGCCGCAGCTCGATCGGATCCAGGCCGAGCAGAGGGGCGACGCGGCCGAGGATGTCCTCGATCACCAGCATGCCCTGGGGGCCGCCGAAGCCGCGGAAGGCCGTGTTCGAGACGGTGTTGGTCTTCGCGATGCGCCCTGCGACACGCGCGTGGGGGATCCAGTACGTGTTGTCGATGTGGCACAGCGCGCGGGCCAGCACCGGCTCGGAGAGGTCCAGGCTCCAGCCGCCGTCGGCGGTCAGCATGGCGTCGAGGGCCTGGATGCGGCCGTCCGCGTCGAAGCCGACCTTCCACGAGGCGTGGAAGCCGTGCCGCTTGCCGGACATGGTGAGGTCCTGTGTGCGGTTGAGCCGGAAGCGGACCGGGCGGCCCGTCAGCTTGGCACCGAGCGCAGCGACGGCCGCGAACCCGTGCGGCTGCATCTCCTTGCCGCCGAAGCCGCCGCCCATCCGCAGGCACTGCACGGTGATCTCGTGAGCCGGGACGCCGAGCACGTGCGAGACGATCTCCTGCGTCTCGGAGGGGTGCTGGGTGCTGGACTGGATGAACAGCTGGCCGCCCTCGTCGACCAGGGCGAGCGCCGCGTGCGTCTCCAGGTAGAAGTGCTCCTGCCCGGCGAAGGTGAACTCGCCGGAGAACACGTGCGCGGAGTCGGCGAAACCGGCGTCGAGGTCACCGGTTTCCATCAGCGGCCGGGCACCGTGGAAGCTCTCGGCCTCGATGGCCTCCGCCACGGTGACGATCGCGGGCTTCTCGTCGAGCTCGACCTCGACGGCCGCCGCGCCCAGGCGGGCCGCCTCCAGGGTCTCGCCCAGCACCCATGCGACAGCGTGGCCGTAGAACATGACCTCGTCGGGGAAGAGCGGTTCGTCGTGCTTCATGCCGGCGTCGTTGACGCCGGGCACGTCGGCGCCGGTCAGGACGCGGACCACGCCGGGCACGGCGAGCGCGGGCTCGGTGCGCAGGGCGGTGATACGGCCGTGGGCCTTCATCACCTGGACCGGGTGGGCGTGCAGGACGTCCTTGGTGCGGTACACCAGGTCGTCGGTGTAGAGCGCGGTGCCGGTGACGTGCTGGTAGGCGCTCTCGTGCGGCATCGTGACGCCGACGACGGGCTTTTCGGGCCGCTCGGACAGATGGCTCATGACGAAACCGCCTCGGTGGTCTGTGCGTACAGCTTCCGCAGGCTCGTGCCGAGCATGGCGGAACGGTAGAGGGCGCTGGCCCGGTGGTCGCTCATCGGCGTGCCCTCGCCGCGCAGGACGCGGGCCGCGGCCTCGACGCTCTCCGTGGTCCAGGGCTTGCCCTCCAGGGCCGCCTCGGTGGCCAGCGAGCGGATCGGGGTGGCCGCCACGCCGCCCAGACCGATACGGGCCTTGCGGACGATGCCGCCCTCGATGTCGAGCGCGAAGGCGACCGCGACACTGGAGATGTCGTCGAAGCGCCGCTTGGCGATCTTGTGGAAGGCCGTGACCTGCGACAGAGGCGTCGGGACGCGCACCGCGCGGATCAGCTCGTCGGAGCGGCGCACGCTCTGCCGGTACCCGGTGAAGTAGTCGGCCAGCGGGACCACGCGCTCGCCGTCCGCACTGGTGAGCACCAGCGAGGCGTCCAGCGCGAGCAGCACCGGCGGGCTGTCGCCGATGGGGGAGCCCGTACCGAGGTTGCCACCGAGGGTCGCGCTGTTGCGGATGAGCCGGGAGGCGAACTGCGGGAACAGCTCCGCCAGCAGCGGCACACCGCCGGCGAGGCGGCGCTCGATCTCGGTGAGCGTGAGAGCCGCACCGATCTCGACGTGATCGGACTCCACGCGCAGCTCGCGGAGTTCGGGCAGCCGGTCGATGGCGACGACACACGTGTCCCGGCGGGAGCGGATGTTGACCTCGACGCCGTGATCGGTGCTCCCTGCGACCAGGACCGCGTCGGGGCGCTCGCGCAGAAGCCGGAGAGCTGCGTCGAGGGTGGCCGGGCGCAGGAACGTACGGTCGCCCCGGGTGTACTCGGTGGCGACCGGCTCCGGCGGGGCCTGCTCGCGGCGCTGGGCGAGCGGGTCGTCCTCGGCGGGCGCGCCGACCGCATAGGCGGCGTCGCGGATGGGCCGGTAGCCCGTACAGCGGCACAGGTTTCCGCTCAAGGAGTGCAGATCGAAGCCGTTCGGACCGTGCTCGGGGCCGGTGCCCTCCGCCGGTCCGCCGTGCGCGCAGCGGTCGGGCCGGTAGTACTCCGCCGCCATGCTGCAGATGAACCCCGGTGTGCAGTAGCCGCACTGGGAACCCCCACGGACCGCCATCTCCGCCTGAACGGGGTGCAGTACGGGCGCCGTACCGGCTTCGCCGACGGTGGCGAGGCCCTCGGCGGTGACGACCTCCTGGCCGTCGAGTGCCGCGGCCGGTACGAGGCAGGCGTTGACCGCCACCCAGTCGGTGGGCCCGGCCACGCCGGGGCGGGCCACCAGCACAGAACAGGCGCCGCATTCACCTTCCGCGCAGCCCTCCTTGGTGCCGGTGAGACCCCGCACGCGCAGGAAGTCGAGCACGGTGGTGTGCGGTGCGTCAGGTGCTAGGGGGGTTTCTTTCCCGTTGACCGTAATCCGTGCGCTTACCATGACAAAACCTCTATTTCGGACATGGTCGGTCGCCTTGTCAAGATGACCGTTCAAGGAGCTTTCTCTTGCGGTGGCGCGGCTGTCCACGGGACGGCCCTCGAGGGCACGGCCTTCAACCACACCGCTGTCGATGTCACGACCTGCGACTGCGCCGCTTCGATGTCACGGCCTTCGGTGGTACGGCCCCAGGGTCAGGGGCGCGGGGCAGCGTGCGACGCGGCGCGTACTGTGCCGAAGGCGGTGCAGGAGAGGAAGAGGTGCCGGGGCCCACCAGGGGGACACGCCGACGGGGGAGCTGCGTCAGCAGCCGTGGGCCACACGGCCGGGAATCCAGGCCGCCCGGCGGGCGAGGCGATGCAGGTCGGAGAGAATCGACACCCGACTTCGCCTCCTTTCCACTCCACACGGCGCAGGGTCGCTCCGAAATTACGTCGGAGAAGGTGAGAGGTCAAGATCCCCGCGGAAACCCGTCCCGCTCCTCCGTAACCCGCAACGCCCGTGGAATGCTGCGCTTGTGAGCACTCTCAGCCGCAGATCGGGCCCGGTAACCTGTCCCGGCACCAGCAAGCCGCAGACGAGGAGCGCCCCTTGCCCGAGCAGACTCCTGGGACGGGTGCGGCCCGCCCCACACTGGAAGCGGTCGCGGCCCGGTCCGGTGTCTCCCGGGCCACCGTCTCCCGTGTCGTGAACGGCGGCAACGGTGTCCGGCCGGCGCTGGTGGAAAAGGTGCTGAAGGCCGTCGAGGAGCTGGGATACGTCCCCAACCACGCGGCCCGCACTCTGGTCACCCGGCGGAACGGGGCGGTCGCGGTGATCATCGCCGAACCTGAGTTCAGGATCTTCTCCGACCCGTTCTTCGGACGCCAACTACGCGGCATCAGCCGCGAGTTGACGGCATACGACTCCCAGCTCGTCCTGCTGTGGGTGGAGGGGCCCGAGGACGACCAGCGGATCGCCCGCTACCTGGGAGGCGGGCACGTCGACGGGGCGCTCGCCTTCTCCCTGCACCACGACGACCAGCTCCCCGCGACCATCAGCCGGGTCAAGGTGCCGTGCGTGTACGGCGGCAGGCCGGGAAAGCAGACCACTTCGCCGGGCCTGGGGCTGCCGTACGTCGACTGCGACAACCGGGGCGGCGCACGCGACGCGGTGCGCCACCTCGTCTCCCTCGGAAGGCACACCATCGCGCACATCGCGGGCCCGCTCGACCAGACGTCCGCCGTGGACCGGCTCGACGGTTACCGCGACGCACTGCTGGTGACGGGGCCCGAGCTGGTCGCCGAAGGAGCGTTCACCGAGGAGAGCGGAGCCCGGGCGACAGCCGAACTGCTCGACCGGTGCCCCGGCCTGGACGCGGTGTTCGCCGCCAACGACCTGATGGCCTCGGGGGCGCTGCGGACGCTGCGCGAGCGGGGACTGAGGGTTCCGCAGGACGTCGCCGTGGTCGGCTTCGACGACATGGCCTCAGTGGTCGAGCGGACCGAACCAGCGTTGACGACGGTCCGTCAGGATGTCGAGGAAATGGGCAGGTTGATGGTGCGCCTGCTGATGCGGATGCTTGCCGACGGGGGCTCCAGGGCGGTGGTGCCGGAATCGGTGATCACGCCCACCGAGCTGGTGCGGAGGGCTTCGGCGTAACCGCCGGCGGGGCCCGCGAGCCCCGCCGGTGGTCACCGGTCTCCCTGCCCCGCCGGGTGGGTCAGCCGAAGGGGATCGTCAGTGTCGAATCGGCCGACCCGGTCCTGAGCTTCGCCGGCGCGTTGCCGATCGCCGACCACACCTCCAGCCGCACCGTCCCGCCCCTCAGGTTCCCCAGGGAGCCCGTCGCCGACTTGAGGCCACTGGCCTCGCTGTACGCCTCCCAGCCCGCCACCGGATCGGTCGCGAAATACCGGTAGGTCTCCACCCTTTCGAACGTGCCGTCCCCCGTCAGGTCGTAGCTCACCCGCGCCTGCTGGCCCAGGCCGACCGCGGTCCCCGCGTCGAGCTGGAGCCGGAAGGCGGTCGGCCTGCCCGCCGAGAGCGTGCCGTTGACCTGCTTCGCCTCGTACACCAGCGGCCGGTACGGCGTGCCGTCGTGGTTCGCGCCGTCCGCCGGGGCAAGGGTGTCGCTGCCAGGGGTGGCGCCGGCCGCCGTGGTGAGGGTGCCGCCCGTACGGAGCTGGAACACGTTGCCCGTGGGCGGATCCGGGTCGGGGTCAGGGCCGCCGCCCGTTCCGGTGCCCGTCGCCGTGGAGCGGGCCGGGACGCTCAGCCTGGCACCGTCGGAGAAGGTGACCGTGCGGGGTGCGGCGCTGAAATTGTGCGCCGCGTAGGTGCGTACCGATCCCTTGGTGAAGACGGCCGAGGTCGGGATGTCGCCCGTCACGGTGGTGTCCGGTGCGCCGAGCGTGTCCAGGGTGGTGATCCAGTGGTACGTGTGCGCCTTGGACTCACCTTGCTCCGGCGTGTAACCGGCGTGGCCGGCATCCCACTTGGCCTTGGCGGCGGCCGGGTCGGCGAGCGACTCGAACTCCCAGAGAATGTCCCGCCATTCGACCGCCGGGCCGCCGTTCTCCCGCACCAGTTCGGTGAGATTGCGCCGGATCGCGGGCTTGTACCCGGCCAGGTGGAGCGAACCGCCGGTGACGGGCAGGACATTGATGCCGTGGATCTCCTCGGGGTTAGCCGTCCACCACGTCGCGTACGCCGCTCCGCTGCCCCACACCATCCCGGCCGTGTCGTGGCCGAACCCGGACGGGAACACCTGCTGATCGGAGTCGAACCAGTACTGGGCGATCGCTTCCGACTCGGTGGTCAGCAAGTAGGATCCCAGGTCGCGGAGTTCACTGTTGCCCGTAGCGGATCCCCACAGCACCAGGGCCGCGCTGAGGTTCGTCGACTCCGACGAGGACTCCTGGTTGTTGCCCGCGGCGAATCCCTGGTGGCCGGACGCCCAGCTGTGGCCCGCGTACACGTCGAAGCCGCGCAGGAAGGGGAAGGCCGAGTCGTCGCGGGCGGGGTTGGCCGCGTCCTTGACGAGGGTCTTCACCATGCCGCCCCACGCCGAGTCGGCTGCCCATGCCTGGTCGTACTGGGCCACGACCGCCGCCGCGTAGACGTAGTAGCTGTAGTGGAAGTGGTGGTCGTTGAGCTCCGTGTCGCTGCCGTACGACGCGGGATAGCCGGTCAGGGTCTTCCACTCCCTGTCGTACGAGAACTCGCTCGGGCCACCGGCGGTGAACCACTCCTGGAGCCGGCCCTTGAGCAGGCCGAGGAGCTTGTCACGGGTGGCGTCCTCCCCGATCTGTTCGGCGACCGGCACGAGCTGTGCGAGCCTGCCGAGCGCCTTGCCCGTCCAGTACGTGTCGGTGGCTCCCGAGAACGGGTCGGCCGCGTTCACCACTTCGTCGAGGTACGTCTTCAGGCGGGCCCGGTCGACGCCCGAGGACTTGGGCAGGGCGGGCAGGACGGCCGACGACTTCTGGGTGGTGGTGAAGGCCGTACCCTCGCGCACCTTCATCGTGCCGCGCGGCGACACATAGGTGGAGGAGGTCAGCGGGTCGGACGTGTGCAGCCACTGGTGGCGGTAGAGCGCCTGGAGCGTTCCGGTCTCGCTGCCCTCCTGCGCCTGGGTGGTGAGGGTGTAGGTCGCCTTCACCGCCCCCGCGGCGGAGGACCAGGTCGCCTTGGACCCGGTGACGAAGCTGTACGCGTACTTCTTGAACATGGCGAGCGCATCGGCCGACGGGAGAACGGCCAGGGAGAAGTAGTCCTTGCCGCCCAGACCGGCGCTGACCGTGGAGCCCGAAACGGTCCAGTCGCTGCCGCTGGGCGCGAACAGGGCGTAGTGGTGGCCACCGACCGTGATTCCCAGGACGTTGCCCTGGTCCGCGAAGACCGTCGGGGCGCCGGCGGTCGTGATCTGCGCGTTGCCGCCCGAACCCTTGGCGTACACGAAGGGCAGGCCGTGGCCGATGGTGGTGCGCAGGGTGCGGGTGCCGTCCGACCAGTACGGGGTGACGGTCCAGTCGGACCAGGAGTCGGCCTTCGTATCGGGGGAGTTGAGGCCGGCCAGACCGATGGTGAGGTCGCGCTTGTGCGCGTACTCGTACTGGCGGCCCTCTCCGACGACCGCCGGTGTGGTGGGGTACCCGACGTCCAGGCCGGCGGCGGTGGCCTGGTAGGTGAGCGGGTGCCCGTACATCGGCGTGGAGTACGGATTGTCTCCGTACCGCTGGAAGGCCAGCGAGGACCACCAGTCGTTGGTGGGGACCGGCCGGCCCTTCGCGGCCGGGGTGACCTTCGGAGTCACGGGGGCGCCGGTGTTGGTCGTCGGCCCGGATGTTCCTGCCGGACGGGTGTCGGAGTAACTGCCGGAACCTATCGGCACGTTGGCGGCAGCTGCCGGAGTCGCGGCAGGACCGAGACCGAAGGCGGCGAGCGAGGCGACCAGCACCAGAGCGGCGGCCGGTCTGCGGTGGGGGGAGGGGCGGGAGTGGGGGGACGGCATGGGCGGCACCTCGAAGTCATGACGTAGGGACGTCGTGAGAGCGCTCTCAAGTGACCAGGAACGTAGAGCCCTTGAAACACGAGTGTCAATACTTCGCGCACGCGTCAGTCCTTGTCCGCTGCGCGCTGCGGGACCGGCCTCGGAGCGTGCGCCGCGGGGCCGTTGCTTTCACTCGCCGGTGGAACGGCGGGCCTTCACGCCCGTTTCGCCGACACGGGGCCGGGGGAGCGGAAGCGGCAATGCCTCCCTCCGCCTCCCACGGCCACCACCGCGAGCCGGTCCGGGGCCCCCCGCGCCGCACGTCCCGTCTCCCGGCGCACTCACTGCCCGTCGTGGCAGACCTCCAGGCGGTTCCCCACGCGGTCGTACGCCACCCCCGTGCGGGGCCTACTGGCCAATGGCCTACTGGCCAATCACCCGGCGGATCCAGGCGAGCTCCCGTGAGACCTCTCCTGCCTCGGCGAACCTCTCGCGGTCGGAGCCGTTGAAGACGCCGAGGAGGACTTCCTCGCCGTGCGGGGCGATGCTCATCACCGGACCGCCCGAGTCGCCGCCGGCGGGGATCCCGGTCACCTTCTCCATGCAGAAGTCCGTCCCGCCGGGACCGGTGCTGCGCGCGCACCGGGGATCGCCGGCCCGCACCACCTTCAAGTCGGACTGCTTGAGCACGGGGGACTGGCAGGCACCCTCGTCGTTCTCGCAGGTGGCGCCCCAGCCGTACTGCCGGACGGCCTGCCCGGGGCGGACGCCGGCGGTCGCCAGGCGCGCCGTGCCGACCTTCATCGCCGGAACCTTGACGAGCATCATGTCGGCCTGCGCACTGTCCACACGCTTGCCGGGCAGCGGGCGCACGGTGACGCCCTTGCGCATGTCGAGGCTGCCGACCTTGAAGGCGATCCGCTTGTCGGCGACGGGCTGCCCCTGCTCGAAGAAGCAGTGGGCGGCGGTGAGGATCCACTGGGGGCCGACCGCGGTGCCGGTGCAAGCGGGCTGTCCGTCGACGAGCATCCGCACCGCCCACGGACCGTAGGTGCTCTTCGATCCGCCGATGACCGCAGCAGCAGGCGTGGAAGACACCAGCACACCTGTCACCAGCAGCAGGGCGGTCAACAGCAGTGCACGAACGCGAGGGACCATCCGGAACAACTCCAATTCATCGGGGCACAACCTGTACGGACGGTCAGACAGCACCTGAGAGGAGTCGGTTCCCCGGAGGAGCCCTTTTCGCCACCGCCGCGAACCCTTCTCGACGCCGCGCTCGCCGCTCCCCGCCGGCGGGGTTCCACCAGGTGGACCGACCGTTTCCAGGGTCGGGGACGCTTCCCGGACCTGTCCCGTCACAGGGCGCGCCCCGTGCTGCTCCCGGATCGGTCCGTGTCAGCGCCCGGTGACAGGATCCGAGGGTGCTGATCAACGGATGCGACGAAGGCCCGCTGGTGGCGGGCGAATCACTGCTGGCCCGCCCGGGCTTCTGGACGAACCACCTCCTGGCGATGTGCGGTGACGGGGCATGTGCCGAGCGGCCGGCGCCGGAGTGTTTCGGCGATGACGGCACGGATGCCGATGCCATGTCCGAGGTCCTCTTCGATCCCGCACACTGGCCGGCGTTCCGAGTGCCGGCCGAAGGCGGCCCCGGAGCTGTGGTGATCTACCGCAACCAGGTGGGCGACTACGGCACCGGCTACCTCCTCACCCGACCGGGCGGAAGTTCTGCCCGACGGATTGCCGCCTGGGAAGCAGACTTCTCGGGGACCGGCCTCACATGGGACGGGCTGGTCCGCATCGCCGACCACCCGTCCACGACGGCCGAAGGCGTACAGGACCCAGCCGCCCGCCTGTTGCTGCTCCTTCCCTTCCTGACCGACCCGGACCTTCCGGAGGCAGCCCCGGCAAGGATCACCATCGCCCTGACTGCGACCCGCGCACCGCAGGACACCGCCTCCGCCACGGCGAAACACCTGCTTGCCCACCTGGAGAGACGATCCGGACATGCCCCCTCCTGGGAGTCACCTCTGAGCAGCAGCCCCACGACAGACCCGTTCCCGGCGCACCTCACGCCATGACCTTCGTAGACCCGCAGTCTCCATCCGCGAAAGGGAGTTGAGGGAGTGGTGGGCGCAGTGGTGTCTGCCGGGCACGGTGCCGCACAGTCGACCGGCGGTGGTGCTCATGAGGCCGAGGGCCATGCCCGGGGCCGCGGTCCGGAAGTTCGTACGAGCGCGTGCACGGGCTCACACACCGCCGCGCGCGCAGACATGGAGGCCGTCGCAACAGCTCTCCGCGCCCACTTCACCAGCACCGTGAATCACGTCACAGAGAAAACACACGCCCCGTGGGCAACTGTCTTCATTGCCCGCGTTTGTCCGGGCAGGTGGCGGTCAGAGCCCCCGGAGGCTGCGAATTCTTCCTTCTCCGGCCCGCTTCCCGGTCGTACGATCTCGGGACCGCCGCCTGCGTGAGGCATCACTCCGCACCGGCGCACCCACATCTTGTGCTTGCTTCTCTCTTCGGGGTCTCTGCGACCGGAGACCCCCTTCCCAGAAAAGGGCCCGCGTGAAGATACGCCGCACGCTCGCGACGGCTGTTGCCGCCGCCGTCACCACGCCCGTGCTGCTCCTGTCGGCCACCGCCGCGTTCGCCGCGGACACGGTACCGGCGGGTCAGGTCCAGGATCAGAAGCCGAAGCCGACGCCGGCTGAACTGGAGGCGCTCGCCAAGGCCGTCACCGAAGCCAAGGCCGCATACGACGCCGCCGTGACCGCGCACGCCGCGGCGCGGAAGGCCCCCGAGGACATGCTGAAGGCCGACAGCCCCGAGCGGAAGGCCCTGGACAAGCTGAGGGCGGAGGCCAAGGCTGCGGACACCGCGGCGACCGAGGCCGACGCGGCGCTGAAGAAGGCCAAGGAGGACCTCGCCAAGCTGCCCGAGGGTACCCCCGAGGCAGAGGTCACCAAGGCCAAGGAAGCCGTCCAGACGGCGCAGGACAAGTACACCGCCGCCGCCGCGGCCAGGTCCGACGCGTACCGGACCGTCTCGTTCTCCGAAGGTGCCTTCGGTAAGGCGCACGCCCAGCTGATCGCGGCCATCGGGCCCGCGGCCGAGTGGGAGACCAAGACGAAGAAGACGTACGACGACGCGGTCAAGGCGTACGACAAGGCCAAGGCGGAGGCCGGTACTCCGGACCCGACGAAGCCTCCGGTCGACCCCACCAAGCCTCCGGTCGACCCCACCAAGCCCCCGGTCGACCCGACCAAGCCGCCGGTGGACCCGACGAAGCCTCCGGTCGACCCGACCGAGCCCCCCGTCGACGACTGCAAGATCGAGGCGAAGCTCAGCACCACGCTGGTCGGCCTGCCGGGCAAGGTCGTCGCCGGTTCGACGGTGGACTTCACCCTGCGCGTCACCAACGGCACGGACAAGAAGATCGACGAGGTCAAGCCGTTCGCCGTGGTCTACGGCGCCGACAAGAACGACTTCAACGACATCAGCGGCATGCTGCACCTGCAGGCCGCCGCCGCAGGCTCCTCCGACTGGAAGGACGTCAAGGAGGCCGAGTACGCGGGCACCGTGACCAACCTGGCTGCCGGAAAGTCCGCGGACCTGAAGCTGCGCCTCACGGTCGACAAGAAGGCCCCGGCAGCCGAGGGCATCGCCTTCGCGGCCGGCGACTACTACAACGAGAACGGCTCCTGCGGCAGCAACGAGCTGACGGAGTACCAGTTCTCGATCCTCGCCGCGGGCAGCAACCCCGGCAAGGTCCCTGACTCCAAGCCCACCCCGGTCACGGACAAGACCAACGTCCCGGTCCCGCAGGGCAACGCCAACACCACCCCGGTGACCACCGACGCGGGCAACCTCGCCGCCACAGGTTCCTCGGGCACCACGCAGATCGCCCTCGCGGCGGGCGCGGCGATCGTGCTCGGCGCGGGTGCGGTGTTCGTCGTACGCCGCCGGAAGGCGAGCCAGCAGGCCTGACCGGGCCTGAGCCGAGCCACCAGGTCCTCTCTGGCAAGTGACCCTGTGGCCGGTCGTGGTGAGCGCACGGATGCAGCATGGGAACGGTTTGTTCCCATGCTGCAGTGCGTGGGCGGCTGTGGGTGGTCGTGAGCAGCTGCGGGCGGCTGTGCCGGGGTCACCAGCAGCTGATCAGCGGAGTTGCAGCAGCGGTTGCGGACCGGCGCTCCGTGGCGTGAACTCCGCGCCCCGTGACCCCCGATCCAGCTGTCGGCCGCCGCCGCGCCTGCTCGGGCGTTCAGCAAGGAATGGGGCAGGCACCGTACGACGGGCCCCGCCCTGGGCAGCTACGTCGCTGGTGGGGGAGTCGTACCGAGGCGATAGCTTGGCGCGCCATGGCTGACATCTTTGAACTCTCCCTCGCCCTGAACCTGCGGGAAGGTTTGTCGGACGAAGAGATAGCCGAGCTTCGATGGCATCTCGGGCTCGGCGACGCACCGGAGACCCTCCGCATCGTGACCTCGTTTCTGGTTGTGGTGGAGGACGACTGTGGCGAACCCGTCCTGGAGAACCACCCCGTGCCCCTGCTCGGCCGACACGGTGAGGCGTGGAAGGTGGACGAAGCGCTTGTCGCCGTGCTGCTGCGCGCCGAGGACTCCCGCCACGGGCAATGGGTCATGACTGTTCGGCAGGAGATCCACCCCGACGAGTTCGACCTCACGGGTGAACTGCTCAAGTGGCTGGCTGCCCAGGCCGATGACCGGCACCGTTCCTCCACCGGTGCGGTTCACCTGGGCTGGACCAGGTTCTACGACTCCCGCCAGTACGAGCCCTTGGTGGTTCGGGACGACGAGGTCGTGTGGCCGTAGGGCCCCGGGCCTCCGCCGCGCCGGTCGTCCGGCACTGGGCTCGGTTTGGTCAACGGTGTGGATGTCGTGACCGTTCGGGGCCGTCCTGCCATGTCCTCCCGGCCGGGCCGGCTGCGTAGCCGGCCAGGCGACCCACGGCCCCTCCGCGTAGCCGCCAGGTGCCCCGACGGCGCGAAGGAGGCATGGATCCGGCCCTCGATGAACTCGTTCCTGTGCCTACGCGGCAGCATCCTGACCTTCGATGAGGGGGGCCAAGCCGTCGAGGAGCGCTCCGAGGCCGAATTCGAAGAGTGCGTCGAGGCGCAGGTCATAGCCGTCCTCGAAGCTTCCGACGACCTTGGCGAAGGTCGGGAATCGGCCGGATTCCACCAATGCCTGGAGGGCGGTGGTGCGGCTGTCCATCCACTGGTCCTCCGACTGGCCCGTGGCCGCTTCGGCGCTCGCTTCCAGCTCCAGGTGCACGGCCAGGCCCTGGACGTGGCTGTAGAGCAGGACGTGGATGTCGAACAGCTTGGTGGGATCGAGTCCGTGGCCGTCCAGGGCTCGCAGCATCCGCTCGCCGTGGACCATCAGGTTGGGCACGAGCAGAGGGCGGGTGAGAGAGCCGATCTGGGCCAGCCACGGGTGCTTGCGGTACAGAGTCCAGAGGGTCCGAGCCCCCAGTTCGATGCGCGAGCGCCACTCCTCGGGGGCGTCGGCGGGGTAGGACTCCTCACCAAATGCGGTGTCGGCCATGCGGAGAATGAGGTCGTCCTTGCTGGGGACGTACCGGTAGGGCGACATGGCGGCGACGCCGAGCCGTGCGGCAACGCCGCGCATGGAGAGCGCCGACAGCCCTTCGGCATCAGCGATGTCGATGGCCGTGCGGACGATCCGGTCGACGCTCAGCTCCTGCTCATGCTCCTGCTCCTGCCCGGGGTCCGGGGCAGGTGAGGGACGCCTGCGGGCAGGCGCGGCGGGGGCCGTTCCCGCGACGACCGTGCCGATCCGGGGCCGGGCCAGGACAGCCCCCTCAAGCCGCAGGGTGGTCAGCGCCTTGGTGGCAGTGGCGAGCGCGACCCCCCACTCGCCGGCGATCTGCCGGGTCGAGGGAACTCGGTCTCCAGGGGCGAGTTCCCCGTCCGCGATGCGCTGCCTGATGGCGGCGACGATGCGCAGATAGGGCGGATCGCCGCCGACTCCTGTGGCCTTCGTCACGTCCTGCCGCCTCCCTCTCCTGTACTAGTGCAGAGAGTAGCATCGGAAACACCGGAAGCACCCCGGCTGAGCTAGTACAGGCCCGGTAAACGGCCAGTTGGAAGGAGGGTGCGTACGCCGTAAGTTCAGAGCGCGTACACCGTAAGAGCACTGGAGGACCTTGTCATGCAGACCGTACTCGTCTCCGGCGGCGGAATCGCCGGGCCCGTCCTCGCCTACTGGTTGCGGCGTCATGGCTTCGCGCCCACCGTCGTCGAACGCGCCGCGGGCCAACGCCCGGGCGGCCAGGCGGTGGACATCCGCGGCGTCGCGCTCGAAGTCGTCGAGCGGATGGGCCTGCTGGAGCAGGCAAGGGTCGTACGGACCCGGATGCGCGGCATGTCGATCCTCGCCCCCGACGGTCACGAGGTCGACCGCTCCACCGAGGCGACCTTCAGCAGCGGACGGCTCGACAGCGAAGACCTCGAGGTGTTGCGCGAGGACCTGGTACGCATGGTTTACGAACACACGCGCGCAGACGTCGAGTATCTCTTCGGTGACAGCATCACCGCACTCGACGAGGACGAGAGCGGCGTGCGCGTCGACTTCGCGCACGGGCCGCCCCGCACCTTCGACCTCGTGGTCGGGGCGGACGGCCTCCACTCAGCTGTCCGTCGCCTGGCCTTCGGCCCGGAGGAGCATGTCGCCACCCACCTGGGCAGCTACCTCTCGGTCTTCAGCGCGGACAACTTCCTTGCCCTGGACAACTGGCAGATGTGGCTGCGGGACGGCGGCATGGGTTTCGGCATCATGCCCGTACGAGGCAACACCGAACTCAGGATCGCCTTCGGCTTCGAGTCCGCACCTCTTTCCCCCGAGCTCCGCGACGGCGCCGCCCTTCGGCAGTTCGTTGTGGACAAGCTTGCGTCGATGCGATGGGAGGGGACTCGCCTGGCCGACGCTGCCCGCAAGGCGCCCGACTTCTACTGCGACGCCATGGCTCAGATCCGCATGGACCCGTGGTCGCGGGGCCGGGTGACCCTGCTCGGAGACGCAGGCTACTGTCCTTCCCCCCTCTCCGGGCAGGGCACCAGCCTGGCCCTCGTGGGCGCCCACGTACTGGCCGACTGCCTCGCCCAGGCCAAGGGCGACCACCGCATCGCGTATGTGCGCTACGAGCGGCGGATGCGCCCCTTCGTCACCCTCAACCAGGCACTGGCCACCGAGAATCCAGGTGGACCCGCCTCGGAGGAATCCGTCGCGCACGCCAAGAACGCCCTCTCACTGGACAGCTGATCCCCTGGCCCGAACGCGCATGGCTACCAGGGCGTCTCAGTAGGTGCGGCGATCCGGGCGTACGCGACCGTCGTGGAGATGCCTCTCGGGGCCTCAGCGCTGGGAGCAACTCCCGGCCGGCAGACGCACATGGGGTACGGCTGCGGGGTCAGCGGTTCCTACTGCCGTAGTCAGTGCCCCGGATCTCGCGAAAGGCCCCCTCTACCGGGCGGTCAACGGGCCTCTTGTACGGCGTGCAGTGCCTCCCGTACCGCCCCCGGAATATCCGTCACCGGGAAGCGTGCATGGCGTACCACGCGGTCGCGGTCCACGACCAGCACCGCCCGCTTCAGCCGCAGCGCCTGCCCGGCACGGAACACCGGCAGGCGCAGGGCCGCCGAGAGGCGGAGGTCGACATCGGAGAGGAGGGTGAAGGGGAGGCCCTCCTCGACCGCGAACGCCCGCTGTTCGTCCGGGCGTTGGGTGCTCACGCCGCGCACCTCCGCACCCGCCGCCCGGAAGTCTTCGTACGCCTCGCGGAACAGCCGGTTCTCCAGCGTGCAGCCGACTGTTCCCGGGATGGAGGCCCAGCCGTCCGGCAGCGGGCTCGGGCGGCCGGTCGCCGGATAGCAGAACAGGACGGTGGCCGTGGGCCCGTCCGCCACCGGGTCCAGCGGAGCCCCGTCCACGTGCCCCGGCAGTTCGATGTACGGCAGGCGCTCGCCCACCAGGTCCGCCACCCGCCGCGCCTCGGCGCTCGCCTCGTCGGCCGTGCCGCTCAGTGAGCCGTCGCCCAGCACCCAGCGGTCCGCCCAGTCCTGCATCGACAGCAGTACGGGCAGCAGCCCCCGCCCCCGCTCGGTGAGCCGGTACTCGTACCGTACCGGGCCGCTCTGATACGGCACCTTCTCCAGAACCTCCGCCTCCACCAGCAGTGCGAGGCGTTCGGTCAGCACTTTCCGGGAGATCCCCAGCTCAGTCAGGAGCGTGTCGAACCGGTGGTGCCCGCGCGCGGTCTCCCGCACCAGAAGCAGGCTCCACCAGTCGCCGATCACCGCCGCTGTCTGCGCGATCGCACAGTCGGCATCCCGCTCGGGAACGGCCCTGGCCATGGATCTCCTGTCCTGCGGACGCAACGTACCGATACGGATGCAGCCGTCGTGCGGATACAGCGACGGGTCTTCGGAACCATCTTGCGCCATGAGGTGAGTTCCCGATAGAAACTCAGCTGTACAAGTGAGTTCCCAAAAGAGACTCATCTGAGCCCGCTGGAGAAGGGCACCTCATGAGCGAGACCCCGACGGCCCCAGGGCAGATCCGTCCCGGCCCGCACACCCCGCACGCGCCCCCCGCCCCCTACGCCCCCTCCGCCCAGTTCTGGCGTTTCTGGGCCGCTTCCACCGTCAGCCACGCAGGCACCGCCGTCACCGCACTCGCCCTGCCCCTGATCGCCCTGACCGTCCTTGACGCCACCGCCCTCCAGGCCGCCCTGCTCGCCGCCGCCGGTCAGATCTCCTGGCTGTTACTCAGCCTTCCGGCCGGAGTGGTTGCCCAGCGCGTACCGCTGCGCCGACTCCAGGTCACCCTGGATCTGCTTCGGTTCGCCGCCCTCGGCTCCCTGCCGACGGCCTGGTGGTTCGACGGGCTCACCTACGTGCACCTGCTGCTCGCCGCGCTGGTCACCGGAGCCTGCACCGTCCTCTTCGACATAGCCAACTCAACCTTCTTGCCCGCCGTCGTCCCGGCACAGCAACTCGCTGCGCGCAACAGCCTCATGTCCGGCACGGGCGCTGTCACCGAGACCGGCGGCCCCTCCGCAGGCGGCCTCCTCGTCCAGGCCGCGGGCCCGGTCGGCGCGCTCCTGGTGGACGCCGGCAGCTACCTCGCCTCCGCCATACTGCTGCGCACCCTCCCCGAGCGCCGCCCCGCGCCCCGCACCGGCGACGGCGCGCTGCGCCAGATCCGCGAGGGCTGGCGGTACGTAACCCGGCACCCGGTCATGATGCCCTGCATGCTCTGGGCGACAGCCACCAACTTCGTCTGCGCCGCGCTCATCGCCCTCACCCCTCTCTACCTGGTCCGCGAGGCCGGGCTGTCGCCCGCCCAACTCGGCCTGCTGCTCGCCATGGACGGAGTGGGCGCACTCGCCGGATCCGCGGTGGCGGTACGGATCACCCGGCGGTTCGGCACCGCGCGCGGTGTCGTCGGGGCCTCACTGGCAGGCGGCGCCGCTGCCGCAGCCCTGATCCCGCTGACCACGACCGCCGCGGACGCGTACTGGTTCGCCCTGGGCAATGCCGGTTTCGCGTTCGGCGTCGTCATCGGCTCGATCACCACGCGCACCTACCGCCAGACACAGTCGCCGCCCGAACTTCTCTCCCGCGTCATGGCCACCGTCCGCTTCGTCTCGTGGGGCGCCCAGCCCGTCGGCGCGCTCACGGCAGGTCTGCTCGCCACGTACGCGGGAACGCACACAGCCCTGTGGGTGGTGTGCACAACAGCCGTTCTGCCCCCGCTCTACCTGCTCACGACCAGGGCGGGCCGCCGTCGGGACTTCGCCTGAGCGGTCCCGGGGAGCGCTAGGGACTTCGCCCGAGCGGTCCCTGAGACCACTCGCCCCGGTGTGAGCACACCTCGGCCAAGCACCGCCGCACACGGTCGCGCGGGCGAACGGCGCGGACCGGCAACTCGCGGCCGGTAACTCCTCGTTTCCCCGGCATCCTGCCGGGAGACGAGGCGGACCGCTGCCGGGCCGGCCTGAACACCGTTACCGTGCAGACGTGACCGGCTCTACGCTGCCCCTTCTCTTTCTGGACGTCGACGGCCCACTCGTTCCCTTCGGGGCAACTCGGCAACAGCTTCCGGACGGGTACCCGACCTACCGGGCCGGGCGCCACATCGAGGGAGGCGCCAACCCGCTCATCGCCAGGGTCAATCCTGCGCACGGCCCCCGGCTGATGGCGCTGCCATGCGAGCTGGTGTGGGCCACCACGTGGATGTCCGACGCGAACGAATGCCTCGCTCCGTGGTTGGGTCTGCCGGAACTGCCCGTAGTGAACTGGTCCGAGCCCTCCGACGAAGACGAGCAGGACCGGCTCCACTGGAAGACCCGTGACCTCCTCCGCTGGGCAAACGGGCGGCCCTTCGCCTGGGTCGATGACGAAATTACAGACACCGACCGGAACTGGATGGAAGCACGCCGCCCGGGCCAGTCCCTCCTGCACCGCGTCGATGCCCGGCGCGGCATGACGGACGAGGACTTCGCCACCCTCGACCACTGGTTGCGCCAACACCTGGCCTGATGGGCCACTCCGCACCACTCGGCGAGGTCCCTGGGCCGAAGGCTGCACCCAACGCCGTAATGGCCTCCAAAGCCCGCAAGTACGGCCCGCCGCACGTCCAGATCGTGCTCGCCGATCCGTCCGGCGAACGCATCGCCTCCTGACACCGGCCGGTGGAGCGGTACGTCCGGCATGGGCGCGCGCCCGATGCCGACGATGCAGGATGTCGCGCGCGCCGACGGCGTCGTCCACTCCTGGCCGCCGCACCGGTGTGCATCGTGGTGCGCCGCCCTCGCCCGCCACCGCACCATGGTGTGCGCACCATCTTCTCGGCGCGGGCACCCGGCGCACCAGAAGACGGCGGCATGCGGAGCGTGCTGGTCCCGCCACCATCGTGTCCCCTTCACCTTGCGCGTCGGGCGTGCGGACCTCCCCGGGTGTGAACCCCTGTGCGCCGTGGGGACCAGGGGGCAGTCTTACCTCAGGCCGGTCCTTCCGCCCGGGCCGAACGGTGGCCCGTCGAGCCCAACCCCTCGCCGCGCATCCCAAGCGAGCTGTGGGCCCGCTGGCGCGAGCACCGCCGTCGGCCACCGCCCTGACCCGGGACGGGCCCTCAAGCAGGGACGAAGACGTCCTCGCCGGCGCCGTCGAGGATGAATCCGTTGTCGAAGCGGACCCGCACGCTCACGCGAGGCGCGCGTTCCTGGAAGGCGGTCCACGCGGGTTCCAGGGAGCCGACCTTCCCTTCGAGCTGCCTCCTGCTCTCCGTGGGCATCTCGCGCCCGTAGGCGTCGAGCAGGGATTTGAGCCGCTCGTACTCCCGTACGTCGTCGCTCTCGTCCTGGTGGCCGACCACCTGCTCGACGGTCCCGCCGGTGCCCGCCGCCAGGGACAGGAAACCGATGACGATCCCCGACACCTCGGCCGAATCGGTCAGCCGGGTGTCCGCTGCCAGCACCACCCGCTGGCCTGCCTTCAGAGTCATCTGCTTCCCCTCTCTCCTGCGTCGTCTGTTACGTCTGCGCGGTGCAGGAACGCCTCGACGAGACGGTCGGTGAAAGCCTGGTCGACGGGTTCCGCCGTCATCAGGACGCGGTGGTAGACCGGTCCCACGAGTTGGTCCATCTCCGCCGCGATGTCGAGTCCGGGGGTGAGCTGGCCGCGTTCCACCGCTCGTTCCAGCGGAAGCCGGTCGCGACGGCACTGTTCGTCGAGGTACCCGGACCGCAGGGCGGCGGCGAACGCGGGATCGTGCTGGGCGTGCCCGATGAGGGCTTTGAAGACGGCGCCCGCGTCGGACCGGGTGAGGAACATGGCCAGTTGGCGCAGGTGGGCGCGCAGGTCCGACGCCAGGTCGCCGTGGTCCGGCGGGGTCAGGGCTTCGGCCGCATCCTGGAGGAAGGCGTCCAGGAGGATGTCGGTCCTGGTCTTCCACCAGCGATAGACAGTCTGCTTGGCGACACCCGCCCGGGCGGCGATGCCCTCGATGGTGACGCCGGCGAAGCCCTTCTCGACCAGGAGGTCATCGGCCGCCTCCAGCACGGCCTGCCGGGCCCGTTCGCTGCGGCCGTGCCTGTTGCCGTGATGGCGTGCCGCCGGTTCCGGCCCGGCCGCCGCGGCGGCCGTAGTTCCTCGTTGCATTTCTGCCTCCTGGGGCCAGCGTAGGCCAGAACTTCTAGAAAATACGCAACGGTGCGTCTAGTCTAGATTAATGACACCCACCAGCACCCTCGAAGACCCCCGCGTCGCCTCCGCCCTCGACCGGTTGTTCCGGCATGCCGAGCAGGACGAGGCAGTCAGCAGGCGAGTCCGGGCGGCGTGGCCCCAGGGTTCCGGGCCCCTCGGTCCGCAAGAACAGGCCGACGCCAAAGCGGAGGTGTACATGCCGATTTCCGCCCAGGGCGGCCGCCTCCTCTACAACCTGATTCGGGCCGTCCGCCCCGCCACCGTCGTCGAGTTCGGCACGTCCTTCGGCATCTCCACGCTCCATCTCGCCGCTGCGGTGCGCGACAACGGGGCGGGGCGGGTGATCAGTACCGAGCTGAGCGCCGCCAAGATCGCGGCCGCCCGCCGGACGTTCGCCGAGACGGGGCTGGACGACCTGATCACCATCCTCGAAGGAGATGCCCGCGACACCCTTGCCGCAGTCGCCGGCTCCGCGGACTTCGTCCTCCTCGACGGCTGGAAGGACCTGTGCCTGCCCGTCCTGCGTCTCCTCGAACCACGCCTCGCGCCCGGCACCCTCGTCGTCGCCGACGACGTCGACCTCGAGGACCTCGCGCCCTACCTCGACTACGTCCGCGACCCCCGCAACGGCTACCAGAGCGTCACGTTTCCCGTGGAGGACGGAATGGAGATCAGCTGCCGCCTCTAGGAGGCCGTTTTCCTCTTGCGCGGAGGCGAGCTGCGTACGGCTGTCTCATTACAGGGCGCCCCGGTCTGTTCCACGCCCCGGTCTGTTCCGCGCTTGGATTCCGCACGACGTACGCCTGGGCGCACGCCTTCGGGCGGCGGCATGCCGAAGTCATGGCGGAACGCTGTGCGTAGCCAGGTGACCTGTCCGATGTCCGCTGGAAGCTGTGGGTTCGCGCCCGCCCGCTGTGCAGCAACGGAAAAGCGACAGCCCCCTGCGCACATGCAGCGCTGAGGGGGCTGTCGTGGAACGTGAGGCGGGGGGAGGTGCGCGAGACGGAGGCTCTCGGTGTGGGCTGCCCTCGGAGAGCATCCAGTCTGGGGCAGGTCCTGTGGTGTGCCGGCGGCTTAGAAGTAGTGCTTGCGTCCGCCGACCGCGCGGCCCGTGGCTCCGAGGATCCACAGGATGGCGCCGACCACGAGAAGGATGCCGCCGATGGTCGTCAGGAGCGGGATCGGCACCAGCAGGCCGACGATGAGGAGAATGAGGCCGAGAATAAGCATGGAGTGTCCGATCTATCCGAATGCGGTGCTTGCACCGTTGAGCAGTTCACCAGCGGTTTCCTGACGCCGGCGTTGCCGCGGCCAGGGCCGTTCGTTGCGTTCGTTCATGTGCCCCGCCTCCGGCCATGAATGCGCATGGCTCTTAGCTTTTCTTTACGCCTCGTTCCGGTCGGCCGTCGGCGGTGGTCTGCAGGGCGTCGCAGGTGTGCTGGAACTTCCCCATCAATCGGGTGGCCTCCGCTGCCAGCACCGTCGGGCCGGGCCGCGCCTGGCTGACCGAGCGCCGGGCCCGCTCGCCCGCCGAGGTCCTCCCCCGAGGGCGGTCGGCGGTGGCATCGCCCCGTGCAGGCCGTCGGCCATGTCGTCGAGAAGTGCTCCGCTTCGCTTGCCAGTACCTGGATTGCCTGAACCGCGCCCCGGTGGCGCGGTGACGGCAGCGATGGAGCAGAGGGAGTGGGCAAAGAACGCGGCCGTGTCGACCTGGGAGCGCTGCTCGCCCGGCACGGGCCACTGCCCCGCCCCAGCAGCTGCACTGACGAGGTCGCCCGTGGTGAGAGCGGGTACCTGCGAGGGTGCCCGCGCCGCACCCTCTGTCACCTGGCAGGGGATTCGCGGCCGGGCGGACCGCAGTCCGCGGAGTGCGGCTGCAGAAGGACTGCTGCGGCCCCCCGTGCATAGATTCATGCCACGCGGACACGGCCCCTCTCGAGCGCCGGCCGGGGTCAGAAGGAGCTGGCCCGGCGTTCGGCGCTGGGCCTGGCGGCGCGCGTACTAGAGGCGCAGGAGTGCCGTCACGGCGACGGCGGCGATCAGGGCGACAGGGAGCGGGGCTCGGCGCCAGAGGAGCAGCGGTACTACCGCGAGCCCGGCGATCACGGTGAGGTCCAGGGTGTTCCAGTGGGGGCCCAGTACGTCCACGGTGATGAAGCCGGCGAGTAGGGCGGGGGCCGTGAGGGCGATTACCGCCTGTGCTCGTGGGGGCAGTGTGCGCCCGCCGAACAGGGCGGGGCCGAAGGCCTTGCAGGTGAAGCTGAGGACGGCGACGGCGCCGATAGCGAGCCAGAGAGTCATCGTGCGGCCTCCTCGTCGGAGTGGGCGGACTCTTTGTCAGCCTCTTCGGCCCTGTCCGTCCCTTCGGTTTCTTCGGGGCGGGCCGTCGGCTGGGCGGGTGCCCTGAAGAGGGCGACGAGGGCGGCGAGCGCCGCACCCACAAGGGCGGGCCCGGCGGGGAGGAAGACGATCAGGCCGGCCGCGAGCACGGCACCGAGTACGGCCGGCAGCCGGTTGATCCGTTCCCGGCGGACTTCGCCGAAGAGGAGCGCGACGAAAAGCGCTGGGGTGAGGACGTCCAGTCCGAGCCGGTGCAGGAGATCTGGGTGAGGGGAGACCACGACTCCCAGGGCGGTGCCCGCGACCCAGGCGGGCCACTGGATCGCGGTGGCGCCGAAGAGCAGGTAACGGTCGAACCGTCCGCCGCCGAGATGGGCGGCGGCCCACGATCCGTCGACCACCGTCTGGCCTTCGAGAGCGCGGCGGAACCGGCCGCCGCGCAGGTCCGAGGCGACGGCAATGCCCATGGGTATGAACCGGCTGTTGATCAGTGCCGCGGATGTCACAGCGCCGACGAGGCCGCCGCCGGAGCCCAGGGTCGCCAGCAGGGCGAATTGAGCCGACCCCGAGAACACGGCCATGGAACAGACCACAGGCGCGAGATACCCCCAGCCCTGCGAGGCGCTGATCGCACCGAAGCTGACGGCGAGGAGGAAGGAAGCGGCCGCCAACCCGGACCCGGTCTTGAGTCCGGAGAGGAAGCGCGCTCGCGGCGAGACGGCGGCTTTCGCTGATCGTGGACTGTCCATGTCTCGAAGCCTAACAAGTAAGTCCTCTTATGGCTGTTAGAAAAATGAGTACGATGAAGGCGTGATGAGTAAGCAACCGGTTCTCCGCGCCCCTGGCGCATCGGGAAGTCCTCACGACTCCGGCATGCCACTCGTGGGCGGCCATCCGGTACTCGACTTCGTCAACACCGTCGCCTGGCGCCTGGACCCCGCCCGTACAGTCGACCGCGTCCAGGGCCCCGAGGCGTGGGTGCACTGGGCTGTCGCCACCGGACTGCTCACCGCCGACCGCGCCGAGGGGCTGCTCCGGGCCGAGACGGCGGATGCCGCGCCCGAGGCCGCGACCGCGGCACTCGTGGGCCTGCGCGCTACCCTCTGGTCGATCCTGGACGCGCTCGTCGACGACGAAACACCGCCCGCCGGGGAGTGGGAGGCACTGCGCGAGGCCCTGGTGCTGGCGCGCGCGCAGGCCACACTGCCGCCAACCTTTCCCTTGCGGTGGCAATCCGGCCTGGACCGTCTCGGCGACCTTCGCCATCTGCTGGCGCTGCGCGCGGAGGATCTGCTGAGCGGGGACGGCGTGAGCCGGGTCCGGCGCTGCGAGGGCCCCGGATGCGGCTGGTTCTTCCTCGACCGCTCCCGGAGCGGGACCCGTCGCTGGTGCAGTTCGGCAGACTGCGGCAACCGGGATCGCGCCAGGCGCCACTACTCCCGCACCCGACAGCGCGGATGACCTCAAAGGTACTCGACACCGAATGAACCCTTGAGCAGCGGTCAGTCAGCGCCTCCGGGCCCGGTGACACCCCCCGGGTCATGGTTGACAAGGGGGAAGTCATGCCGGGTCCGTGAGGCCAAGAGCCCCCTTGCGGAGCCTGCGAAATCGGTAATGGTGAGAGGGCACCTGCGGAAAGGAACTGCGGCCTGGTCCGTCCGCCGCGGTTGACCTCAGGTCAGGACCAGCCGGACGCACAGGAGGTGGGCGGCGCGGGCGGGATCGGCGCGGAGGTGCACCTCACCGGGCGGCGGCTTCCCGGCGCAGCTTCGCGTGGGCTGCCGCGAGACGTCCGCCGGTCTCGGCCGTGCTGATCAGAACCGCCATGTTCGCCTGCGAGGTCCGTCCCCCGGTCGTCCTGTCGATCGCCCGCATCAGGTACTTGGTGAGTGCGTTGCCCCGGACCCCGTCCCGCTCGGCGTCCGCCAGGGCTTCCCGCAGAGCCGCCTCGGCGATCTCGCTGTCCACCGCGTCCTGTGGGCGCGGCGGTGTCGTGATGACGACGGAGCTGTTGCTGCCGGTTGCCCAGTGGTTCTCGATCACCCGCGCGATGACCTCCTCGTCATCGATCCGGTGCGGGCTGCGGATGCCGCTCGACGCGCAGTAGAACGCCGGGAAGTCGTCCGAGCGGTACGACAGGAGCGGCACGCACTGGGTCTCCAGGTACTCCATCGTCAGCCCCAGATCGAGGATGTTCTTCGCTCCGGCGCAGACCACCGCCACCTTGCTGCGGGTGAACTGCACCAGGTCGGAGGAGATGTCCATCGTCGTCTGGGCGCCCCGGTGCACCCCGCCGATTCCCGCGGAGGCGAAGAACGGGATGCCCGCCAGTTCGGCTGCGACCAGCGAGGAGGCCACCGTGGTGGCGCCCTTACCGCCCCGGGCGAGGGCCACGGGCAGATCCCGGCTGCTCACCTTGGGAATGCCGGGCGTGGACGCGAAACGCTCGATGTCGTCCTCGCTCAGCCCGATGAGCAGGCGCCCTTCGTCCACGCCGATGGTCGCGGGGACGGCGCCCCCCGTGCGGACGGCGGCCTCGACCTTGCGGGCGGTGGCGGCGTTGTCGGGGTAGGGGAGGCCATGGGTGATGACGTTGGACTCCAGGGCCACCACCGGGTCTCCCGCGTGGAGGGCTTCGGCGACCTCGTCGGAGTAGACCAGCGGGATGGGGGTGTGCGGGGCGGAGCGGGGCGGGAGGGCGGGGTGTGGCGACATCTGATTCCTCGTCACTTCTGTTCGTAGTCGGGATACTTCAGGAGCGTGGAGCTGCGGCCGTCGATCTCGGGTGCGTAGACGGAGGTCTGCCAGTCCTTCGGGTCGACGGCTTCCAGGGCGATGGACACGGCCCCGGGGGAGGTGCCGAAGCGTGCCGCGATCAGCGTGGTGAGTGCGTCGGCGAGCTCGCGTTCCTGGTCTTGGGTGAAGGTCTTCGGAAAGTGCTTGATGGTGAGGTGGGGCATGGCAAGACCTTTCGTCAGCCTGCGGAGTCCGTCGAGCGTGCGGCGGCCATCGAGCGTGTGGAGTCCGCCGGGCGTGCGGAGGCCATCGAGCGTGAGGAGTCCGTCGAACCTGCGGAGGAGGACCGGATGGCCTGTGCCAGCTCGGCGACCCCGGGTTCCTTGAGCACTCCGTAGTGATCCCCTGCAAGGTCCACCACTGCCGGAGGCTCGGAGGCGTAGCCGGAGCGGGAATCGATGAAGGAGTAGTCGTCGCCCCGGGCTCTGAAGACGGTCACCGGGGCCCGCAGCCGGCGTTCGGCCAGTTCGCGGAAGCTGTACTCGAACTCGTAGGTGGAGCCGACCAGGTGGATGACCCGGCGGATCATCTCCGGATCCAGCCCGGGGACCGCCGTCCGTACGCAGGCGGTGAAGCTCTCCTCGTCGCGCGTCCTGCTCAGGCAGCGTTCCAGTCCGGGTCCGCTGATGGTGCCGGTGAAGACGGAGAAGAGGATGGTGACGTACCCCGGGTCGGTGAACGACGCGCTGCGGCCGTGCGCCGCCGCCCCGGCCGTGCGGACCTTGGGATTGCCCGGGCAGATCAGCAGAAGCTGCGCCACCTCCTCGCCCGCCTGCTCCAGCTGCCAGGCCGCCTCGAAGGCGACCCGCGCCCCGAAGGAGTAACCCCACAGGGTGTACGGGCCGTGCGGCTGTGCCCCGCGGATCTCGGCGAGGTCCGCGGTGGCCATCTCCCGGACCGTGGCGTACGGATCCTCCCCGGGGTTGAGACCGTGGGCCTGCACACCGTAGAAGGCGCGGCCCTGTGCGGCCTCGCGGGCGAGGGGGCGAAGGTTCATCGGGTAGCCGCCGAGCCCCGGCCAGCAGAACACCGGGCTGCTCGCGTCACCCCGCTGCAACGGCACCAGACGGCCGACAAAGGCATCGGCGTCACCGTCGACGCGCGCCGCGAGCTCGGACAGCCGCGGGCACTCGAAGATCACCTGGAACGGCAGCCGGGTGCCGTACCTGCGGTTGACCGCGTTGATGAGTGCGACCGCGGAGAGGGAGTTGCCGCCGGAGGCGAAGAAGTCGTCGTGCGCCGAGACCCGTTCGTACTTCAGCACCTTCCGCCACTCCTCGGCCAGCCGGCGCTCGGTGGGGGTGGACGGCTCGGAGTACGGCCTGTCCGGAGCGGGTGCGCGCACCTTCTCCGAGGCCGCGAGCGCCCGCGCGTCGATCTTGCCGTTGGCGGAGAGCGGCAGCGCGTCCAGGAGGACGACCCGGCTCGGGAGCATGTACTCCGGCAGCAGCTGCCCGAGCTCTTCCTTGATGAGCTCGGCGGGCCCCTTCATGTGGACGGTGTCCTCGTACATGCCTTCGCTGTGGATCTGCTCCTCGCTGACCCGGCCGCCGACGAAGAAGTACGAGGCATCGGCGGGGGCGTGTCCGGCGTCGGCGAGGACCGTGTCCAGGCGCCGTGCCGTAGGCAACGGGTGGCCGGACCTCGAGCTGTAACCGGAGGACATCAGGCCGATGCCGATGTCATTGCGCTGGAGCCGGTGGAGGGCCGCACCGAGCTCCACGTAGGCGAGCCACGGCGCGCCGCCCCGGCTCACCGCGCTGATGCCGAAGGCGGCCCGGTCGTACACCCGCTGGTTGATGGCGATGACGTGCTTGCGCAGGATCAGCTCGCCGCAGACCGGCTCCAGCGAACCGCCGTCGCGGTAGCGGTACTGCCCGGCGGCGAGTCCCGCCACCCCTCCCGGGTGCACCTGGAGGTAGAACTCCACGGAGCCGGGGTGGGCGTCGGGGGCGCCGTCGCACGGGACGCTGTCGGGAGAGGCGGCGTCGTGGTGCGGGACAAGCGCGAACGTCCCGACGTAGTGGTCGTCGTCCGCGACGTCCAGGAGGGCCTTGGTGGCCGGGGCACGGCCGAAGGGCCGGACGTCGAGGCCGTACTGGGGGAGGACTTCCCTGAGCACGCCGAGCATGTGCCCGGCCTCGAACTCGACGACCTCGTCGATGTTGTTGCGGTACACCGGTTCGATGGCGCTCCTGCGCCCGCAGAAGTGCACCAGCGGGGCGGCGGTGGGAGCGAGAGCGCTGTCGCCCACCCGCACCAGGGTGTGCGTGCGGGGGTGATGGTAATAGACCCCCGCGGCCAGGCCCGCGATCGCGCCCCCGGTCTCCAGGTAGAGCTGGGTGGCGTACAGGGCGCCCGGCGAGGCGTACACGTATTTCGGCAGCAGCCGCCCCGCGCTGTGGAACTGACCGAACCAGCGCAGCACTTCGCCGAGCCCGGCCAGGTCGAGCGTCCTGCCTCCGCGGCCGGTGACGGCGGCCGGCGCGAGCAGTTCCAGCAGGTCGTCCTTGCCGACCGGGCCACCCTCGTAGAAGCGGTACGTCTTGCGGGCGAAGGCCGCCGCGCGCTGGGGCCCGGCGGCCCCGGAGCCCGCGAGCGCCACCACGGCACGCCCGGCCAGCTCGTCGGCGCGGCGCAGCCCGGCATCCGCGAGCTGCGCCTTGACCTGGAGCTTTCCTGATTTGGAACGGTGGTGGCCGGCGTCGTGCCCCTGGTCCATCAGGGCGGCTTCCTTCGGATCGAGCTCCACACACGCCACCAGCTGCTGATGTCCCGTGCGCTCGTCGTCGACCACGACCGCGGCAGCCCTGCGGACCCAGGAGTGCTGCTCGATGGCGGTGGCCACTTCCTCCAGCTCGATGCGGTGACCGCGGAGCTTGACCTGGTTGTCGGCGCGGCCCGCGAACTGGATGGTGCCGTCCGGATTCCAGTGGGCGAGGTCCCCCGTGCGGTACAGGCGCTGCGTCGGGTTGAACGGGGACGGTACGAACCGCGCGCGGGTCTGTTCGTCCTTGTGCAGATACCCCCGGGCCAGCTGGGTGCCGCCGATGTACAGCTCCCCGGTCTCACCGATGCCTGTCGGGGCGAGGTTCTCGTCCAGGATGAAGCAGGGGGTGTTGTCGACGGGGGTGCCGATGGGCAGGGTGCCCGCACCCTCGGGTATCGCCTCGGGTTCGACCACGTGGGCGGTGGCGTTGATGGTCGTTTCGGTGGGCCCGTACAGGTTGACCAACGAGGCGCCGGGCAGTTCGGCGAAGAAGGCCCGGGCCAGCTGCCTGGTCAGCGCCTCCCCGCCGCAGAACAGCCGGGTCAGGGTGGTGCACCGGCGCAGGCCCTCGGTGTCGATGAGTGCCTGGAGCAGGGTGGGGACGCACTGGAGGGTGGTGACCTCGTGGGCGATGACGGCGGCCAGCAGGGCCTGGGGGTCCCGGTGGCTGCCGGGCGCGGCGGTGACGGTCCGGCCGCCGAGCGCGGGGGCGAGGATCTCCCACTGGGCGGCGTCGAAACTCATCGGAGTCTTCTGCAGGACCGCCGTGCCCTCGCCGAGGTGGCCGTGGGTGTGCATCCAGCGCAGCTGGGAGACGACGGCCCGGTGCTCGACCATCACGCCCTTGGGCCTGCCCGTACTGCCCGACGTGTAGATGACGTAGGCGAGGGAATCGGGCCCCCAGCCGACGGACGGCAGCTCGTCGGTGGGGACGGCGTCCGCGAGCGACACGATCCGGGTACCCGGCGGGGCGAGCCGCGCGAGGTCACCGGCGAGGTGCTCCTGGGTCACCACGACCCGGGTGCGGCTGTCTTCGATCATGTAGCGCAGCCGGTCGTCCGGGTACTCGGGGGAGAGCGGAAGGTAGGCGCCTCCCGCGAAGAGGATGCCCCACACCCCGGTGAGCAGGCCGGGGGAGGGCTCGGCGTAGAGGCCCACGACGTCGTCGGAGCCGACGCCGAGCCCGGCCAGCCGGGCGGCGAGCCCGCCGGCGCCGCACACCAGTTCCCGGAACGTCAGGCCCCCGGCGGGCCCGGTGACGGCGACCGCGTCGGGGCGGCATCGGGCGCGCTCGATGAGGAGGTCCGGCAGCCCGGCGTGGACACCGGCCCGAACGGGGGCGCCCGCCCACGCGATGTCCTGGCAGACGGTGCTCATCGCACCGCCCCGGCGTCCGGGGTGCCGAAGTAGCGGTCCCCGAAGTCCCCGATGCCCGGGATCATGAACGCGTGCTCGTTGAGCCGCTCCTCGATGGAGGAGGTGACGATCTGGACGAGGGGGTGCGTTCCGTGGACGGCCCGGATGCCTTCGGGGGCGGCGAGGAAGTCGACGAGGACGATGTTCTCCTCGGCTACGCCCGCTTTCAGCAGCACTCCGATGGCCGCGTTGGCCGACCCTCCGGTGGCGAGCATCGGCTCCAGGAGGAGCACATGGCGCTCGGCTATGTCGGAGGGGAGGTGGGAGTAGAACAGCCGCGGCAGTTTCGTCTGCTTGTCGCGCTGGATGAGTATCTTGCCGATGCGTATGGAGGGGTGGAGCTCGCGCAGCTCTGCCTCCATGCTCTCCCCGGCCCTGATGACGGGGACCGCGCACAGCTTCGATGTGAACGTGAAGCCCGGGTAGCTCTCGCCGACCGGAGTGCGTACCTGGTGCTTCTCGAACGGAAGCTGGTCCAGGGCGTGTTCCAGGAGGAGGCGGATGATCCTGCGCGCGTACCGGACGAAGTCCTCGCGACGGGCGTCACGGTCACGTACGACGGTGTGCAGAGCACGCAGCTGACGGGTCTGGGGCAGCAGGTGCACCCGGCCGCGGCCGGGCTCGGCGGCTAACGCGGGTAATGCGGCGGCGGGAGTCGGAATGACTGACATGTGAGGGGTTTCTCCTGTCACCATGCGGCTTTTCAGTCGGTGGGGGGCGCTTCGAAGGTGGGAGGGAGTTCGGGGGTCGCGGTGAACTGGGCGGCTGCGACCCGGTAGAGGGACCGGCGGTCGCCGCGCCGCCACACCTGGCGCAGCGCGTGGACGAGCTTGGGGTTGTGCTCTTCCTCCTCCAGCACCGCGCGGGCGACGGTCTGTCGCCAGTCCTGCTCCAGATACGCGTCGGGCGCCGTGTCGCGGGCGTCGGCGAACAGCTCGTGCAGACTGGCGAGTTTGGCGCGCTCGGGGAAGTCGCCGCCGGAGAAGACGATGCCGAGCAGTCCGGTCCAGAAGCACCGGACGGCGAACTGCCGCTGCTCGGCGGGGAGGACCGCGCAGAGGTGCTCGACGGCGTACAGCGAAGTGATCAGGTGCAGCAGGATGAAGTCGCCGGGGCGCGCCAGATAGAGCAGCGTCGCCGCGTAGTACAGCTCCTCCCACTCGATGGGGGCGGCCTCGTCGGGCGCCCCCCCCCCCCCCGGGCGGCGAACGCACCCGCCCCCCACCCACCCCGGGGCATAAAAAAAAAAAAAACCCCACCACACCACAAACAAAAA
>NZ_JBHXRV010000036.1:50173-89850 GCF_042716745.1 Streptomyces sp. NPDC058663
AGGTTGAAGGCGCGGGGGCGCGCCAGATACCCCCGCGTCGCCGCTTAGTACCGCTCCACCCACTGGTGGGGGGCGGCCTCGGCGGCCCCCCACGCCTCGGCGGGGCGGATCAGCGCAGGGCCCGCATCCAGGGTGCGGGCGATGCGGAACTGCAGCCCGGAACGCAGGAGTTCGGGGTGGATGCGCCCGTCGTCGACAGGGCTCGTGTCGGCGATCAGTTCGGCGACCGACCGCTTCAGCTCCTCACGCTTCTCGTCCCAGGCGCCGGCGACACGCAACAGCGAGTCGATCGGTGTGGCTTCCTCGTACCGGTCCACGATCCGCTCGGGGTGACAGTCGACGTAGGTGAAGGCCATGTAGGCCAGCCCCTCGATCGCCATCCAGCGGCTGCCGTACTCCAGTGCCCAGCCGAGGTGGATGGTGGCGTGGGTGAAGGCCCCGGCCCAGCCGGGCAGCAGCACGGGCAGATACCGGCAAACCACCTCCTCCAGCCCGAGTTCCTGGACGCGCCCCTCGAAGAAGGCGGTGTACGACCAGAAGCTGGAGCGCTGTCCCAGGTGGGCGCGCCAGTTGTCCTCGGTGATGGTGACCTGGTCGGGTTTGGGCGGCTCCAGGCCGAAGCCGTACGTGGTGAGCTTCGCGTAGTTCTCGTAGTACGCCTTGATCCGGGGCGCGCTCACGCCGAGCCCGGCGAGCGCGACGACCGCGTGCTTGGAGTGGTTGGTGAGGTGTCCGTTGAACTCGATGTGGTACGTGCGGTCGTCGAGGAGTTGGTCGATCAGTTCTCGGTCAGACATTGGGGGGCATCCTTGTCCCGGCTGGTGCGGAAATGGGCTTTGATCCGGGGCAGGACCAGGCCCAGGAGGACGAGCGCGACACCCAGCAGGCGCAGCGCCGAAGGCAGTGACCGCTGCTGCACGCAGTCGATGGCGACGGCGGAGAGCACCTGGCCGCTGATGACCAGCAGCGAGGCGTTCATCGCGCCGAGCCGGGGGAAGACGTGGCTGTTGACGGCGACGAAGAGCGCGCCGACCACCCCTCCCAGATACGCGGCGAGGGGAACGGCTCCCAGATCGGGCCAACGGAAGAACGCGAACAGGACCACGGTGAGGAAGGCGAAGCCCACCACGTGGTTCCACACGGATGCCCGGAAGGGGCCGACGCGCGTGGAGAGCTGGCCGTTGACGGCCCGGCTGGTGGCGATGAGGACGCCGTTGAGGAGCGCGAGAAGAACATAAAAGATCAAGGATCAGGCTCCTACGACGATCAGCACACTGCCGACGAGCACACATCCGGCGACCGTCAGGTCCATGCGGGTGATGGGCCTTCGCGGGGTGCGCAGCAGCCCCCAGCGGTCGGAGACGACACCGAAGAGGATCTGCCCGGTGAGCATCAGGGCGACCGTCCCGGCCAGCTCCAGCACGCTGTTGACGCTGATCGCGGAGAGCATCACCACGACCGCGCCGGCGATGCCGCCGAAGTAGAACCAGAGCGGCGCCCTGCCCGGCGCCGTCCCGTCGGCCGGCGGCTTCGGGCGCCGCAGCGGGCGGACGAACAGAGCCACCAGCACGAGCGCCACCACAGCACCGAGACCGTGCGCCGCCCACGAGGCGTACACGGGGCCGGTGTGCTGGGCCAGGTCACCGTTGAACTGGGTCATCAGCGTGAGCAGCACGCCGCCGCTGACGGCCAGCAGCCAGTCGGCGGCGCGCCCGGTCATGTCGCGGCCCCCTCGGGTGCCAGGGGGAGTGCCGCCTCGGGCACCGGGGGCATGGAGGCCTCGGACCCCGGGAGCAGTGCGGCCTCGAGGTGGGTGACCACCTCGTCGAAGGTGTGGGCGGTCCAGGTCGGCGCGGCGGTGGCGAGCTCTTCGGGGGTGTGGATCCCGTAGGTGACGGCGACGGACCTGAGCCCGGCGGCGTTGGCCATGAGCAGGTCGTGCGTGGTGTCGCCGACCATGACGGCCCGGCCGGCCGGGACGTCGAGTGTGCGCAGGATCAGCAGCCCCGATTCCGGGTGCGGTTTGTGGTTGCTGACGTCGTCGGCGCCGACCACCTGGGCGAAGAGTTCGCGCAGCCCGGCCGCGCGCAGCAACGCGTCGGCGCTGGCGTGGAACTTGTTGGTCGCGACGGCGAGCGAGACGCCCCGCGCGTGCAGCCTCCGCAGGCCCGACTCGACACCCGGGTACAGGAGTTCGGACGCGCGCGGTAGGATCAGCTCCCGGAAGTGGAGTTGGTACTGCTCGACGCCGCGCCGTACGTACGGGTCTTCGGGATCGACTCCCAGCAAGCCGCCGAACGCCCGCTCCAGCGGGATACCGATGGTCGCGCGGATGGCGGCGGGGTCGGGGACGGGCTCACCCAGCGAGGCGAAGGCCGCACTGAAGGTCTCGACGATCGCTCGGGGCGAGTCCACTAAGGTGCCGTCGAGGTCGAACACGGCCAGGTGGCGCATGGGGGGTCCTTTCGGCGTTACGGGTGGGGCGGCAGGGGCCCGCGTGACGGCAATGGGCCACTTCCACTCCGCGACCGATCGCAGTCGGTCTTCGCTGACGCGTTCACAGCGGACATCACGGGACGGCGGTGCCCCCGTCCGCAGCTGGGGGCACCGGACCGCAGAGGTGTCTTGCGGTGGTGAACCAGCCGAGGGAGCCGAGGGCCTGGCATCGCTTCAGGGGTTGATCCTCACGGCCTGTCGCAGTACGTGTCAAGGTCGGCAATCAGCGCTGAAGGCCGGCTGAACGGCCAGCCCTGGCCGCGTGTTTGGCTTGTTGTCGGAGGTCGCGTGCCTCACTTCTCATTCTGCGGCCGAGAGTGACGGCGGGGCTGTGCACGGCTGTACGCCGGTGGGACAAGGTGTCAACATCTGGGATCACCCCGATCGTGCCGCAACAGCCGCCAGAGCGGAGCTTGTTCTTCCAGTAACCCGGTTGGCTGATTCGCGGTGGCGCGAGTGAGAGACAGAACACGTCACGGCAGCCACTCCGTTGACGTCCTGCCGCATGTCCGGATCGACTCACCCTCCGCGTGTTCCCGGAGCGAGTGCTCCCGGAGGACGTCCTCCCGGAAGATCCTCGGCAAGGGCGTCGACCATGTGACCGACAAGGCGGGCCAGGGTCTGGAGAAGTCCGGTGCGCACGACTGGGCGGACGCGGCCGAGGGCTGGGGCGACGAGACGGCCCGTGAGCAGGCTGGGCATCCTGTGGTGGATGAGGCGGAGCGGGCGGCCCGCTGCACGTCGGCCTACCGGATCTCCGCGTACGAGGTTCTGCCGCGCCGGATCCAGGTAGCCGGGGCCCGGGGCTGCAGCCCGGGCAGCCACCGCCCAGAGGATGGACGTCACACAGGCGGCGGCCGTGATGCCCGCCTTATGCTTTACGACCACCGGCGCGCAGCAGGTAAGGGGCCACAGACGGAGCCCGATGCCGCAAGAACGGTGTCACGGCCCGCGCCCGTCCGACATGGGGCAGGCGCAGTACCAGCGCAGCAACGAGCGGTTGAGTTCCTGCCCCCGCGGGCGCTGAATGACGGAGTACCGCGACCGGACCCCGAGCGGCACGGCCCTCCCCGTGAGGAGTGCGCGCCCATGGGGCCGCGGGACGCGCTGGCGACAGACGGGCCCGCCGTCACGCCGTCGGGGCGGGTCACACCGCGTCGGGCGCCGACTCCAGGACCTTCTTGAGGTTGCGCAGGGTGGCGCCGATGTTCCCGCGCTGGAAATCGGCGAAGGTCCGGCCGCGCGTCGCGACCCGGTCGAAGGCGTGCGCCACGAAGTCCGGCCACGAGCGGCGGTCATCGGTCCACGTCTCGGTCACCCGAGTGCCCTCCGAGACCGGCTCGAGCCGGTATTCCCAGGTGGCGATGGGCCCGGGGATGCGCGGGCGCCGGATCCCGATGGCGTGCACCCGGAACCTGAACAGCCGGTCCTGCTCGGCCGCCGTGACGGTGCAGCGCGTGGTCCAGCGGAAGGCTCCGCGTTTGTTCCGCCCGTCGAACACCATGCCCACGCGAGCCTCGCCGGCGCTGCCATGGACGCTGGCGCCGAGATTCTCGGGGCTCCACTCACCCATGCGGGCCGGGTCGGAGATGTGCCGATAGACATCGGCGGGACCGACGTGGACGACGATGCTGTCGGACACCGTGAACGTACGAGACATGGGACCTCCCTCTCGGCACCGACGCTACCTTCCCGGTACACCTTCTGACTACCTCCCGGTAACTTGTGGCCACTGGGTTGCGGAGGGTCCGCGGTGATCCGGAGGGTGGCGGGACTCACGACCGCCCCCGGCCGCGGTTCGCCGTTCCTCGTTCGCCCGGCGGCAACCCGGGGCGAAAGGCAAGAACGGTGTTGTGCCCGCCGCATCCGAAGGAGTTGCTCACGGCGAGAGCGATGTGCTGTGCGCGGGCCGCGCCGGTCACCACGTCGGTGCGGCACACCCGCATCGGGTTCCTCGAAGTGGGCCGCGGGCGGGACGAGCCGGTGCTCCGCGGACAGGGCGGTGAGGGCGGCTCGATGGCGCTCGCGGCGCCCATGGCGTGCCCGATAACCCCCTTGGCGGAGGTGACCGAGGACCGGCTGTCGCCGAAGAGGGCGTGCAGGGCCGTGACTTCGGTGCGGTCGTTGAGCGGGGCGCTGGTCCCGTGGGCGTCGACATGGTCCACCTCGCGCGCGGACGCCCCGGCGGAACGCAGGGCCTGGCTGGCGCAGATCCCGCGGCCCTCAGGGTCGGGCGCGGTGGGATGGTGCGCGTCGGCGGACGCACCATATCCGGCCAGCTATGCCCGGACCGGCGCGGACCGGGCGCGGGCGTCCGGGCCACCTTCCAGGATCAGCACACCTGCCTCCTCCGCCAGTACGAATCCGCCAGTACGAATCCGTCCCGCCCACGGTCGAAGGGCCGGGACGCGGCCGACGGGTTCTCGAGACGCCTGGAGAGCGCGCCCATCTTGGCGAACGCGCCGGCGCCCAGCGGGGTGACGATGGCATCGCTCCCACCCGCCCGAAGCCGAAGCGCTGCTGCGCGAACACGTCGCGGCCGAAACCTGTCCGCGGGACGCGCGGTGGTTCCTGGCTTCCTCGAACCGGCCCTGCCCGGCCAGGAACTCCCTCGACCAAGCTGCGCGGGGACCTGGCCGCCGACCTCGGCCTACTTCCCGGACTTGCCTGACTTGCCGGACGGCCAAACACACCCGAGACAACCGCGGCCCTCTCCGCCTGCTCCCGCCACGTGCGGTCGGGGAGCGCGACGGCGTGACGTACACCGAAGGCGTCGGGCGGGTCCAGCAGAGCCTCATGGCGTATCGCGCGCAGCTCGCGCCCTTCCTTCGCCCCGATCCGGCGTATGACGTACTTCATGGTCCTCACTCTGTTCGGGGTGCTCACAGGCTTGCGGGCACGGTGTCCTTCGTCAGCAGCGTGTTGCCGGACCAGCAGAGCCGGTAGAGGTCGACTTGGTCCAGCAGGTCGCGGCCGGACCGGTAGAACTCGCAACGGGCGCCGGGCGGCCGGGATGCGGAACGGGCGTGGTCGGACGGGTAGGGGTAGGCGCGGTCCGGCAGAAGCATGTCGAGTTCGGCACGAGGCCGGCCGATGGTCAACTCGTCGAACCGGGAGGGCGGCAGCACGCTCGTCGTCAGTTGCCAGGCCAGGTAGAAGGCGGATGGCACGAAGAAGACGGCTGCGACGACAGGTGCCACGAAGGCGACGGCGGAGCGGCGACGGGCGTCGCTCCGTACGGAGGCGAGCCGCTTGACGGACTCCCATACGACGGTGCCCGGCGCCGTGTCCGCATCCGGGTCTGGGTGGGGAGCGGTCTCGGACGCCGACGCGACCCCTTGGGTCGGCGTTCCGGGCGCAGTTCCTGGTCCCCTCGTCGGCGTCCCGGGGCGGGTCGTGGCCTGGTGTGGGAGGACGGCGGTGACGTGGAAGCCGCCCTCGTCGGGTGCGGTCCGCAAGGAACCGCCGAGGACCGTCATCCGCTCCCGAAGCCCCATCAGCCCCCGGCCGCCGCCGTTTCCCGGTCCTTCGCCCGCATGCGTCGATCCGCCCGCCGGTGGGGCGGCGTTCACCACACTCACGCGGGTACGGTCGGCCTCGTGTGTGATCCGTACCGTGATCGCACAGTCCGGTGCATGCTTCACCGCGTTGGTGAGGGCCTCCTGCACCACCCGGTACATCCCGCGTTCGACCAGGGGAGACATCGGGGGCACCGCCCCGCGTCGCTCCCAGCGCACCGGCACCCCGGAAGCGGCCGCCCGTCCGAGGAGGTCCTCGACGGTGTCGTTGACGGGCAGGCCCGCCCCCGTGTCCCTGCCGGGCGGGTCGTGCAGGACGGCGACGGTCTCCCGCAGCTGCTCCACCGCGTCCGCGATCGTCCCGCGCAGCTCGGCAAGGTCGGCGCGGTCGCGGTCGGTGAGGTCGGGCGAGAGTTCCAGGGCCCCGGCCCGCAGGGCGACCAGGCTCAGGGCGTGGCCGAGGGAGTCGTGCATGTCGGCCGCGATATCCGCGCGTTCGGTCAGCCGCGCCCGCTCCGCGACCAGATGCTGACGCTCTTCCAGGCTCCGGGCCAGGCGCCAGCCCTCCCGCACGAGTTCCCGCCGGCCACGCCAGTGCCGTCCGGCGAGCCAGGGCAGCAGAAGTGCGGCGGGCAGCACGGTCAGCGCGTAGAACCACCACACGGGGGGCGTTCGCAGCACCGCGCACGTCGCGAGATCGACCGCGACGCACCCGGCGAGCACCAGGAGCGGGCGCCGTGCCGCGGCGACCCGGGCGCCAAGCACGAAGCTCAGGGCGGCCAGCGACAGAACGTGGGCGTTGCCGGGGGTCGCGGAGTCGGCCAGGCCCAGCGCGCACAACCCGTTGACCAGCACGACGGCGGCCCCGGGCCGTCGGCGGGACCACGGCACGGCCACCGCCAGGACGGTCAAGGGGAGAAAGAGGTCCAAGACCAGGGAGGCCGTACGCGCGTCCCAGAACCCGTAACCGGTGGCGGCGGCGAGCGCACCCCACAGGGCAACGTCGCCGTACACAGACCTGGTGGAGGGGATGCGCGTGTGTTGCAGCATGGTGCGTCGGCTGTCCTTCCGATGGATGCCCTCACCTGTCCGGGTCGATTCTGTGGGACGGGCCCGGGCGCCCGACGAGGGGGTAGGGCGGCGAGGGCGTCGGGGCTCGTACCGCCGCGAGGTCAGGCGTCCCGGCGTCGCAGCACGAAGAGACCGGCCACATGAGCGGCGACGGCCCACACCAGCAAGATCAGTAGGCTTACTGCGTCTGGGAACGGGGCTCTGCCGTTACCCAGCATGAAATAGCCGCCCACGGTTTGCGGCATGTACTCGTTGATGGCCAGCAGCACCGGGCCCCCCAGCCCGACCAGCATGCCGGGCAGGGCGGAGACCACGAAGAAGATCATGGCCACGGCGCCCGCCGCCGTCCGCAGAGCGAACGACACCCCTACCGTCATCACGCACACGAGGGCGGAATAGACGCCCATGGCAAGGGTTTGGTACACCGCCTTCGACAGCTCGAAACTGGCATGCCCCTGGAAGGGCCCCCAGGCCAGGGCGATGCCCAGCACAGCCCACACCGCTCCCGTGATGAAGCCCACCAAGGCACCCAGCAGTGCCTTGGCCAGCTGCACGTGGTGCCTGACCGGCACCCACAGCAGCGAGGTGCGCACGCTGCTCGTCGAGTACTCGCTCGTCACCATCGTCATCGCCAGAACCACCAGGGCGAACTGGGTGAGGACGACCGACGACACCGAGGCGTTGCCGACCGGCTGGATCGGCTTGTCGTTGATCCGGGCGATCGACCCGTAGTAGAAAGTGAAGATCGCCGTCACGATCAAACCGGCCAGCAGGCAGACGTACGGCGTGCGGATGGTCCACAGCTTGGTCCATTCCGAGGCGAACGCGCCGACGAATCCGCCACCGGTGTGGCCGGAGGCCGTGGCGCCACGGCGGCCGTCGCTCATGTCGGCCGATACGGCGCTCATACTCCCGCTCCCCGCGTCTCCTTGGCACCCGTGCCAGCGAACACGGTGTCACCCGTTTCGTACTCCACGCTCTGCGCCGTCAGTTCCATATATGCCTGTTCCAACGAAGCCGAGACGGCCCGCAGTTCGTGCAGCTTCAGCCCCAGCCGGTGGGCCAGGTCGCCCACCTGCTCGGCACTGCGGCCCTTCACGACGACCTCGCCGGCCGCGGGCGACTCCACGGTCACATCGCCGACCTTCAGGAGATGGTCGGTCAGCGTCCGCAGGCCCGCCACGTCCGGGGTGCGCACTCGCACCGACGACAGCGAACTGTTTGCCAGCAGGTCGGCCATCGGAGTGTCGGCCAAGAGCTTCCCCCGCCCGATGATGACGAGCTGGTCGGCGGTCAGCTGCATCTCGCTCATCAGGTGACTGGAAAGGAAGACCGTCCGGCCCTCTGCGGCCTGGGACCGCACGAGTTCACGCACCCAGCGGACACCATCGGGGTCGAGGCCGTTGACCGGCTCGTCGAAGACGAGTACCTGCGGGTCGCCGAGCAGTGCGCCCGCCACGCCCAGCCGCTGGTACATACCGAGGGAGAACGCCCCGGCGGAGCGCCGCGCCACCTTCGCCAGACCTACCGTCTCCAGCACCTCGTCAACCCGGCGCAGCGGAATGCCGTTGCTACGGGCCTGCGCCACCAGGTGGCTGCGTGCGGAACGGGCCGGGTGCAGCGCCTTGGCGTCCAGAAGGGCGCCGACCTCGCGGATCGGGTGGCGCATCGAGGAGTACGGCTTGCCATCGATGAGCGCCTCGCCCTCGGACGGATGGTCCAGACCGAGAATCATGCGCATCGTGGTCGACTTGCCGGCGCCGTTGGGCCCCAGAAAGCCAGTCACTCGCCCACTTTTGACGTCCAGCGTCAAACCGTCCACAGCGACGGTCCCGCCGTAACGCTTGGTCAGTTTCCGAAGGGTGATCATGGAGCTCCTTCGTGTCGATCGCGGAACGCGGTAGTCGACGGCGGCGCGCACCGACCGATGCACGGTGCTCCCCCTGGGGCGGCCATCGCGTTTCCTGTACGGAGGCGACGCTATGAGTCCGTGGCGTCGGGGCCTACCGGTCGAACGGCAGGGGCATCCTGCCCTTCGTCAGGGGTGCGCTCCGTCCCGGGACGGATCTGTGGGGTTCGCCGTTCACCCGGTCGCGCGCCGGCCGTAGGCTCGCCGCGTGGAAGAGACGACACCGAGCAGCCGACCGGTCCGGGCCCTGGTGGCCGACGACGAGGCGATGGTCAGAGCGGGAGTGCGGGCCATCCTCGCCAGGGATCCGCAGGTCGAGGTGGTCGCTGAGGCGAGCGACGGGCACGAGGCTATCGCGCTCACCCGCAGGCACCGCCCTGATGTGATCCTGCTGGACATTCAGATGCCCGGCCTCGACGGGCTGACGACCGCGGCGCGGCTCCACCGGGAGTCGTCGGCGGTCGGTGTGATCATGCTGACGACCTTCGGTCAGGACGAGTACGTCACCCGCGCGCTGGAGGAGGGCGCCGACGGGTTCCTGCTGAAGGCGGACGACCCGAGAGAGCTTCTCAACGGTGTACGGGCGGTGGGAGCCGGCGGAGCCTACCTGTCCCCGCGGGTCGCCGGCCGGGTCATCGCCGGACTGCGCGCCCACCGGGCGGCCCACCCCCACCGCTCACTGGAGCGGCTCACGCAACGGGAGCGCGAGGTGTTGGCCGGAGTCGGCACGGGATTGTCCAACGCGGAGATCGCGAGCCGATTGCACCTCGTCGAGGGCACCGTGAAGGCACACGTCAGCGCGATCCTGGCGAAGCTGGGCGCACGTAACCGGGTGGAGGCGGCCATCTCCGCGTACGAGGCCGGCCTGGTCCCGTCAGTCCGACTCTGAGACCCGGGGCAGCTCCCCTCAGTACAGAGTGATCGTGCCCCGTGCGTCCTCACGCGTCCCCGGTCGTTCCGGTGGTCAGCAGGCGGCAGTTGTAGCCGACGGCCTCGCCTGCGGATGCATGAACTTCGAGAGCGCGAAACCGGCCCGCTGCGCCATCTTGATCAGTGCGATCCGCCGCGCGGCGTTGTCGCGAGGGTGGACACGCGGCCCGCGAGGCGACCGCACCCCCGCCCGGTTACTCAGCGTTACTTGCCACCTGGTGGCAGCTATCCCCGCCTTGGGTTGGTAGGTGCCGTTGATCGGGTAGTCGGGGTCCGGCTGCTTGCTGTCGTGGATGGGGAGTGGGTGTCACAGGGTGTGGTCGCGTCCGTCCCGTGGGGCGAAGGTTGTGAGGGCGTCGGCGTCCGTCGCGAGAACGTGCAGGAAGTAGTCGGCCCACTCGGTGATTTCGGGACAGGCCGAGTCCTGGCTGAGCTGGGTTGCTGCGGCTTGGAGGTCGGAGGGCGTGGTGGGGAGTTCGACGCCCGGGCCCAGGAGGGCCCCAGAGCGCTCGGGTTCGTCCGTGGGGCCTGCCGATGCTGCCGGGGTCGATCACGAGTCGCCCAGGGGCTAGGCGGACGAAAGGCATGTGGGTGTGGCCGCAGACCACGGTGCGAAGGTCGGTATCGAGTCCGAGGCGCGTGGCTCATCTCGTTCGGCGGATCCCGCGACGGCCGGGCTGAGGCCGGTGGGAATATGGGACACCGCTAGGGCGACGGCATCCTCGGCTGTGGCGGTCTCTCCCATGGTGTCGGCGTGCGGGTGCTTCATCACGCGGTAAGGGCTGCAGTTGTGTGACGGGGCTATGGCGACCTCATTCCGGAAGGGGAAACCGGTGCAGGAGCTGAAGCCAAGCGTCCGGTGGCTGGAGTACACGTAGAACTGCCGCAGCCTCGGGTTGGCGTGAGCCGCTTCCACCAGTGCGCCGAACCCTGGGAAATCCGGGGCTTCGGCGGCCTCCGTCCGCGTCTTCCGCCACTGCGGCTCTACTACCGCCAATGGCCCGCGTTCGTGTGCCTCGGCGCGTTCACCGAAGTGCAGAAAGGGCAGGCCGGCCTGCAGCTCCCGCAGGCTCCTGCCCTGCGCCCACGCCACACCGCCTCTGACGACATCCGCCAGTTGTTCCAGCGCCGCGGTCACGCTGCCGGCAGTAGCCAGGTCAGGGTAAAGGTCAGAGTCCACCCGCACAGTCTTCCCTCGCCATGTCACCGAGTGAACAGCGGTCAGGCGCAGCAGGGAATGGTACGTACGTCAATCCACGTGTTCGTCGCTAGCGGCCCGGGGAGAACAACTGGCCGCCGGTGGGGGCCGCGAGCGGGGAACCGCTGGCCGTACATGAGGAAAAGGTCTTGGCCGCTGTCAGGCATGGCCTCAAATCTCTTGTCCTGCTGGTGATCGACTGATGAGATCCAGCTCATGACTACTTCTGCTTCGGGACCGGCCCCGCTGACGGCGACGTACGACCGCATCGGAATCGGATACCAGAACGTCCGCCGGGCCGATCCCCGCCTGGCTGCCATGATTCACCAGTCGCTGGGCGGGGCACGCACTGTCGTCAACATCGGCGCGGGCGCCGGCTCCTACGAACCGGCCGACATGGCGGTCACCGCGGTCGATCCGTCACAGGTGATGCTCGACCAGCATCCGGGCAGGAAGAAGGTTCTGGCTGGAGCGGAGGACCTGCCCTTCGAGGACGGCACGTTCGATGCCGCGATGGCGGTGATGACGGTGCAGCACTGGTCCGACCTGCAGCGTGGCCTTGAGGAGATGCGGCGCGTCTCCCGTCGGCAGGTCCTCTTCACCTTCGATCCGTATCATCTGCCCGAGCTGTGGCTGATCGAGGAGTACCTTCCGGAGATCCGCCAGTTTGAGCAGGCCCGCTTCACGCCCCTGTCCACCGTGGTGGAAGCACTGGAAGCGCACACGGTGCTGCCGTTCCCCATTCCGCACGACTTCACCGACGGCTTCCAGAGCGCATACTGGCGGCGTCCGGAGCACTTCCTGGATCCCGACATCCGACAGGCGAATTCCACCTTCGCCCAGATGCCTGCGTCAGTGGTCGAGCCGGCGATCGAGCGGCTGCGCGCAGACCTGGCTTCGGGTGCCTGGCACCGTCGCCATGCTGACCTGCTGGAGCGGGACTCCGTCGACTATGGCTATCGGCTGCTCATCGCGGGGCGGTGATCGGTGCAGCGCAAGGAGTACTTGGCTTCCCTAGTGCTGTGACCGGGAGGGTTTGCCGGAGCGGTAGTTCTGCCTCGATACGCTGCACGGTGTGATCAACTCATACGCGAGTTCTGACGATGCTGCAGTCGCGATAGCCGGGGCGAAGGCCGGCGCGGACGTGATCCGCAACATGTACGGCCGGCGGCTCGACCGCATCGACAAGGGCGCCGGGGACTTTGCCACCGCCGCCGATGTGGAGGCCGAGAAGGCGATCCTCGGCGTCATCCGCGCCGCACGGCCCGATGACGCGGTGTTCGGCGAGGAAGGCGGGCAGCACGGCGCCGCCGACGCTCAACGCCAGTGGTTGGTGGATCCCCTGTGCGGCACGCTGAACTACGCCGTGGGCAGCATGCTGGTGGCCGTCAACGTGGCGCTCCGCGATGGGGCGGCGGCGGTGGCCGACCCGTTCAGCGGTGAGGTTTTCTTCACCGACGGGGAGACCGCCTGGGTGCGGCATGACGGGGCCGACGACGCACCACTCATGCCCTCGCCCGCTACTCGATTGGTCGATGTCAACCTGGATCCGCCGTTCCCGAGTGCGCCCGGGTTCCGGGCCGTGGATCTGCTGGCCCACTCCGAGTTCGTCGAACGTTTCCGGCCTCGGGTCGTGTCCACGACGCTGGCGCTGGCCTGGGTCGCTGCCGGCAAGCGCGCCGCGTACGTCACCGATGGCGGCGACCACTCCAGGAGCGTGCATTTCGCCGCCGGAATGGCTTTGTGCCGGGCAGCTGGCTGCGTTGTCTCTGGGATCGACGGTGCCCCGATTGGTGAGGGAGGCCGTGGGCTTCTGGTCGCCGCCGATGACGAGACCCACGGGCTGCTGAAGTCGATGATACGTAGCCGAGGCTAGGGCTCACGGGTTTCGCCGGGCTGGGTCAGACTGCGACTTGGACCGGGCCCGCCCGCCGAGGCGCGAAACCGCCCGGCTTCTCCGTCGCCGCGATCGACGGCCCGGCGCTGCCGGAGGGCTTGGCCGAGCTGGCGGCGGCGCGGGCGGACGAGATGGACGCCGACACCGTCAACCGGGAGCTGCCCATCACGCGCAAGGTAATCGGCTGGTGCATCGCCACGGCTGGATCGAGTGCGGTCCGACGATCGCCATCGAATGGCGGTCGGCGCCGCCGGACCGCACCAAGCCTCTCGCGGAAAACCAGATCGCCACCCTGTGGCGCCTCGACGTCGCGCTGCGGGAGAAGACGCAGTGGAAGATGCCCTACGAGTCCGCCGCACGGGCCGACGAGGTGCTGTGCCTCAACGTGGAACAGAGCATGAACCCGCAGTGCCCGTACGACCGCTACCCCGAGGAAATCCGCCCCTTGCCCGGAGCCGGCTAGCCGTCGTCGTACCAGCCCCCGGAAGCACTGGGGGAGCGGGAGGGGCGGGGGAGGTGGCCGTCGCCGGGGAGGATGTGCGGGAGGAGAGAGTCGGGACACGAACGAGGTGGGGGCGTCGCATGAGGGCAGGGCCGGCGTGATCCTTCCCGACGGGAGCGTCCCGCCACCGGTGTATTGCGACGGACAGGCGTCGTACGGCACCACCTCCGACCTGTGGGTGCCCTACGAGGGCCGCCCCTTCCACGGGCCACGGGCGGCAGCACATCGGGCAGCGTGCACGTGCGGGGTGGGAAGGTGCCCGTCCACTGGACTGGAAACGCATCGGCGACGAACCGCTGGCCCATGCCGCCTACCGGGACGCCGACACCTGGTCCGTGGACTGGGACCAACACGTCCAGGCTGTCGACCGTGCCGCCATCGCACTGCCGGACGACCTGGCCGAACTGCCGGCACAGGTGAGCACCCGCATGGAGTCACTCGCCACGGACGACCCAGCGACAGGGGTGCGGGCGGTCCGCCGGCTGGAGGTCATCGCGGGACGGGCCGGGTACGAGGCCGCCCGCAATGCGGCCGGCGCGCCGCCGCACGAAATGGCCCCGGCACGGGGTACCAGCGAGGAGGCGGCCCGGTCGTTCCTGGCCCGGCCGGGCTGCTGGAGCGTCCACAGCAGCGCCTTCGAGAACACCGCCTTCTGACCCGCTGCCGGTTACGCCCCCCGGGGCCGTGGCTGGAGGTCCCGGCGCGCGTTCCGTGTGCGTCCTCCGAAGGCCGTCCCAGGCTGGTACGCCCGGACGCCGGAGGTGCGATGCCACGTCCTGTTGGGAACGGTGCCGCGTCAAGTGGCCTGGTCAATTGTCTGAACCAGGGACGTGTTCGACGCCAAGCGAATCTTCAGGCCTGGATCCAAGCCGTGCCCAGGCGTACCGCGACCGCACCCGCGCGGGGAGGCCCAGCCCGCCCGCGACACCCTCGCTCTCGCTCACACCTTTCGAGGGTGCACGGAAAGGTACCTACGTACCACAAGTGGTGACCGAGTCGACAAAGATCATGTCATATCGAAAAAGCGTGGGTGCTGGACCGGCACAGACGAGCCGTAGGGGCCAACGACGCGCGGTGCCCCGGGCGATGCCGCGCCCGAGGCCACTTCTCGCGGGGCCCGGCGCCTCGGGGGAACCGCATCTGGGCGACCCCTTTCCGCGTCCGCACGGGGGGGTGCTGCGGTGCGATTCACCGGAAGGCGGCCGCGCGGCCGTCCTGGGGTCAGACCTCGCCGCGCCAGGAGCCTGTCTCGCGGCCGCGGTCCTCGATGTACTCCTTGAACCGCTTCAGGTCACCAGTAATCTGCCGCTTCACGAAGCCGAGCTTGTCCCCGACGTTTTCCGCGAACCCCTCCGGGTCGTAGTCGAGCTGCAGCATCACCTTCGACTTGTTGTCGGCGAGGTGGTGGAAGGTGACCACCCCGGCCTGCTTCACCTCACCGCCGACCGTGGTCCAGGCGACGCGCTCGTCGGGGATCTGCTCAGTGATCTCCGCGTCGAACTCGCGGTCCACGCCGCCGAACTTCGTCACCCAGTGCGTCAAGGTGTCCGTGCGCTGCTCGATCCGCTCCACACCCTCCATGAAGTGGGGGAACGACTCGAACTGCGTCCACTGGTTGTAGGCGGTACGCACGGGAACGTCGACCTCAATGGACTCTTCGACCTTCGACACAAGGCATCCTTTCTCTTCGCCGGCCCGGCGGGCGCCCGGCCGTACCCGGAGAGACCTTCCCGTGCCTTCGCCCCTGTCCCCATCCCTCCAGCTCATGACCCCCGAACAGACGCATGACCCGCACAACCCCAGCGCGTGCGGCGCGGGCCCTGTTCTGCACTCCCGCCGCGAGCTGGGCCGCCGGGAGGCGATCAGGCTCAGGGGATGCCCGGCGGCGCCAAGGGCTCGGAGTTTCCTGCTCCTGCTGCGCCCAGTCGGCGTGACCGCTTCGAAGGCAGGACCGATTGGCCGGCGATGCCTACTGAGCACTGCTGGGAATGACAGGTCGGCGGGGCGGCCGGGAAACGTCAGCGGAACGTTGGCGGCGAACCGGACACTGGGACCGGCATCGGCGGCACCTCCCTGATTCGGTACATGACAGCCCCCAGCCACTTCGGGAACATCTCTTATTTCAAAGCGAAAAGACTGCAGGCCGCCTTCGTCGCGGTCACCGCCGTGGCCGGTCTTGCAGTGTCGACCGCGCCGGCCCAACCCTCGACCTGTTACGGGAACGGAGCGGCGTACATCTGTGAGTACGGCGTCTCGCGGACGCTCCTCTTCGACGGGAGGGTGCAGGAGTTCGTTGTCGGTACCGACAACGCGGTGTGGACGAACTGGAAACGCCCCCACGGCTCCTGGAACGGCTGGATGTCCCTGGGCGATGGGCCCAGAGCCGCATCGACGCCGACCCGAGGCAGGAGAACAGCAGAGCACACATCGGTATCTCGGCCATCGGCGCGGGCGGCAAGGTCTGGTTCCGAACGCCGTACTCCAACGGCACGTGGAGCATCTGGCTCCTCGCGGGTTCGGCGCACGGCCACCGCCGTCGAGTGCGGCGTCGCCCGGCGAGGCGGATGCCTCTGCGGATGACGCCTCGTGCGGTCCGGCGCGGCGGCAAAGAGGTGGCAGCGCGCTGAAGCGAACGGTCACTGCTGCACCGTTGGGCAGCGGGCAGCGGGCAGCGGGCAGACCAGGCGGACCTTCAACTCCTTACGGCTCACCGGCAGGGAAGAGGGCTGCCCGCGCGGCGCCCGGCGGACGCCGAGCGCCGGAGCGGTGTCATGCAGGGGCGCCGAGCGGTGCGTGCTCGAGCACGCGGGGCTTGTACTCGACCAGCTGGATGCGGCCGTCGAAGGTGCGGTGCTCGATCATCTCGAGGGCAACGTCCGGGTAGCCGTCGTAGATGCGTTCTTCGCCCGTGGCCCCGGTGATCACGGGGAACATCACCACCCGGAAGCGGTCGACGAGTCCGGCTCGTAGCAGGGAGCGGCACAGGCTGAGGCTGCCGATTGTGCTGAGGAGCCTTGAGCCACTCGACTTCATGGCGCGGACCGCCTCGACGGCGTCGTCGCGCACGAGCGTGGAGTTGGCCCACGTCAGTGGCTCCTTGAGTGAGGAGGAGAACACCATCTTGGACGCTTGGGTGAGCTCGTCAACGGACGCCTCTTCTTCGGGCCTGAACTCGTCTTGCCCATTCGGGACCTCGCCCGCGGCGAAGCCCGACATCAGGCGGTAGGTGTTCGCTCCCATCAGGTAGGTGGCCTCGGGCTGCTCGCCGAGCCATGCGAGGTACTCCGGGCCCTCGAGTCCCCAGAACCCGGGCCATCCCTCTCCCGATGCGTGACCGTCAAGGGAGGTGATGAAGTCGACGAGAAGCTCCGACATGGAGGTGTCCTTTCTTCGGGTATCACGAGCTTGGACTGGCCGGGAGCCACAAACTCATCGGCCGCACTGTGGAGTAACGCGATGACCCAGCCGCTGCAGCAGCTCACACCGGCGGAGCGCCACCCGCGAACGGCCCGGGCCAACCGTCATGCTCCGCCCGGCTGGATGAGGGGCAGTTGTGGGGACTACCGTCGCGTGCAGCAGGGACGGAGAAGAATCTGGCGCGCCTCGCGCCCAGGCAACCATCCCTTCCCGGCAAGACACCCGGCGCTGACCAGTTGTCACCCGCCAGTACCTGTACGGCGCGGCGCCCTACGGATGCGAGCGGGGGCCGGCCCGGACCGGACCGATGCCCGGTCTGCAACGCAGCCGCTGCCCCGACGCTGCGCGGGCGTCTTCCTTCGCGTGCGCTGGTCCTCGCGGGACCCCGCCTGTCGGCCAGTCAGGTCATATCTAGCGATTCGTCGACGCTTTGCGCGTCTTCGCGAGCGAAATGTGAGATCTCCATAAATGTCCGGTATGACAATCGTCCTGGCTCGAAGGAGTCCCACCCCCATGATCACTTCAGCATCTCTTCGCTCCCGCGCTGTCCGCACGGGTCCGGCAACCCTCACAGCGGCGGTCCTCGCAGGGGTTGCCCTGTGGGGGGCACCGGCCGCCCTCGCCGCTCCCGGCGACTCCGGAGACATCAAGATCCACAAAGCGGGAACCCCTTTCAACGACAGCAGGGACGAGTCCAAGGTCTGCAAGTTCAACCTCTCCGCGGCCAACTTCGAAACGGTCACCTTGGTCAACTGGACCATCACCGCGCAGCCGAAGATGCCCAGTAAGCCGACTCTGACCGGGGGCATCACGATGGCCGGCGGCCGGGGCCACACCGCCGACTACTCGCTCCCCGAAGGCATGTACCAGCTGACCTGGACGTTCCCCGGCGGAATCCCCAAGCAGAAGCCCTTCCGAGTCGACTGCGCCATCAGCGACGACAAGGGCAGCACGCCGCGCGGCCCGGTCGGCGCGGGCGGTGGCGGCGTGCCCGGGGCCGAGGACGGCGGTTCGTCGGACATGACGGCGCCCCTGCTCGTCCTGGGTGCCGCCGGAGCGGCGGGCCTCGTCCTCGTCCGACGGGCACGTCACCGCACCCATGGCGCCGCGTAGTACCCGACGCCGACGCGGCCCGACCCGGGCCTGCCGCCTCGCCATCACGATCAGTGTGACGGTTTCGCTGGTGACCGGCATGGTCCGGGCATGCAGTGACATGCCCGCCGACATGCCGGTCACCACCGTGCACAGGGCGGAGGCCGCCACCCCCCGGGTGCCCAGACCGGTCCGGGCCTCCCACCCACCGTTGCCGCGTTCCTCCACGGTGAAGCTGTCGGTGCCTGCGATATCCATCGAGGCGCCGGTGACAGGCCTCGGGCTCGACCGGGCCGGACGCCTGGCCACCCCGCCGGTGGACAATCCGCGCTTGGCCGGGTGGTACCGGAACGGTCCGAGCCCGGGTGAGGAAGGCACCGCTGTGATTGTCGGCCACCGTGATACGCGGACCGGTCCCGCGATCTTCCTCAACCTGAACGCGCTCGACCCCGGCGACACCATCAACGTTCTGCGTGCCGACCGCAGGACGGCGGTCTTCACCGTCGACACCGTACGGACCTACAAGAAGGAAGCGTTCCCCGACACCGAGGTCTACGGCAAGACCCGCCGTCCGGAGCTTCGACTCCTCACGTGCGGCGGGAAATTCGATCGCAAGACCGGATACACCGCCAACGTCGTCGTGTTCGCTCATCTCACGGACGTCAAGGAGGTCTGACCTCGGCCCGACAGCATGGGCGCCCGGCCGGGCGGCGGACCGGCATGTGCGGTGTGCGAGGCCGCAACCGCCGCCGGCCCGCGCCCTGCCGTGCCCTGCGCGCGACCCACCCTGCCCCGCCGTACGCCCACACCTGCCCTGCACAGGCCAAACTTCTGTCCGCCGTACTCCCATACGGGTACGGAGGGCGGATCTGACGTGCGGGCGGGGGCGGAGAGGGCGTCCGCCGCCCACCGGCCGGGGCCTCGTTCAATCGAGGGGGGCGGGGCGGGGTGCGCGTTCCTTCTGGTCGTGTTCGATCTCGGCGCGTTCCTGGGCGATCTCGCGGGTCAGGAAGAAGTTCAGGACGGTGCGGATGGCGGCGATGGCAGCCAACTGGCCGATTTCGGTGAAGCTGGGCGCGACCGCTGTGCGCAGGACGTCTCCGGCGAGCTGGAATTCGAGCCCGAGCACCAGGAACCGTCCGAGGCTGAGGCGGATCTTGTTGAACTCGGTGATGAGCGAGCGTCCGCGGAGTCCGGTAGTGACGAACCGGGCGAAGGCCCAGACAGCGCCCGCAAAGATGATCAGTGCTCCGGCGGCTTCGATCGCGTGGACGAGCCAGCCGATGGCGTCGCGCATCGTGGACTCGGACAGCAGTTCTCCTGGCAGTGACATGCAGCCCGTCTACCCGTCCTACGGCCTGCTGTACCGGAGCGTCCGGTGGTTTACGCAGGTGGGAGCGGCAGGGTCGAGCGGATGCGCCGTCTGGCGGCGCGGGCCGGTATGCATGAAATCCGCGTAATGAAGCATGCGCGTGGGATGGAATGCGTGAGGTACGAGGAACGGTCAGGCCGGTCGGAGACAGTGGAGTGCGGCCCGGAAGAGGAGGAGTGCAGGCTGGTACTGAAGCGGCTGCACGGACTGGCGGAGGGCGAGTTCGCCTGGGTGCGCCTGGCCGAGCCGTCCGATGCCGAGTGGGGTTTGCTCGCGCGGGAGCTGGGTCTGCATCCGCTCGCTGCCGAGGATGCGCTCCAGCCGCACCAGCGCCCCAAGTACGAGCGTTTCGGCGAGGTCCTGGCCGTCGCCCTCAAGACGCTCTGGTATGTCGATGAGGACAGGGCGGTGGAGACCGGGCAGCTGATGGTCTTCGTGGGCCCCCGGTATGTGCTGACCGTGCGCCACGGCGCGGCTGAGCCGGACTGCGAGGCCGCCGGCCGCCTCGAAGCCGACCCGGACATGCTGCGCTTCGGCCCGGTGTCCGTTCTGCATGCCGTCCTCGACGTGGTTGTCGACTCGTACAGCGACTCCGCGGTCAGGGTCAGGGCCGCCCTCTCTCAGCTGGAGGACCGGGTCTTCTCCACCTCGCGTGTGGATCACACCGAGTCGATCTACTCGCTCAAGCGGGAGGTACGGGAGTTCCGGGATGCGGTACAACCGCTCGTGCCTGTCCTGCCACAACTCCTGACCGGCGCCGGGCGGCCCGGCAGCTCCGGGCGCGACGGGCAGGACCGACAAGGTCCTCCGGGCGAAAGTGCTGCAGCCCTGCTTCCGCACTTCCGCGACGTGGCCGACCACCTCCACCGGACCGATACCGAGATCCGCTCGCTGGACGATCTGCTGAACTCGGTCCTGGATGCCCAGCAGGCGCGGGTGGGAACCTGGCAGAACGACGACATGCGCCGCATTTCTGCCTGGGCGGCGATCTTCGCGGTGCCGACCATGGTCGCGGGCGTCTATGGGATGAACTTCGAGCACATGCCCGAGCTCGGCTGGAGTTTCGGCTATCCGCTCGCCGTGGGTCTCATGGCGCTGGCCTCCGGCGCCCTCTACCGGGCCTTCCGCCGCAACGGCTGGCTCTGAACACATGGGGCCAGGGAGCCTGTGGTATCCCGGGTCCCGCCCCCGTCTTCGCCCTGTTCGCGGCCCGGTACAGCACCCTCCCCTTCCACACACAGTCACCGGCCGACGTACCCAAGCCCGGCCGGTGACCTCGCTCGATGCGCGTCGTGCTCCTTGCACTGGCCTCAGCAGCGAGCTGACGGCTACAGCACCTCGCCGACTCCCCAGGAGGCGCTCACCTCGTTGAGCCACCGGTCGGGCAGTTCCCCGTTCCACCGCGCCGCCAACGCGTACCGGGAGCGGATGGACGACAACCGTTCCAGGACAATCAACGACACCGGATGCGCGAGCAGTTCACGCCGCTCTACTTGGCCGTCGCGGACCGCGGAGACCGGCAACAACTCTGCGGTTGCCCGGCTTTGCGCTTGCTGCGGGCCGCCGCCACCTGGGCAGTCGTCATGCCCGTCGCGTCAGCGGTGTCGCGTGGTGTGCTGCCACGAGCGGCCAACGCAGTCACAGTGGTCCGACCGGTCCGCCTCGTAGGCGGTTCGGCGCCATGGCCCCACTCGACCGAACCGGGGCAGGGCTCGCGGCCCGCGGAGGCGTTGGTACGGCGTTCGGCAGCGGGCCGCATGCGCCGCCGTCGACAGTACCGATGGTGGCCCCGGTGTCACCGCGGCTGTCCCGTCGCCCGACGTAGACGACATCGTCGGCGGGGGCACCAGGTCCAGCAGATCTAGCTGCATTCCTTTCTTTGGGCGGCACGGAAGAAGGCGCACACCCGGGCGCTTGCCGTGCGCAGGTGCGCCTGCAAGCCAGCAGCACGTATGCGTGCTTGCCTGCCTTGCCGGGGCTGGCAGGCGCCTCTGGGCGTGACCGAGCCAACCGGGGACTGATGCGGTGGGTGGTGCGCAACGGCTGCTGTCAGCACAGTGCAGCCGGACAGCCTTCGATTGAAAGCGGTGGGCCACCCGGATGTCTCTCCCTCGTGAGGATCCCTTGCGGCGCCCGGACCGGTGATGGGCCTACGACTGTGCTGCTCGTAGGGATAACACGCAGCAGCGGCGGAGGCCCAGCTCCTTGTCACACAGGCTTTCCACCTCTCGCCCACCAGCCCTGCCACCGGTCGGCGTCCGTCCCCTGGCCACCGACCGGACCGGTGCGAGGGCAGCTTGTGGTCACCAACTGGGCCCGGTAGAGCCGCTCCCTGTGCTTTGCTCGATCGTCAGTGGCGGGCCTGGATCTTCAGATCGCCGCGGGTCTGGAGGCGGATGTGGTCGCTCGCGAGCATCTCGTGGGGGAACCCGAGGTCGATCGCGCTGACCTCGTCCAGCCGTGCCATCTGGGACGGGGCGAGGCCGACTTCCAGAGCCCCCAGGTTCTCCTGCAGCTGCTTGACGGTTCGAGCCCCGATGACCGGCGCCGTCACCCGGGGGTTGTGCAGGGTCCAGGCGAGCCCCACCTGGGCCGGCGTGCGGCCGAGCTCGTCAGCGACCTCCTTGACCACATCCACTATGGCGAGGTTGCGCTCGGTCACTGCGCCGAGGGCCAGGTTGAAACTCTTGCGGGCGCTCCCGCTCTTACCGGACGGCGACGTGGTCAGGTCCTGGCGGCTGTACTTGCCGGTGAGCACCCCTCCGGCAAGCGGGGACCACAGAACTGTTCCCAGCCCCAGCTCCTGCGCCATCGGGAGGAGGTCGCGCTCCCCGGTACGCTCCACCAGGTTGTACTCCAGTTGCAGTGCCACCAGCGGCGACCAGCCGCGCAGGTCGGCCATCGTCTGCATGCGTGAGATCTGCCAGGCCGGGGTGTTGGAGATGGCCACATAGAGGACCTTGCCCTGCCGGACCAGGTCGTCGAGACCGCGAAGTATCTCCTCCACCGGTGTGGTCGGATCCCACACGTGCAGGTAGAGCAGGTCGATGTAATCGGTGTTCAGCTGTCGCAGGCTGGTTTCGACCGATCCGAAGAGGCTCTTGCGGCTCGCGCCACCGGAGTTGGGGTCGTCGGGCCGGCGCAGGGTCGTGTACTTCGTGGCCAGGACCAGGCTGTCCCGCCTGTCCCGGGCGAACTCACCGAGCATCCGCTCCGACGTACCGTTGGTGTAGGTGACCGCAGTGTCGATGAAGTTTCCGCCTTGCTCGACGTAGAGGTCGAACATCCTCCGCGCCTCGTCCTGCTCCGCGCCCCAGCCCCATTCGGTGCCGAAGGTGGCCGCCCCGAGCGCGAGCGGCGAGACCCGCAGGCCGGAACGTCCCAGTTGCCGGTAGGTGTCGAGAGTGAGTGGCATCGTGTTCTCCTGTAGTGGTGGGTTTCTGCGGTGCGAGGCGTGGGGAACGGTGGTCGGCGTGCCTGGGTTTCAGGCGCCGAGCCCGTAGCCGCCGGCCACGGCGACGTCCTTACCGGTGGCGCCCGGGGCCAGGAAGGTGACGGCTTCCGCGACCTCCTATCTGGACCCGGAGCGCTCGAACGGACTCTTCGTGCGCATGGCGTCCCGGCCGCACTGTGGTCCCCCTGGCTTGTGGACGGGGCTGCGCCTGCGTCCGCTCTCGCCATGGGAGCGTCGGTTTCGGACGGAATGCGTGCGTCAGATCGGACGACGAGTACGTCGTCGGGAAGCTCAAGTCGTGCTCGCGCGAGGGGCTCGGGGTTCTGTCCCGTGACGGCGACCTGGTAGCCACGGGTGTGCAGCAGTTCGGCTGTCGCAATGCGGCTTCCGGTAGTGCCGCCGGTGATGAGTGCTGCGGGCACGGCGGGCCTTTCGTTTGGCGGGCAGGGGCGGGCAGGCCGGGCATCCCAGTAAACGGGGAGGTCTCCGTTTGCATCACTGTACCCTTAACCGGAGACCTCTCCGAATCGCCCGCTCCTTGAGCCCGACATCCCTGAACGCGAAGGCCATGACACCTCCACGCAACACCCTGCGCGCAGATGCCCAGCGCAACCGCGAGCACCTGATCGCCACGGCCGCTGAGGCGTTCGCCTCCGGAAAGGCAATCTCGCTGGACTCGATCGCCAAACGCGCGGGCGTGGGAAGCGGCACCCTCTACCGGCACTTCCCCACCCGAGAGGACCTCGTCGAAGAGGTCTACCGAGACCAGATCCGCCCCCTGCGCGATGACGCCCGGGACCTTCTGGCCTCCGAGCAGCCCGCACAGGCTCTCCACGCCTGGATGCACCGCTTCGCCGAGTGGGCGAGTGAACGGCGCGGCATCTGTGAAGCCCTGGTCGCCATGAGCGCTTCTGGACGCTTCGGCACGGGACCCGTCTGTGATGAGATCCAGCAAATTCTGGGGATGGTGCTCCAGACCGGCGCCCAAGCGGGAGAACTGCGGAGGGACATCGACCCGGTCGACGTCGGCGGCATCCTCGCCGGCGTACTCTCCGTGGCCGGCGCACCCGAGCAGCGCGCCCAACTCGACCGCATGCTCACCGTCGTCGTCGACGGGCTGAAGCCGCGCCAGGAAGACGGAGGGCGTGCCTGTCCCGCGCCAGCGACCGATCAAGGCTGCACATGAGCGCGCATCTCTTTGTGCAGCCTCTTGCGCTGCTGCTGAGCGCTGCGTTTCCGGCCTGAGAGCCGGCATCCATATGCGCAGCTGAAGGACGCGGGCCTGGTCCACCGACTGGACCGCCCACCTCGAAGCCCGTATGCCTACCAAGGACGGTGGCGCACCGCTACCACCTGTCGCCAACCGCCAGGTAGCCCCGCCAACCGTCGAGTGAAGGGCGGTCCTTGTCAGCTCGGTCAGGGCCTCAGAAGGGTGGCTCGTCGGACCACAGGGCTGTCGTCAGCACGTGCAGCCGCGGGGGACTGCCGTCCAACACGACGGTCAGAACCTCCACGCGGCGGAGGCCGACGAGGTAGCCGGCAAGGGCATGGCTGTTCCTGCGGTCGTGCTGCTGGAGGACGGGAACGGCTTCCTCGGTGCGCCCGGCACCGGCAAAGAGATGCAATGTGCTCCGCCGCGTACCAGGTGTCGCCCTCGGAGTGGGCCCGGGCCCATTCAACCGCCCCGTCAACCCCACTGCAGGCGGCGATCAGCGGCAACCGCATCCAGTACAGCTCCCACTCGCCCACACCCTCTCGTTGGGCATCGACAAGCTCGCTGTCGCCTACGAGGGAGCACTCCACCTCGCAGCCATCTTGATCTGGACGCGCCTCGAGAAGTCTGAGGACGGTCGCTCGCCAGGGAAGCCCTGACTCAGGGCTTGGACGAGGCGTCGACTGCCCTCACCCGGCAGTCCGGGCACCTCCCGGACCTCTTCGCAACGAACAGATGCCGATAGACCGCCACTTGGCGCCGAGGGATGCCACAGAGCGTCGCCGCACCCCCCAGGGCGTGCTCCAGGACTGAGCCGCCGGTTTCCAGGCATGCCGTGAAGCTCGTCGGAGCGAGCCCAGACGTGAATCTGAAGGACCGGAGGCGGTGACCAAGCTGCGGCATGGTCACCACCCTCGCATGTGCCCAATCAGAGACAATCAGAGAGGACAGGACCTAGGGGATGACAAGTAGCTTGCCGGTGGTACGCCGAGCCTCCAGATCGCGGTGAGCCTGGACGACCTCGGCGAGCGGGTAGCGGGCCGTCACGGTGGTCTCAAGCGCCTTGGTGCGCACCAACTCAAGCACGTCGGCGGCGCGTCGGAGCAGCTCGGACCGATCGGCGATGAAGTGCCCGAGGCTTGGCCGGATCAGGGTCAGCGAGCCGCCCTGGGCGAGCCGGATGGGGTCGAAGGGCGGCACTGCACCACTCGCGGCGCCGAAGAGCACCAGGTGGCCGCGGGTTCGCAGGCTGGCGAGGCTCGCATCGAAGGTGTCCCTGCCGACGCCGTCGAAGACGACGGGCAGGCCCTGGCCGCCGTGGAGCCGCTTCACCTCGGCCGCGAGATCGTCCACTGCGGAGTAGAGGATCACCTCGGCGGCCCCGGCGCGCCGTGCCAGTTGGGCTTTCTCCGGTGTCGAGGTTGTGCCGATCACTCTGCCGCCGAGGTGGGTGATGAGCTGTGTCAGCGCGATCCCCATGCCGCCGGCAGCAGCGTGCACGAGCACCGTGTCGCCTGGCTGGACCGGGTAGGCGTCCTTGACGAGGTAGTGCGCCGTCATGCCCTGCAGCAGCACGGCGGCGGCGGCCTCGAAGTCGACGCCGTCGGGCAGGGGCACGAGCCGGGAGGAGTCCAAGACGGCCTGCTCGGCGTAGGTGCCGGGAATCTCCACCCAGCCGACCCGGTCTCCCACAGCGACGTGGGTGACGCCGGGCCCAACCTCCAGGACCGTGCCCGCGCCCCCAGTGCCCGGAGTGGAGGGCAGCGGGAGGGTGTACCGGCCCTGGCGGTGGTATACGTCGAGGAAATTGACGCCAGACGCGGCGACCTCCACGACCGCCTGGCCCGGGCCCGGCGTCGGTTGATCAATGTCGACCAGTCGCAGTACCTCGGGACCGCCCACTTCGGAAACCTGAATCGCTCGCATGACCCCTCCTGAAACGGCTGACTTCCCCCACCAACTCCGGTCGTGACGATCCGATTCCCGCTCGCGGTGAGGTGTCATGGCCGTCTCGTGTCCACGTGGGTCAGGCGGTGCCGATGACAGAAGACCTGGACGTCGCCCGCCTGTGGCGGGAGGAGCTCCGCCCCCAGGGCCTTGAGGGCCTGGTGCTCAACTCCCTGTTGGCGGAGCATGATTTAGCTTCGGAGCTCCCGTCCTGCACGACACACAAACGCACCGGTCACAACAGCCCACCAACGCCCCAGGAGGCGCTCACCTCGTTCAGCCACCGGTCCGGCAGCTCCCCGTTCCACCGCGCCGCCAACGCGTACCGGGAGCGGACCTCCACCAGCCGTTCCAGGGCGATCATTGACACCGGATGCGCGAGGAGCTCGCGCTGATTCGGAGCCGGGGTCAGTTCCGTGTGCGCCGCACGTGCCGTGTCCAGCCCGCCCCGGGAACCGGCCTGGGGCGGAGGCGCAATCCAGTGGGCGTGCGTGGCGGCGTGGGCGTGGCGCGGCTCGTGGGGTGCAGCACGGGGGAGCAGCGTGAGGGTACCGGCCCCTCTTTGCGCGCCCTGTGCTCCGGAGAGACGACACGCCGCCGCTATGCGGTGGGGAAGGCGCAGCGCTCCGCGCTGCGGGGCCGGCGGAGGGCTGGGTGGCCTGTGTCGGCGTACACAGTTACGTGGCTCTGGCAAGATTTTCGTAGCCGGAGATCATCTCGGGGTGAGGGTCGGCCGGTCCGCATCGCGGGCAGGATCTGACTGTGCCCTGTTGAACTGTCTTGCCTGTTACCGCACTTGACGAAGGTGCTGGTGGTGTCGGTCGATATCTCCGCGGCGGTAGTGGTAGTCCGTGCCCGGACGAGAGCTCGCGCTCCCGCAGCCTGTACGGGGTGCGACATGCCGAGTGCGTGGGTTCACAGCCGTTACGAGCGGCAGCTCGCGGATGCCGCTGTGGGTGGCCGTCCGGTCCGGATCGATCTGAGCGTGCGCCGCCTGTACTGCGAGAACCCGGCCTGCCCGAAGCGGACGTTCGCCGAGCAGGTTCCGGGTCTGACCGTCCGCTACCAGCGGCGCACGCCGCTGCTGCAGCAGGTGGTCGAGTCGGTCGGTGTCCTGCTGGCCGGCCGCGGAGGTGCCCGGATGCTGCGCGTCATCGACATCGCGCTCTCCCGCTGCACGGTGCTCAACCAGCTAATGCGGGTGCCGCTGCCGCCGCTGGTCACGCCCCGGGTGCTGGGGGTGGACGACTTCGCACTCTACGGCGACACCTACGGCACGCTTCTGGTCGATGCCACCACCGGCCTCCCGCTCACCCTGTGGGAGGGCCGGGACGCCGAACAGCTCGCCCGGTGGCTGCGCCGGCATCCCGGCGTCGAGGTCGCCTGCCGCGACGGCTCCCTCGTCTACCGGCAGGGCGTCACCTCCGGCGCCCCCGACGCACTGCAGGTCAGCGACCGTTTTCACCTCTGGCAGGGACTGTCACGGCAGGTCCAGAAGATCGCTGCCGCCCACCACGGCTGCCTGGCCGCAGCCCTCCCCGAACCCGAACCACCGCCCGCCGAGGCGCCAACAGCAGCACCGGACCCGGCAGAGACTCGCGCGGGCCGGCACGCCCGGCGGCTGTTCGAGACCGTGCACACACTCACCGGCACCGGCCGCTCCCTCAGCAGCATGTCCCGCGAACTCGGCCTGGACCGCCGCACCGTACGCAAATACGCCTACGCGCGCACCTGGCAGGACGTCATGCGACGCACTCCACGCAAGCCCTCCAGCCTGGATCCCTACCTCGACTACCTGCAACAACGCTGGGACGAAGGCGAACACAGCGCCAAGATCCTTCACCAGGAACTCCAGACCAAGGGCTACCTCGGTCACTACCAACGGTTCAAAATGGCCGTCGCGCCCCTGCGCCGCGGCCTGCCCCTGGACACGCCGCGCGAACGGCCGCCGTCCCCGCGCGAGGCCACCCGATGGATCATCACCACCCCTGACCGGCACACCCCGCACACCACCCAGCGCCTGGACCGGCTCCTCGGCCACTGCCCCGAACTCAAGCAAGTCCACCACTTGGTCCGCCAGTTCGCCGCCATGCTCGATACCCGCGATGCTGCCCCGCTGCCCCAGTGGCTCGACCAGCTCACCACCAGCGGGCTGCTGCCCCTGGTCGGCATGGCGAAAGCCCTGCGCGAGGATCAGCACGCGGTCGAACTCGGGATCACCACCCGCTACAACTCCGGCGTCAACGAAGGTCGCATCACCGACGTGAAACTCCAGAAGCGGCTCATGGCCGGACGCGCCGGTGTCCCGCTCCTCCGTCACCGCGTCGTACTGATCGCCCACCTACGCCGCCGCGATGCGGGCCGCCCGACCCTCACCCCGAGATGATCTCCGGCTACGAAAATCTTGCCAGAGCCAGTTAAGTCCGTACGCCGACAGCCTGTGCATCAACTGTCAGCGGCCGTACCGGCGGCGGCGCGCGGCCACCGTGGCGAGTTGCCCGTCGGCGCGGTGCCCGGGGCCGGCTGCGCGACGGGGGCCTGACTCTTTACAGGCCCTCGTCGATCGTGTCTCTCGGGGCGCCCTTTGTTTCCGCACTTCAGCCTGGTTGTCAGAGCCTCCCCGAAGCGTTGTACGTCCTACTCGCGGCGGCCGGGGAGCACTCATGGAAGATGACCTTCAGATCGACAGCGACGAAGACCTCTTCCGTAACCCGGTCTACTACGAACCGGCCGGCCGCGACCTCGACCTGGGCCGCGCCTTGGCGTCCCGCAAGGCCAAGACCTTCTGAAGGTGCTCTTGCACATGCGAGGACGTGTCCCCGTCGAAAAGCGCGGGCTCATCTGTCCCGACTGCCGGGACCTCCGCGGACGGCGCGTTCCCACGTACCTCGTCCAACGTGGCGAGCTCACCCACGAAGCGGTCACCGCACGCGTGTACCACGGGCATGCGCCGCACCGGCTGGTTCGAGTGCAGCGATCCGATGGTCAACCGCCTCCACGAGAACGTCCTGTGGAGCATGCGGGGCAACTTCGTCGACCTGCCCACCGACTGCCCCCAGCGCGACGAACGCCTCGGCTGGAGCGGGGACATTCAGGTCTTCGCCCCCACCGCGAGCTTCCTCTACGACTGCGTCCGCATGCTCGACTCCTGGCTCACCGATGTGGGACTCGAACAGGTGCGATGGCTTCCCACGAGGGGGCGATCTGCCGATATGGACCGCACCACTCGGCCCAGAAATCGACCAGTAGCAGGCGCTGACCGCGCTGCGGCGCGTGTTGCGGCCCGAGGGCACCATCACCGTGTTCGAAGGGGATCATGGATCAGCGTTCTTCCATCCAGCCGGCGCATACGCCCGTGCCGCGGTCGAATGCCAGGTCCCACTGCAGTCCGCCGCCGGCGGGAACGCGTTGATGGGCCGGCAGTTGCAACCGCTGCTGGATCAGGCCGGCTGCGACGAAGCCGTCGTGCGCCCTCGGACGGTGTATGCCGACCAGACCCGGCCGGCACTGGTCGACGGCTTGACTCGCAACACCTTCATCGCCATGGTCGAGTCAGTCCGGGAGGATGCGCTCACAGCAGCGCTCATGACCGCGGACGACTGGGACCGGGGGATCGTGGACCCGCACCGCACCGCACAGGACAACGGGACCTTCCACTACACGTTCTTCAAGGCCGTCGCTGTGAACCCATCGAGCGCTGCCGCCTGGGCCAGTGACCGTCGTCATCACTCTCATTCTGCTGGCGACCACCGCCTGCGGTCTGGGCCGGTCGCGCACGGCAGCGAAGCGGGACTTCCGTCGGCCTCGGATGCTTGCCGTTAAGTGACGGTGTTGCATGTCTTCGGTCCGAGACCTGCGATCAAACGGCTGTCGCCGACGGTGCGGGATGTCGGTAGCGGGGCTGAGGTGTCTTTGCGTGGCTGAGGCCCGACGCGCCGACCAGCCACGGGTTCCGACCTGTCGGACCGGTGTGCGAACTGTTCGTGCAGCGTGATCAGTTCACTCGCCCACAACCTGACATCAGCAAGGTCGAAGACGGCAGTGGCCAAGGCATTGAGGGCCCGTTCGAGGTGCCGGACGAAGGTGCTCGGTGATTTCCCGGTCCCCGTTATGGCGCTTACCGAGTAATGCGGCATGTGTCGGTGATCCCGCCGGAACCAATGCTGTCCGAACCGTTGACGCGTACACGTCGGCTACCTATGTTCTGGTCGAAGTTACGTACACCGTCCGGTATTTCGAACATGACGTAATCGGTGGCTGTCAGCTGCCGGTGTCGAAAGGGGCTCGCTGTGCTCCGCACCCGCTACTGGTTCGCCTTCATGGCGGCGCTGCTCGTGATGCTGTCACCGGTGGCCACGCAGCCCGCCGCGGCCGCCGGGGGGCGTCCGTACACCAACCCCGTCAAGTCGGAGAAGGGTGCCGATCCCTGGCTAGAGTTCCACAACGGCCACTACTACCTGGTCACCACCTCCTTCACCGGCGTGCTGACCATGCGGAAGTCGCCCACCCTGGCCGGGCTGTCGGCGGCCCCCAGCGTCCAGGTCTGGAGCGACACGACCCCCACCCGCAACACCAACTTCTGGGCGCCCGAGCTGCACTTCGTCGACGGCCGCTGGTACCTCTACTACTCCGCCGGGCAGGCCGGCGTGGTCTGCTGCGACTCCCAGCGCACCCATGTCCTGGAGAGCGTCGGCAGCGATCCCATGGGCCCCTACACCTACAAGAACCAACTCTCCGGCTCGAACCTCGCCCCCGGTGGCTGGCTCATCGACGCCAGTGTGCTGCGCCACGGCGGCAAGCTGTACCTGCTCGGCAGCGGGTCCATCAACGGCAGCAAGCAGAGTCTGGTCATCGCGCCCATGAGCAACGCGTACACCGTCAGCGGCTCCACCTTCTCCGTCGTCTCCAGCCCCACCCTGAGCTGGGAGACCCAGGGCGGCTCGGTCAACGAGGGACCGGAACCGCTCTATCGCAACGGCAAGACGTTCGTCGTCTACTCCGCGAGCGCCTGCTGGGGCCCCGACTACAAGCTCGGCCAACTGGAACTCACCGGCAGCAACCCGCTGCTGGCTTCCTCCTGGACCAAGAAGGTCACACCCGTCTTCTCACGGAACGACTCCGCGGGGGTCTACGGCCCGGGCCACAACGGCTTCTTCACCTCGCCCGACGGCACCGAGAACTGGATCGTCTACCACGCCAACGACTCGGCCTCCGACGGCTGCGACAACGGCCGCACCACACGTGCCCAGAAATTCACCTGGAACGCCGACGGCACTCCGAACCTCGGTGCGCCGACCGCCCTGGGCGCCACCCGTCCCGGCCCGTCCGGGGAGACAGCGGCCACACCGACGGCGTACACGCTGGTGAACCGGAACAGCGGCAAGTGCCTCGAAGTCACCGGCGGCAACGCCGCGGACGGAACGGATATCGCACAGTGGACCTGCGGAAGCGGCGCCCACCAGAAGTGGCGGATCGAGGACCTCGGCAACGACACCAGCCGCCTCGTCAACGTGGCGACAGGCAAGGTCCTGGACACGGCCGACTGTTCCGCCGCCGACGGTGCCGATCTGAGGCAGTGGTCCTGGCTGAACAACAACTGCCAGAAGTTCCGGCTCGTGTACACGGCCTCGGGGGACTACATGCGGATCGTCAACGAAAGCAGCGGCAAGGTGGCCGACGTCGCGGACTGCGGCACGGCCAACGGCGCCGACGTACGCCAGTGGACCTGGCTGAACAACACCTGCCAGCAGTGGCAGCTCAAGCCGTCGGCATGACGGCCGTGAAGGAGAGAGACAGTGGAACGACGCGACATCACGAAGGTGATCATGGCTCTGCTCACCGCCCTGGCCGTGCTGACCACCGTGGCCCCCGCACACGCCGCGGCGCCCGCCTCCCCGGCGGTGACCTTCACCAACCCGGTCGCCGAACAGCGAGCCGATCCGCACATCTTCAAGCACACGGACGGCTACTACTACTTCACCGCGACCGTGCCCGCGTACGACCGGATCGTCATGCGGAGGGCCACCACCCTCCAGGGACTGTCCACGGCCGCCGAGACCACCATCTGGAGCAAGCACGCCAGCGGTGACATGGGCGCCCACATCTGGGCGCCGGAGATCCACTTCATCGACGGCAAGTGGTACGTCTACTTCGCCGCCGGGTCCACCAGCGACATCTGGAAGATCCGGCCGTACGTCCTGGAGAGCGGTGCGGCCAACCCACTGACGGGCACCTGGACCGAGAAGGGCCGCATCGCCCTGCCGCTCGACACCTTCTCCCTCGACGCGACCACCTTCGTCGTCGGCTCGACGCGCTACCTCTCGTGGGCGCAGAACGACCCGGCGGTCGGCAGCGGCACGAACCTCTACCTCGCCAAGATGTCCAACCCGTGGACCGTCAGCGGCGCCCCGGTCCGGATCTCGACGCCCACCCATGCCTGGGAGACCGTCGGGCACCGGGTCAACGAGGGCCCGGCGGTCATCCAGCGGGGCGGCAAGGTCTTCATGAGCTTCTCCGCCAGCGCCACCGACAGCAACTACTGCCTCGGCCTGCTGACCGCGACCGCCGGCGCCGACCTGATGAACCCGGCGTCCTGGACGAAGAACCCGAACCCGGTCTTCACCAGCAACACCGCGACCGGCCAGTACGGCCCGGGGCACAACACCTTCACCACGTCCGAGGACGGGAAGTCGGACGTACTCGTCTACCACGACCGCAACTACAAGGACATCATCGGCGACCCGCTCAACGACCCCAACCGCCGTACCCGCTACCAGAAGCTCTACTGGAACGCCGACGGCACCCCGAACTTCGGCATCCCGGTCGCCGACGGAGCCACTCCCGTCCGCTTCTCCTCCTTCAACTTCCCCGACCGGTACATCCGGCACTGGGAATTCCGCGCCACACTGGCAGCAGACGTCTCGAACCTCGCCGACTCCCAGTTCCGCGTGGTCACGGGCATGGCCGGCAGCGGCACCGTCTCCCTCGAATCGGCCAACTTCCCCGGCTACTACCTCCGCCACAAGAACCATGAGGTGTGGGTCGAGAAGAACGACGGCAGCACCACCTTCAGGAACGACGCCAGTTTTCACCGCCGTCCGGGTCTGTCGGACACGGTCGCCGGGGTCTCCTTCGAGTCGTACAACTTCCCCGGCCGTTACCTCCGCCACTACGGCAACCTGCTCGTGACGCAGCTCGCGGTGACGACGACCGCCAGGGCGGACGCGACGTTCTACGCCCAGTAGGAACGCCGGGCCGGCCGCTGCCGACGGGGAGCGGCCGGCCCCTTGACCAGGACGGCGACCGCGGGCGGCGTGACGGTCTCCACCGTCGTCAGGGCCGACTGGGGGTTGCTGATCCGTGCGGGATGTTCGGCGCCGTGGCGACAACTGCCCACCCCGCGACCGGCGCGGAACGGCCATCAGGACGACTCGCGCACCACCAGGCTGGTCGGCAACGTCACCTGCCGGCGTTCCGCTCCGTGCCGGGTGATGTCGGTCAGGATCCGGGCCATCGTGCGGCCCAGTTCCTCGACCGGCTGACGCACCGTGGTCAGCGGCGGGTGGGTGTGGCGGGCGAGAACCGAGTCCTCGAATCCGACGATGGCGACGTCACCCGGCACCTGCCGACCCTGACGTCGTAGCTCGGCCAGAGCGCCTGCCGCCATGAGGTCCGACGCGGCGAAGACGGCGTCCAGTTCCGGGGCGCGTTCAAGAAGCGAACGCATCGCTCGACGCCCGCCCTCCTCGGTGAAGTCACCGCCCGCCACCAGGGATTCGTCGGCGGGCACTCCCGCCCCGCCGTGGGCGTCGCGCCAGCCCGCCAGCCGGGCACGGCTGACGTCCATGTCGAGCGGCCCGGTGATGGTGGCGATGCGGCGGTGGCCTCGGTCCAGCAGGTGCCGGACGGCCGCGGCGGCGCCGCCTGCGTTGTCGGAGTCGACGTAACTCAGGTTCTCCCGCTCGTTGCGGCGGCCGGCCAGCACGGTGGGCAGGCCCATCTCCTCCAGCATGCCGGGCAGTGGATCGTCCGCGTGGACCGAGACCAGCAGCACGCCGTCGACCCGGCGGGTGGTCACCGAAGCGATCATCTGGTCCCGCTCGGACTGGTCGCGGACCAGCGTGAGTTGCAGCTGTGTCCTGGTATCGGCGAGTGCGGCGCTCACCCCGCGGATCAGGGCGGCGAAGTACGGCTCCGAGCCGAGCCGGCTCTCGGACTCCGGGATCACCAGCGCTACCGAGTCGGTGCGGCTGGTCACCAGACCCCGGGCAACGGAGTTGGGAACGTAGTTCAGCTCCTTGATCGCCGCGAGGACCCGCGCGCGGGCGTCCGCGCTGACCAGGTCCGAGCCGTTGACCACGCGGGACACCGTGGTCCGCCCCACCCCGGCACGAGCAGCGACGGTTTTGATCGTGGGCTGACGGTTGCCTGCCATGTGCTCCTCCGGACGGCTGCGGCATCGCCGCGGGGGACGCGACCAGCCGTAATTGTGGCAGACATCCAGGCCGCGGCAGCACCCGCCCAGCGTCATGAAACGAACACGAGTTGGGCCGCTTCGGCAACGAATTGTTTACAAGCCATTGACATGAGCGCTCGACCCTACGAGTCTTCGATCCGCCGGTGGGTACGTTCCCAATCATATTTGGGCACGTTCCCACTGTGTTTTTGCCCGCCTTCGCCCCACCCCTGAACCGCCACTGGTGCGTTAGCGCCGTCGCAAGGAGGAAGTCATGAGCACTGCTCACAGGACATCGCGCAGGAGGCTGGCCGCGGCCACCGCGACCGCTGGTGCGCTCGCGCTCGTCGTCGGCTGCGGAGGCGGCGCCGACTCGGCGACGGGCGGTGGCACGAAGGACGGCAGGGTCACCATCACCATGGGCATGTACGGGGTCATGGGGTTCCAGGAGACGGGCCTCCTGGAGCAGTACGAGAAGGAGAACCCCCACGTCGACATCAAGGCCGAGATAGCCGGTGACGAGCAGACCTACTACACCGCCCTGCAGACGCGGCTGGCCGGGGGCAAGGGCCTGAAGGACATCCAGGGCATCGAGATCGGCCGCGCGAAGGAGGTCGTCGACACCCAGGCGGACAAGTTCGTGGACTTCGCCGGAGTGAGCGGCACCGACCACTTCCTGCCCTGGAAGCAGTCCCAGATCACTACCGCCGACGGCAAGGTGCTCGGTCTCGGTACCGACATCGGTCCGATGGCCATCTGCTACCGCAAGGACTACTTCGGCAAGGCAGGTCTGCCCACCGACCGCGAGGCCGTCGCAAAGCTGTGGCAGGGCGACTGGAAGAAGTACGTGGAGGTCGGCCGCGGTTTCAAGAAGGGCTTCAAGGGCGGCGACGTGGCCTACATGGACGCGGCCAGCGGTCTGTTCAACGCCATGGTCTACGGCCACTCCGAGCAGTACTACAACACCAGGGGCGAGCTGATCTTCGACAAGAACCCCGCCGTCAAGGAGGCCTGGAGCCTCGCCGCCGACGCTGCCGATGGCGGCCTGTCCGCAAAGCTCCGCCAGTTCCAGCCCGGATGGGACCCCGGCCTCGCCAACGGGACGTTCGCCACGGCGGTCTGCCCGGCCTGGATGCTCGGCCACATCGGCGAGAAGGCCGGCCCTGCCAACAAGGGCAAGTGGGACGTCGCCAAGGCCCCCAAGGGCGCCAACTGGGGCGGCTCCTTCCTCGGCGTGGTGAAGCAGAGTCCGGTGCAGGAGGAGGCCAAGAAACTCGTCGCCTGGCTGACCGCCCCCGAACAGCAGGCGCACATCTTCAAGAAGCAGGGCAGTGTGCCGTCCTCGCAGAAGGCGCTGGAGGCGCCCGAGGTCCGGAACGTCACTTCGGAGTACTTCAACAACGCCCCGATCGGCCAGATCTTCGGCGCGGCAGCCCGGGAGATTCCGGCCAAGCAGGTCCTCGGCCGAAAGGACGGCACGATCAAGGACACCTTCTCCCAGGGCCTGGTCCTGGTCGAGCAGGGGACCGCGCGGGACGAGGCCTGGCAGACCACTGCACAGCGCATCGAGAAGGCAGTCGGCTGACCGTCGTACACCGGGCCGTCCGGGCCCGCCCGCACGATGCCGGCGGGCCCGGGGAAACGCATCACATCCCTGCATTCAGGAAGGAACTCCGGTGGCCACCTCCACCAGCAAGACCCAGACCGGCCGGGGACGTCGAGGACCGTCCCGCGCGCCGGACGGCGAGGACGCGGGCCCGCGGCGCGTGCCGCTGCTGCACCGGCTGGACGTGAAGGGCGCACCGTACGCGTTCGTCGCCCCGTTCTTCGTCGTCTTCGCCGCGTTCAGCTTCTACCCCCTCGTCTACACCTCCTGGATCTCACTGCACCGGGTGGAGCTGGCCACTCTCGACCTCATGCAGTGGGTGGGGTTCGACAACTACATCGCCCTCTGGAACGACTCCCGGTTCTGGAACGCCGCGGCCAACACCGTCACCATCGGTGTCCTCTCCACGGTGCCGCAGCTGCTGTTGGCGCTCGGTCTGGCCCATCTGCTCCACTACAAGATGCGTGGCTCACTCTTCTTCCGCATCGCCTCGCTCGTCCCGTACGCCACCTCGGTCGGTGCCGCCGCCCTCGTGTTCACCATGCTCTTCGAACGCGACTTCGGGATGATCAACTGGGCGCTCGGGCTGGTCGGCCTGGACCCGGTGAACTGGGAGGCCGACAAGTGGCCCGCCCAGGCCGCGATCTCCGCCATCGTCATCTGGCGGTGGACGGGGTACAACGCGCTGCTCTACCTGGCCGCCATGCAGGCCATTCCCGCCGAACGCTACGAGGCCGCCGCCATCGACGGTGCCTCCCGCTGGAAACAGTTCACCCACGTCACCGTGCCCGGCATCCGCTCCACGATCGTCTTCACCATCGTGCTGTCCACCATCGGCGCCACCCAGCTGTTCGGCGAACCGCTGATCTTCGGTCAGGGCCCCAACGGGGTGACGGGCGGCGCGGACAACCAGTACCAGACGCTGGGCCTGCTGCTGTACGAGGAGGGCTGGAAGAACTACCAGATGGGCCGCTCGGCGACCGTCGCCTGGGCGATGTTCCTGCTGCTCGTCCTCGTCTTCCTGGCGCACCGGCTCATCAAGCGCCTGCGCTCCCGTACGTCCTGACCAGGAGCCCCCATGACCACAGACAGCCTCCCGGTCCGGACGGACATCCCGCCCCGGACCGCCCCGAAGAAGCCCGCCCCCCGCGCCGGCCGCCGAATGCTCCGCCCGCGCGCCGGCCGTCAGCACCACGCGGGTCCGCTCGCCTACATCCTGCTCGGGATCACGGCCATCGTGTCGATCTTCCCCCTGTACTGGACGATGGTGGCGGCCTCGACCGACAACACCCGGGTCAGCCAGACACCGCCACCACTGCTGCCCGGCCCCAACCTCCTCAGTAACCTCGCCCGCGCCTGGAACGAGGCGGCGATGGGCAAGGCCATGCTCAACAGCCTGATCGTTGCAGGTGTCATCGCGCTGTCCACGGTGCTGTTCGCGACGCTGGCCGGTTTCGCCTTCGCCAAGCTGCGTTTCAAGGGCCGCAACGTACTGCTCATGCTGGTGATCGGCACCATGATGGTGCCGCCCCAACTCGGAGTCGTCCCGCTGTTCATGATGATGTCCGAGCTGGGCTGGTCGCAGGAACTGCCCGCCGTCATCTTCCCCACGCTGGTGAGTGCGGTCGGTGTCTTCTTCATGCGGCAGTACCTGGCGGAAGCCCTGCCGGACGAACTGGTCGAGGCCGCCCGCGTGGACGGTGCGCACTCCCTGCGCATCTTCTGGAGCATCGTGCTGCCCGTGGCACGGCCCCCGATGGCGGTTCTGTTCATGATCACGTTCGTGCACGCCTGGAACGACTTCTTCTGGCCCTTCGTGGTGCTCGACATGACCAATCCGACCGTCCCGGTCGCCCTCACCCAGCTCAGCGCCGGATACATCCGTGACCAGTCCCTGATCATGGCGGGCGCGCTGCTCGGCACGCTGCCGCTCCTGGCGATGTTCCTCGTCTTCGGGCGTCAGATCGTCAGCGGCATCATGGCGGGCGCCGTCAAGGGCTGACCCGCCGCGACGACCGCTCGGCCCCGCACCAAGCGTCCCCTCACCTCACTTCGAACACTTCACCAGGAATGGAAACACGTGGTCACCGCAGCACACCAGCACACCGATTCCACCCCGGAGTCCTCCCGTACCTTCCCCGCGGACTTCCTGTGGGGCTCCGCGACCGCGTCCTACCAGATCGAGGGTGCTGCGGCGGAGGACGGCCGCACGCCGTCCATCTGGGACACCTACGCCCGTACCCCCGGCCGTGTCCGCAATGGCGACACCGGTGACACGGCCACCGACCACTACCACCGCTGGCGCGAGGACGTCGCCCTGATGGCCGACCTCGGCATCGGCGCCTACCGCTTCTCCCTCGCCTGGCCGCGGATCCAGCCCACCGGCCGCGGTCCCGCCGTGCAGAAGGGACTCGACTTCTACCGGCGTCTCGTCGACGAACTGCTGGACAAGGGCATCCAGCCGGTCGCCACCCTCTACCACTGGGACCTGCCACAGGAGTTGGAGGACGCCGGCGGCTGGCCCGAGCGCGCCACCGCCGACCGGTTCGCCGAGTACGCCGCCCTGGCCGCCGACGCCCTGGGGGACCGGGTCAGTACCTGGACCACTCTCAACGAGCCCTGGTGCAGCGCCTTCCTCGGCTACGGCTCCGGCGTGCACGCCCCGGGGCGCACCGATCCGGTCGCCGCCCTGCGCGCCGCCCATCACCTCAACTTGGCCCACGGTCTCGCCGTCCAGGCGGTGCGGGACCGGACCCCGGAGCACGCCCGGTGCTCGGTCACGCTGAACATCCACCACGTCCGCCCGCTGACCGGCAGCGACGCCGACGCCGACGCGGTGCGCCGCATCGACGCACTGGCCAACCGGGTCTTCACGGGACCGATGCTGCAAGGCGCCTACCCCGAGGACCTGCTCAGGGACACCGCGGCGCTGACCGACTGGTCCTTCGTCCACGACGCCGACCTCAAGCAGATCCACCAGCCACTGGACTTCCTCGGCGTCAACTACTACACCCCCACTCTCGTCTCCCGGGCGGACGGCAGCGGCGGCCACACCTCGGACGGACACGGCAGGAGCCCCCACAGCCCGTGGCCGGCCGCCCGTCAGGTCGCCTTCCACCAGCCCCCGGGCGAAACCACCGCGATGGGCTGGGCCGTGGACCCCAGCGGTCTGTACGACCTCCTGCGCCGACTGGCCGCCGACTTCCCCGGCACGCCGCTGGTCATCACCGAGAACGGCGCCGCGTTCGACGATTACGCCGACCCCTCGGGCAACGTCAATGACCCTGCCCGCATCGCCTACCTGCACGGCCACCTCGCCGCCGTCCACCAGGCCATCGCGGACGGCGCGGACGTGCGGGGGTACTTCCTCTGGTCGCTGCTGGACAACTTCGAGTGGGCACACGGGTACAGCAAGCGTTTCGGTGCCGTCTACGTCGACTATCCGACCGGCACCCGCATCCCCAAGACCAGTGCCCGCTGGTACTCCGAGGTCGCGCGTACCGGGGTCCTGCCCGCCTGACCTCACCCGGCGCGGCACCTCCGCGCCTCCCCGCACGGTGCCGCACCACGGGCCCGCCCCCGCACCCCTCACCTGGGGCG
>NZ_JBHXRV010000037.1:0-23681 GCF_042716745.1 Streptomyces sp. NPDC058663
GGTGAAGTACCGGCCGGGGCAGTCCCGTTGACGCAGCGTCAGGAAGAGCGCAGCGTCAGAAAGCACGCCGAGTCAGGCAGATCAGGCGAGGGTGGCCAGCGCCTGGTTCAGCGTCTTCGACGGGCGCATGACGGCCGAGGCCTTCTTCGCGTCCGGCTGGTAGTAGCCGCCGATCTCGACCGGCGAGCCCTGCACGGCGATCAGCTCGGAGACGATGGTCTCCTCCTGCTCGGCCAGCGTCGCGGCCAGCTGGCCGAACGCCTCGGCGAGCGCCGCGTCGTCGGTCTGCTTGGCCAGCTCCTGGGCCCAGTACAGGGCGAGGTAGAAGTGGCTGCCGCGGTTGTCGATGCCGCCCAGCTTGCGGCTCGGGGACTTGTCCTCGTTGAGGAAGGTGCCCGTCGCGCGGTCCAGGGTGTCGGCGAGGACCTGGGCGCGCGCGTTGTCCGTGGTGGTGGCGAGGTGCTCGAAGGAGACGGCCAGCGCCAGGAACTCACCCAGGGAGTCCCAGCGGAGGTAGTTCTCCTTGACGAGCTGCTGGACGTGCTTGGGGGCGGAGCCGCCGGCACCGGTCTCGAAGAGGCCGCCGCCGTTCATCAGCGGGACCACGGAGAGCATCTTGGCGCTGGTGCCCAGCTCCAGGATCGGGAACAGGTCGGTGAGGTAGTCGCGCAGCACGTTGCCGGTCACCGAGATGGTGTCCTCGCCGCGGCGGATGCGCTCCAGGGAGTAGGCGATGGCCTTGACCGGCGACATGATCTCGAGGGTGAGACCGTCGGTGTCGTGGTCGCCCAGGTACTTCTTCACCTTGGTGATGAGCTGCGCGTCGTGGGCGCGCTCCTCGTCCAGCCAGAACACGGCCGGGACGCCGGTGGCGCGGGCGCGGGTGACGGCCAGCTTGACCCAGTCCTGGATGGGCAGGTCCTTGGTCTGGCACATCCGGAAGATGTCGCCCGCTCCGACGGCCTGCTCGATGAGCGCGGTGCCGGAGGCGTCGACGACGCGGACGGTGCCGGTGGCCTGGATCTCGAAGGTCTTGTCGTGGCTGCCGTACTCCTCGGCCTTCTGGGCCATCAGACCGACGTTGGGTACGGAACCCATGGTCGACGGGTCGAAGGCGCCGTGGGCGCGGCAGTCGTCGATGACGACCTGGTAGATGCCGGCGTACGAGGAGTCCGGGATGACGGCGAGGGTGTCGGCCTCGTTGCCGTCCGGGCCCCACATGTGGCCGGACGTGCGGATCATGGCCGGCATCGAGGCGTCGACGATGACGTCGGACGGCACGTGCAGGTTGGAGATGCCCTTGTCGGAGTCGACCATCGCGAGGGCCGGGCCCTCGGCGAGCTCGGCGTCGAAGGAGGCCTTGATCTCCTCACCGAAGTGCGGGAGGGACTCCAGGCCCTTGTAGATGCCGCCGAGACCGTCGTTCGGGGTCAGGCCGGCACCGATGAGCACCTCGCCGTACTTGGCGAAGGTCTTCGGGAAGAACGCGCGGACCACGTGGCCGAAGATGATCGGGTCGGAGACCTTCATCATCGTGGCCTTGAGGTGCACGGAGAAGAGCACGCCCTCGGACTTGGCGCGGGCGAGCTGCGCGGTGAAGAACTCGCGCAGGGCGGCGACGCGCATCACGGAGGCGTCGACGACCTCGCCGGCGAGGACCGGGACCGACTCGCGCAGCACGGTGGTGGTGCCGTCGTCGCCGGCCAGCTCGATGCGGAGGTCGCCCGCCTCGGCGATCGTGACGGACTTCTCGGTGGAGCGGAAGTCGTCGGCGCCCATGGTGGCGACGTTCGTCCTGGAGTCCGGGGTCCACTTGCCCATGCGGTGCGGGTGGGCCTTGGCGTAGTTCTTGACCGACGCGGGGGCGCGGCGGTCGGAGTTGCCCTCGCGCAGGACCGGGTTGACGGCGCTGCCCTTGACCTTGTCGTAGCGGGCGCGGACGTCCTTGTCCTCGTCGGTCTGCGGGTCGTCCGGGTAGTCGGGGAGGGCGTAGCCCTGTCCCTGGAGCTCTGCGATCGCGGCCTTCAGCTGCGGGATCGAGGCCGAGATGTTGGGCAGCTTGATGATGTTGGCGCCGGGCGTCTTGGCCAGCTCGCCGAGCTCGGCGAGCGCGTCATCGATACGCTGCTCCTCCTGGAGGCGCTCGGGGAAGCTCGCGATGATGCGGCCTGCCAGCGAGATGTCGCGGCTTTCGACCGTGACACCGGCCGTGGAGGCGTAGGCCTCGACGACGGGCAGGAACGAATACGTCGCGAGGGCCGGGGCCTCGTCGGTGTGCGTATAGATGATGGTCGAGTCAGTCACCGGGTACTCCGCTCCACGTCTGCAACATTGCTTGACGTCAAGATATCTCGTGGGCGGGGCCGGGGTGACGTGGGGGCGGAAGGAATCGCGCCCCGGGCCCTCCGGCACCACTGCTCCGGCCGCCCTTGCCGCGGGCCCCACGGCACCACCGGTGCGGCCGCCCGCCCTCACTCCGCGAGGAACGCCACGTCCAGCCCCGCCAGCCGCTGCTGGTCCGCCAGGATGTTGATCTCCACGACGGCTCCGTCCACCACCGTGAAGTCCATCACCGAGGCCGCACGTCCGGCCAGGACGGTGACCAGGCCGGTCGCCCCGTTCACCAGGGCCGGGCGGGCGAACTGTGCGTAGCGCGAGAACATGAGCGCGTTCGCCACGACCTCCCGGGCGCCCCTGACCACCCTCGATGCCCCTGCGACGGCCTTCCCCGCGTCCGCCCGCAGCACGCACCGGGGGTCCAGCAGGGCCAGCAGTCCGTCGAAGTCGCCGCCCCGGGACGCGGCCAGGAACGCCTCGACCACCTTCCGCTGCCTCGCCGCGTCCCTGTCGGGTGCCGGGGCCGCGCCCCTGACCCTGCGGCGGGCCCGGGCGGCCAGCTGCCGGGTGGTCGCGGGGGTGCGGTCCACCAGCGGCGCGATCTCATCGAAGGTGACCGCGAACATGTCGTGGAGGACGAAGGCGAGCCGTTCGGCCGGGCCGAGCGTGTCGAGCACGACCAGGAGCGCGAGCCCCACCGAGTCCGCGAGCAGCGCCTGCCGCTCGGGGTCCGCCTCGTCGTCCCGGCGTACGACCGGGTCCGGGACATGGGTGTCCGAGAGGGGGTCCAGGGGGTCCTCGCGGCGCGAGGTGCGCGAGCGCAGCTGGTCGAGGCAGATCCGGCCCACGACGGTGGTCAGCCAGCCGGGGAGGTGGTCGATGGATCCGGGTTCCTGGCGGCCGAGCCGCAGCCACGCCTCCTGCACCACGTCCTCGGCCTCGCTGGTGGAGCCCAGCATCCGGTAGGCGACGGCGCGCAGCCGGTCGCGGTGCTCCTCGAAGCGGGCCGCCAGGACGTCGGCCCCGTCCGGTCCGGACGGGGCCTGCCCGTCCCTCTCACGTATCGGCTCCGGCACCGCTGGCTCGCTCTCGTCGTCGTGGGTATCGCACGGCGGGGCGTCCGCAGGAGGCGGACGTGGCGGTGGCGGTGGCAATGCGGGACCCGCCCCCGTGCGCGCCGCTCGCCCGCGCTCCTCGGGAGAGCGGGCGGCTTACGGAGCCGTGCCGACCAGCCGCACCGTGCCGGCGATCTTGCGTACCGTAGCGTCCGGCACCTCGTCGGGCACCCCCTTTGCGCCGACGAAGGTCCACGAGGCCAGGGCGCCGTCGGCGCGGGGGAAGACGAAGGCGGTGACCTTGCCGTCACCCGCGCACTTCTCCTTCTTCGGGACGCCCGCCGAACTGGCCGTCGCCAGGCTGCCCTTGAGGCCCGTACTGGTGGTGAACGGCTGGGCCTGACCTGCCTTCGCCCTGCCGCGGTCGGGCTGGGTGTACGCGCCGTAGAGCCACTGGCTCGCGTTGTCGCGGGCGGCCTCGTCGCTGCTCGTCGCGGTGCGCTCGCCGCGCGAGCCCGCCATGGCGAGCGCGGTGGCACCTCCGCTGCCGTCCGCCGGGGCGTCGGCGGGCACGCACCACTTCTCCTTGAGGACCCCCGGCGCGGCGAAGGCCACGAGGGGCTTCTCCTCGGGGTCCCGCTCGTCGGCGACGTAGCTGACCCAGTCCGTCGTCTGGCGGTCCCACTGCGGCGGTACGTCGAAGGCGACACCCAGCTTGGGGTTCACCACGGTCTTCCAGCCCGCGACGAGGGGCTTCGGGTCGCCGGGCTTCCCCCGTACGGTGCCGGCCCCGGCGTCGGGCGCCGGAGTCTGCGGGCCGGTGGCCGCCGGTGTGGACACCGCTCCGCCGTCCTTCTTCGCCTCGTCCCGCTTCTCGTCGTTCTTGTCGCCCCCGCGGAGCAGGAACACGGTGGCGGCGCAGGCGACCGCGACGGCGGCGGCGGCAGTCACGACCACCGTGGTGGTGCGCCGCCCGCCGCCACCACCGTTCCCCCTGCCGTTGCCGTTGCCGGCGGGCGGTGGAGCGAGAGGAGCGAACTGGCCTTGCTGGGTCGGCTGGTTCGCCGTGCCGGGGTGGGTCGGCTGGTTCGCCGTGCCGGGGTGGGTCGGGTGCTGGTACGGATTGTTCGGCTGGTGCTGCGGGTACTGTCCGGCCCCCGATGGCTGCTGTCCTTGCCACATGAGCAACAACCATAGACACCTGCCCCGCTCACCCCATGGGCCCCGTCGCTATGCCGGGTAGTAGTCCCTCGCACGCCACAGTGCGCGCGGCGGCCCTTCCGCCGTGGGCGCGCCCCAGATCCGTACCGTCGCCGCGTCGTCGTCCGGGTCGTACGGCTGCCAGCCCGGGTCTCCGGTGGCCGCGAAGTCTGCCCAGGCGCGCACCATGCCGGCGGACAGAGCGTCGTCCTCGGGTGCGGGCGGGCCACCGATCAGGAAGGCGAGGTGGGGGTCGTGGTGGTTGCCGAAGGCGAAGGGGACGTCGGCGCAGTGCCAGGCGCGCACCTGGACGTTCCCCTCCGCGTCGGTGCGGCGGCGTGCGAAGCGGGAGAGGAAGGTGCGGCCCCCGGCGCGGACATGGGCGTCGGCGACGCGGCTGCTGTACTCGGCGAAGAACAGATCGCCGAGCAGAGCGAGGTAGCGGTCGTGGACGGCGGCGCCCGGCATCCGCCTCCGGTATCCGTCGACGAGGACCTCGGGGAGGGCGAAGGCGGCGCGGAAGGACTCCAGTTGGGCTTCCGAGGTCACCTTCGGGTTCTGGCCGACCGCGTCCATCAGCCACTGTTCCTCGGTGGTGTGGCAGACCAGCAGGTCGATCCCGGTGACGGGGGCGGTGGCCTGCGCGGCCAGGGGGTCCGCCGGCAGGTCCGTACCGTCGGCGACCGGCCCGTAGAGGACCTGATCGTGGTAGCCGGAGCCGCTGCCGGGGTCGTCACGCAGGGCGTCGGAGACCTGGTCGGAAGCGGCGACGAGCGACTGCGGGGAGGCGGTGAGCAGCCCCTCGGCGGTGGCGGGGACTCCGGTCGCTGCGGCGATCCGCCGGGTGTGCTCGGCGGCAGTGGCAGAGGAGAAACAGGGGCCGGCCGCACTGTGCGCGATCACCCGGCGGAACAGACCGCGCGCCTCGTCCCGCAGCATCAGGAGGACGGCGGAGGTGGCACCGGCCGACTGTCCGGCGACGGTGACGCGGTGCGGGTCGCCGCCGAAGGCCGCGATGTTCCTATGCACCCAGCGCAGTGCGGCGGCCTGGTCGAGCAGTCCGCGGTTGTGGGGGTAAGGGGTACCGGGCCCGCCGTCGGGGAGGTGCCCGAACCCCTCGAAGCCGACGCGGTAGTTGACGGTCACCACCACCAGCCCCGCCCGGGCCGGCACCGTGCTGTCGAACTCGGGCTGGGCGGACGAGCCGAAGGTGTACGCACCACCGTGGATCCACACGAGCACCGGGAGCGCGGTGCCGTCCGCGACCGGACTCCGCTCCGGTGCCCAGATGTTGAGCGTGAGGATGTCTTCGTCGCCGGGCTCCCAGGACGGTGCGCCGGGCAGCTGGGCCGACTGCGGGGAGATGGGCCCGAAGGCGGTGCAGTCACGGACTTCCGACCAGGGCTCGGGCGGCTGCGGAGCACGGAACCGGTGCGGACCGAAGGGCGGGGCGGCGTACGGGACACCGAGGTAGGCCGTGATGTCAGGGGCGGGCCGCAGCCCGCGCACCCGGCCGTCGCGGGTATCGGCCGTCGGTCCCGCACTGCCACGGGCATCGCCCGTCGGCCCCGCGCCGTCGTACGCGTCTCCCACCGGCTCCGTCCCGGTACCGACCGCGCCACCCGGCACGCACTCCCCCGCCCCGTCGGCTCCCCGGTCCGCCACGGCCCGCGTCCAGCGCACCTCGCCGTCCGCGTGGTGGTCCGTCGGCCGGAGTCCGGCGGACCTGGCGACCGCCTGGGACGCCCGGTGGGCGGGGTGGATGTGGGCGCGCAGTTCGCGGATGCCCGGCTGCCCGGCCAGCCAGTCCGCCAGCGCCTCGGCGGCCTCGGTCGCGATGCCCCTGCCCTGCCAGGCGGCGCCCACCACCCAGGCCAGTTCGGCGACTTCGCCGGTGACCGTGGCCTGCACCGTGCCCGTCAGGCACTGCTCGCCGCGCAGCCCGACGACCCAGTTCAGCCAACTGGTGCCGGGCTCGGGAGCCCCGCGCCGCAGCCGTTCGTACCGCGCGCGCAGGGCGGCGGTGTCCAGCGGCGCGCCACCGGTGAAGGTGTGCAGCACGGGATCGGCGAGGACACCGGCCATTTCCGGCGCGTGCTCGACGGCCAGCGGCAGGAGGTCCAGCCGGTCGGTGGTGAGGAGCGGCGGGCGCGGGGCGTCGGGCAGTTCGGGCATGTGGGAGCGGTCTTTCGTCCGTGGGTGTCCGGCCACGGTATCCGCCCGCGGCAGCGGCCTCCAGGCAATTGATCACTCTCGGCTGCCGAAGCCAAGGCGGCGAGACGTGCGGCGGCGAGACGTCCGGCGGTGCCGCTCCCCCGGCCCGCCTCAGCTCCGCACCCGCTGGGTGACCGCGATGCACACCAGCACCGCCACCGCGGCGACGGGAGCGGCCACCGGCAGCACCTCCCCCAGCAGAGCCACGGACCACACCAGCGTCAACAGGGGCTGGGCGAGCTGGAGTTGGCTCGCCCTGGACACGCCGATGTCCGCCATCCCCCGGTACCACACCACCAGGCCGAGGAACTGCGACCCGACCGCCACCCACACCAGTCCGACGACGCCGTGCATTGTCCAGCGCAGCGGCTCCGCCGTGAGGGCGAGGGCCGCGGCGGGCACCGCCACCGGCAGGCACATGATCAGGGCCCAGCCGATGACCTGCCAGCCGGGCATCACCTTCGCCAGCCGGCCGCCCTCGGTGTATCCGGCCGCGCACACCAGCAGCGCCGCGAAGAGGTAGAGGTCGCTCGTCGACAGGGCGCCGCCGCTCTGCTGCACCGTAAAGCCGATGACGACGGCCGCGCCGGCGAGTGCCGCCGCCCAGAAGGCCGGTGAGGGCCGGTGTCCGGTGCGAGCGGCCGAGAGGACGGCGGTGGTCAGCGGCAGCAGCCCCACCACGACGGCGGCGTGCGAGGTCGTGGAGGTCTCCAGGGCGAGGGTGGTCAGCATCGGGAAGCCGAGGACGGTACCGATGCCGACGACGGCCAGCGCACCCCAGTGCCTGCGGTCGGGCACCGGGACCCGCAGGGCGAGCAGCACGCTCCCGGCGACGAGTGCGGCGAGCACGCTGCGCACCGCGACGAGCGTCCACGGCCCGAATCCGTCCAGGCCCCAGACGGTGGCGGGGAAGGTGAGCGAGAAGGCGAGGATGCCGAGTGCGGCGAACACGGTGCCGTGACGGGCCCGGGAGCCGTCTTCCGGGAGGTGCACCGCGGCACCAACTGCTATCGCCTGAGCGGGAGTAGCGCTATTCTGTGCTGTCATGCACGAGCGTAGCAGCGTTACTGAACTGGCAGAAGTCCTCCGGGGGGAACTCCACCGCTACCCAACAGGTGGAAAGCTGCCGTCGAGCCGGGCCCTGGTCGAGCAGTACCGGGTCAGTCCGGTCACCGTGTCGCGGGCACTGTCCAGGCTCGCCGCGGAAGGTCTTCTCGTCACCCGGCCCGGGGCGGGCGCCTTCCGGGCGGAGGTGCCTGCCGAGTCCGGGGCGCCCGGCGACACCTCCTGGCAGGAGGTGTCACTCAGCGCGGACGGGGGCTCGGACCTGGTGCCGCGGTCGGTGGACGCGTCCGGTGTGCTGGTCACCCTGGCCGCACCCGCCGCCGGGGTGATCGAGTTCAACGCCGGCTATCTGCACGCCTCGCTCCAGCCCGAGCAGGCCATGGCGGCCGCCCTCGCCCGGGCCGGGCGCCGGCCTGGCGCCTGGGGCAGACCGCCCACCGACGGCATTCCCGAGCTGCGTGAATGGTTCGCCCGGGGCATCGGCGGGGCGATCACCGCCGCCGATGTGCTCATCGCCTCGGGCGGGCAGAGCGCCCTCACCACGACGCTGCGTGCGCTCGCCCCGCCCGGTGCGCCGGTGCTGGTCGAGTCGCCGACGTACCCGGGCATGCTGGCCATCGCGCGGGCTGCCGGACTGCGGCCCGTGCCGGTGCCGGTGGACACGGACGGGGTGCGGCCCGAGCTGCTGGAGGCGGCGTTCCGGGCGACCGGGGCGCGGGTATTCGTCTGCCAGCCGCTGTTCCAGAACCCGACGGGAGCGGTGCTGTCCGCCGAGCGGCGGCCCGAGGTGCTGCGGATCGCGCGGGCGGCGGGGGCGTTCGTCGTCGAGGACGACTTCGTGCGGCGGCTGGTGCACGACGACGCGGGACCGCTGCCGCGGCCGCTGGCCGCCGACGACCACGACGGGGTCGTGGTGCACGTCTGCTCGCTCACCAAGGCGACCTCGCCCAGTTTCCGCGTCAGCGCGCTGGTCGCGCGCGGCCCGGTGCTGGAGCGGCTGCGCGCCATCCAGGTGGTGGAGAACTTCTTCGTCCCGCGCCCCCTCCAGGAGGCGGCGACGGAACTGGTCGGCTCGCCCGCCTGGCCCCGCCATCTGCGGACGGTGTCGGCCGAGTTGAGGAAGCGCAGGGACACCCTCGCGGCGGCGCTGCGCCGGAGTCTGCCGGACATCCCGCCGCCGCACCTCCCGTCGGGCGGCTACCACCTGTGGCTGCGGCTGCCGGACGGCACCGAGGAGAACGCGGTGGTCTCGGCCGCGCTGCGGGCCGGGGTGGCGGTCGCCCCCGGCCGCGCGTACTTCAGCGCCGAGCCGCCCGCCGCGCATCTGCGGCTGAGCTTCGCGGCGGTGGCGAGCACGGCCGAGATCACCGAGGGGGTACGCAGGCTCCGGGCGGCGCTCGACGGGCAGTAGCCCAGTAGCCCGCAGACGCTCTGCGTACCGGCGCACTCCTGAGCCGCCGGGAGCCGCCCATGCCCCCGGGCTCCTTCACTCCAGGCGCACGTCCACCCCGTTTTCGGCCAGGACGTCGAGCGTGGAGTCGAAGTACGCCATGAGGTGGGTGCGGGCTGCCCGGGACTCCTGCCAGACGAGGGTGAAGGGGACGGTGGCGCCGAAGCCGCCGCGCAGGCAGTCGTTGAGCGCGTCGAGGTTGTCCCCGAAGTACCCGCCGGGGCCGTTGACCGCCTCGCCGAGGGCGAGGAACAGGGCGGGGCGGTCGGTGACGTGCCGGCCGTCGAGGACGCAGGTGCGGCCCGCGGGGGCGTCCGGGGTGACGTCCGGGCGGGCGAAGTGCCGCTCCTGCACGGCGGTCAGCCGCTGCCTGCGGCCCTCCTGGTCCAGTTCCGCCCAGGCGCCGGGGCGGGTCGGGGTGCCGGGGCCGGGGGGCTGTGGCGGCTGCTCGCTCATCGGGTCATTGTCCGTCAACGCCCCTCCCTCGTCCCGCCGCGACCCGGCCGCGCGTAGTGGTCCCTGACCACCCGCTCCATCGCCCCGATCCGGTCTCTCGCCAGCTCCCGTGCGGCGAAGAAGACGTGGCCCCCGACCTCGGGGCGGCCGGCCGCGTGGGTCAGGTGCCGGGAGAGTTCCGCCGGGTCCTGCCAGGCTGCGGGCTGGGCCGGGTCGCCCGCCTTGTAGAGGGCCTCGCCCACGTACAGGTCGACGCCGGTGCCGCGCACCTCCCCCGCCCACCAGCGCACCAGCTCCGCGTAGTCCGCCGCGGGGAAGCCGAGGTGCCAGTAGAGCTGGGGGCAGATGTAGTCGAGCCACCCCTCGCGCACCCACTGCCGGGTGTCCGCGTACAGGTCGTCGTACGTGCCGACGCCGGCCCGGGTCCGGGAGCCCTGCGGGTCCCTGGCCTCGTTGCGCCACACCCCGAAGGGGCTGACCCCGAACCGCACCCCGGGCCTGACCTCCCGGATCCGTTGGCCCATCTCCCGCACCAGCAGCTCCGTGGTGTGCCGGCGCCAGTCGCCCACGTCGGCGAAGTCCGCCCCGTATCTGGCGTACTCGTCCGCGTCGTCGAAGGTCTCACCGGCCACCGGGTACGGGTAGAAGTAGTCGTCCCAGTGCACGGCGTCCACGTCGTACCGGCGCACCGCGTCCAGCATCGCGTCCTGGACGAAGCGACGGACCTCCGGCAGGCCGGGGCGGTAGTAGAGCTTGCCGCCGTACGGGACGGTCCAGCCCGGGTGCACACGGGCCGGATGAGCGGGCGAGAGCCTGCCGGGGTCTGTGTGATTCGCCACCCGGTACGGATTGAACCAGGCATGGAGCTCGAGACCGCGCGCGTGGGCCTCCTTCACGGCCGTGCCGAGGGGGTCCCAGCCGGGGTCGCGGCCCTGTTCCCCGGTGAGGCATTCCGCCCACGGCTCCAGCGGGGACGGCCACAGCGCGTCGGCGGTCGGCCGCACCTGGAGGATCACCGCGTTCAACCCCGCCCGTACCGCGTTGTCCAGGTGAACCAGCAGCTCAGCGCGTTGATCGGCGGCGCTGAGCCCCTTGCGTGAGGGCCAGTCGCGGTTGGCCACGGTGGCGATCCAGACGCCCCGCATATCCCTCGCGGAGTCCCGCTTGCCTGCCCCGCCGGGGCGGGCCACCGCACTCCCGGTCAGAGCCATGGCGGAGAGCACTCCTGCCGCGCCCACCAGAAGCCTTCTTCGTGCGACATGTCCCACAAAACGCCCCTCACCGTGTCGGTTCGACCCCGCGAATGGGGACAGCATGCCCTGCCCTCCCCTCCATCACCTCGCAAGCTCGGAGTAACGTCGGGGGTCGTGGCGGGGCCGGTCGGGGACACCGGGCGGGTCCCGCGAGCGAGAAGACCGAGAGCTTGACGTCGAGCTCGACCGTAGAAGCGAAAGGCACGATGTGACCGACATCGAACGCGTCGGAGTGGTGGGCTGCGGCCAGATGGGCGCCGGCATCGCGGAGGTGTGCGCCCGCAGCGGCCTTGAGGTCAAGGTTGCCGAGACCACCGGCGAGGCCCTGGAGATCGGCCGCACGCGCCTCTACAACTCCCTCTCGAAGGCCGCCGAGCGCGGCAAGATCTCCGAGGAGGAGCGCGACGCGACGCTGGCGCGCCTGAGCTTCACCACCGACCTCGGCGAGTTCGCCGACCGCGACCTGGTGATCGAGGCCGTGGTCGAGAACGAGCAGGTCAAGACGGAGATCTTCCAGGTCCTCGACCAGGTCGTGACCCGCCCCGACGCCATCCTGGCCTCCAACACCTCCTCCATCCCGCTGGTGAGGCTGGCCGTCGCCACGTCCCGCCCGGACGCGGTCATCGGCATCCACTTCTTCAACCCGGCGCCGGTGCAGAAGCTGGTCGAGCTGATCCCCGCCCTCACCACCTCCGAGGGCACCATCAGCCGGGCGCACGCCATGGTGGAGAAGATCCTCGGCAAGCACGCCATCCGCGCCCAGGACCGCTCGGGCTTCGTGGTGAACGCCCTGCTGATCCCGTACCTGCTCTCGGCGATCCGGATGTTCGAGTCGGGCATCGCCTCCCGCGAGGACATCGACAACGGCATGGAGCTGGGCTGCGCCCACCCGATGGGCCCGCTGAAGCTGGCGGACCTGATCGGTCTGGACACCGTCGCCTCGGTGGCGGACTCGATGTACGACGAGTTCAAGGAGCCGCTGTACTCCGCTCCGCCGCTGCTCCAGCGGATGGTCGACGCGGGCCGGCTCGGCCGCAAGACGGGCTCGGGCTTCTACCCGTACGGCTGATCCACCCGGGTGACCGAGCGTCGCCGGCGCCCCCCGCACTCCTGATTCGCACGGAGTGTGCGGGGGCGCGCGCGGTGTGCGGGGCGTGCTCGCATATGCCCCGAACACACGCTCCCGTCCTTCCCGCAAAGAGAGTTGACTCACCGTCACACCCACTGAGTCGACTCTCCCGTGAAGGAGCGGACATCGTGACCACCGACCCCGAGCAGAGCGTGGTCGTCGAAGAACTGTCGGACGTGCGCCGCCGCCTCGACGTGGGGCTGGCCCACATCGAGGGACGGCTCGCCGTACAGACCCTGCGCGACGACCAGAACGACAAGGACCTCGCCGATCTGGTCGCCCGCGTCAGCGCCCTGGAGCACTCCCGCTGGCCGTTGCCCGCGGTGGCGGCGCTCACCGCGCTCGGTGCGCTCGCCGTCGCCGTGTGGCAGGCCCTCGGGCGTTAGCCGCTGCGGCGTGCGTACGTGAGGACGTACGCGTGCGCACAACTACCGCTAGCCGAGCCGCAGGTGATGCAGCATCAGCAGCCCGGCCGCCATGTTGGCGGCCGGGACCTCGCCCCGGGCGATCATGTCCGGGATGAGCTTGAGCGGTATCCACTCACGGCGGGAGGACTCGAAGTCGTCCTGCGGGTAGCCGGTGTACGTGGCTCCCTCCGCCCAGTAGAGGTGGTGCCTGGCGTCGGTGAGGCCGTTGGAGGGCTCGACGGTGAGCAGATGGCGCAGGGGTCCCGGGCGCCACCCCGTCTCCTCCTCCATCTCGCGGGCCGCGGCCTCCTCGACGTCCTCGCCGTCCTCGACCACACCGGCGGCCAGTTCCCAGCCCCAGCTGTCGGTGATGAAGCGGTGGCGCCAGAGCATCAGCACCTCGTTCGCCTCGTTGACGGCCGTCGCCACGGCGACGGCGCGCAGACGGATGAGGAAGTGGTCCAGATGACGGCCGTTGGGGAGTTCGACGTCCGCGAGATTCACCCGGAACCACGGGTTCTCATACACAGTTTGTTCGTTTAGGTTCGTCCACTGCACGGTTCTGCCACCTTCCTGCACGTAGTTGCACGTAGATGGCAACATCGCAGCAGGGGCACGCTGGCGAAACAGCGCCTGGTGGACCTTTACAGCGGAATGCACAACTCCTTACAGGTGGCTCCTCACAAGGGGATGCGCAGCGCCCCGTCGATCATCTCGGCCGCCTCGTCGGCCTGGGAGCAGCCACTGGACGCCAGATGCTCGCGCACGGCCCGCAGCCGGTCTCTCAGTCGCCGGGACTCCATGCCCCGCGCCTGCTCGGCCATCTCGACCGCGGTGGCCACGGCCCGGTCGGCCTCGCCCTGCCGCAGCTCGACATGGGTGAGGATCGCGAGCCGGTGCACCCGGCCGCGGTCGTGTGCGCGGGTGTCGACCGCCGCCGCCGCGTGCTCCCGCGCGGTCGGCAGGTCCCCCATGCTGAGCAGCGCCTCCGCCACCTGCACGTTGACCAGGCCCGGTTGTACGTAGCCGGTCTCGTCCGGCTCGCGGCCTGGGCGGATGCGGTCGGCGGCCTTCTCGGCCCGCCGGATGCAGGCCAGCGCGCTGCCGCCGTCGCCGAGATGGGCGTACGACTTGGCCTGCATCGCATACAGGTCGGCCGCCAGCGCCGGGGTGATCTCGCGCCCCGCCGTGCGCAGTGCGGCCTCCGCGAAGGCGACCGCCTGCCGGTACTCCCGCATGAAGAGCGACTGGTTCACGAGCAGGGCGATGACATACGCGCCGAGTCCCCGGTCGCAACTGGCCTTGGCGAGCCGCAGCGCCTGGTGGAAGTAGCGCTGGGCGAGCCCCTGGGCGTCGGAGTCGTAGGCACAGATTCCCGCGATGGCCACCAACCCACCGGTGGCACGGTGGAGTTGACGGCCCGTCGCGTCGTTGTAGCCACCGCGCAGCAGGGGCGCCGTCTCGGAGTTGAGGAAGCCGACGATGCGCGAGCGGGTGGCGATGCCGCCGGCCTTGCGGTACATCAGCTCGTAGTGCGCCCTGGCGGCCTTGAGGGTCTCGATGTCCGCGAGGTTCACCTGGGCCTGTCCGGACCGGGAGACGTCGCTGTCCTCCGGCGGGTTCTCCCACTCCCAGACCGGGATCACGGCGGGCGTGCCGGTGACGGCGGGGGCGCCGAGGACGTGCGGACGCTGCTGTTCGTCGGAGCGCCACAGCGCGGTGGCCCGCTCCACGAAGCCGGACAGGGTGGATCCCGCACCGCTGCTCGGCACGACCGACTCGCCCTGGATTCCGCCCAGTCCGATGTCGTCGAGGGCGACCTGCCGGTGCAGCCGGCCGCTGAGCACCTCGCAGATCAGGTCGGGTGCCTGACCGCGCGGGCGCTGCCCCTTGAGCCACCGGCGGACCGCCGTGTGGTCGTAGCGCAGCGCCAACCCCCGTTTTCTGCCCGCCTGGTTGACGTGCGCGGCCAGACCGGCCTGGGAGATCCCGGCCTCGTCCAGCAGAGCGTCGAGGAGTGCATTGGGCTGCATGTCAAGCGCCTCCGGCTGACTCGGTCGTGGACAGCGTAGTACCGGTGGGTTCACACGGGGGGTGAACGGAATGCCCGCATCCGGCTGCTTCACCCGCTGCCGCCCCGGCCGGTGAATCGGTTGACTGAACTGCCTCGCAAGAGGCGGCCGGGCCGTCGGCTCCCCCCTCCACAAGTGCGGCGGCCCGTTCCCACCCCCGTCCGCCCTGTCCTGTCTGCCCGACACCCCCCTCAGGCAGGGCGGACGGCAGCCGCGACCGCGCCCCGCACCGAACAGGCTCTCCCGTCGGCAGCGGCTCCCCGCCCGCGACCGGTTCGGCCCGCCACCGCAGCCGGTGCGGCCGCGGATGCCCGCAGTTGAGTACCAGCACCTCGCCGTCCTCGTGGATTTCCAGCAGCAGTACGGTGACGAACTCCTCGGCCGCCGGGTGCTCCGGGGCCGACCGGCACTCCGTCACCCGGTGCAGCTCCCGCAGCGGGCTCCGCCGCACCCCCAGCACCAGGGCGGCGACCGCCAGGGTGCAGCCGCAGCAGGTGACGACGTCCGGGCCGGCGCCCGGCGCATCTCATCCGAAGGAGTGAGGGGCACACCCGTGACCCGGATGTGCCCCTCGGCAACACGCTCCTCAGCGGTTGCTCAACTCTTCGTGGGTGCCGCAGGCGGCACCGCACTCACGCCCCGCGCAGCACCGCTCCGGTGTGCTCGGCGGCGAGCGCCACTGCCGCGTCGCGGGCGGCGGTGGCCTCCTCGACGGTCAGCGTGCGGTCGGCGGCGCGGAAGCGCAGCGCGTAGGCGAGGGACTTCTTGCCCTCGCCGAGCTGCTCGCCCTCGAACACGTCGAACAGCCGGATGTCCTCCAGGAGTTCGCCCGCGCCCTGGCGCAGCCACCCCTCGACGGCCCGGGAGGTGACGTCCGCGTCGACGACCAGGGCGACGTCCTGGGTGGCGACCGGGAAGGCGGAGATGCGGGGTGCCTGCAGCACTCCCCGGCCCGCCTGCTCCAGCACGTCCAGGTCGATCTCCATCGCGCAGGTGCGCTCCGGGAGGTGCATCGCCTTCACGACGCGCGGGTGGAGCTCTCCGGCGTACCCGATGATCCGCTCCTCGCCGTCGACGACGACCGAGAGCGCGGCGCAGCGGCCCGGGTGCCAGGGCTGGTTGACCGCCCCGGCGACGAGCAGCTCGGCACCGGCCTCGCGGGCCAGCGAGCGGGCGGCCTCGACGGCGTCGGCCCAGTCGGCCGGGCGGCCCCTGCCCCACCAGCCGGCCTGCTCGCGGGCGCCCGCGAGAACGACGGCGGCGTGCCGGGGCTGGACGGGCAGCGCGGCGTTCAGTCCGGCGATCTCCTCGTCCGTGGGACGGCGGTCGACCGGCAGCCGTACCGCCGCGGTCTGCGCGCCGGCGGGCCGGAAGACCAGTCCGGTCTCGAAGAGCGCCAGGTCGTGGCTGCCGCGGCCGTCGTTGCGGCGCAGCGTGCCCAGCAGGCCGGGCAGCAGCGTCGTACGGAGCGCGGGCTCCGTGTCGGCGAGCGGGTTGACCAGCTTGACCGTGTCGCGGCGCGCGTCGTCGGCGGCCAGCTGGAGCTGGTCGAAGACGGCTTCCCCGACGAACGGGTAGTTCAGCGCCTCGACGAATCCGGCACCGGCGAGCGCCCGGCCGGCCCGGCGGTGCAGCCGCTGGCGCTCGGTGAGCCCGCGGCCGGACGGCGGGGTCGGCAGCGTGGAGGGCAGGTTCTCGTACCCCTCCAGCCGGATGACCTCCTCCGCCAGGTCGTTCGGGAACGCCAGGTCGGGGCGCCAGGACGGCACGGTGACCGTGAGGTCGTCCTGCCCGTAGACGTCGCAGCCGACCTGCTGGAGGCGGCGCACCACGGTCTCGCGGCCGTAGGCGACGCCCGCGACGCGGTCCGGGTGGTCGGCCTTCATGGCGATGGAGCGGGGGGCGGAGGGCGCGATGACCTCGGTGACGCCCGCCTCCGCGGTGCCGCCGGCGAGCAGGACGAGCAGGTCGACGGTCCGCTGGGCGGCGGCGGGGCCGGCCTGCGGGTCGACGCCGCGCTCGAAGCGCCGGGACGCCTCGGAGCCCAGCTTGTGGCGGCGCGAGGTGCGGGCGATGGTGAGGGCGTCGAAGTGCGCGGCCTCGATGACGACCTCGGTGGTGCCCCTGGTCTCGCCGGTCGCGGCGTCCGTCTCGGCGTCGGCGATCTCGGTGTGGGCGCCGCCCATGACGCCCGCGAGGCCGATCGGCCCGCGGTCGTCGGTGATGACGAGGTCCTCGGCGTCGAGGGTGCGCTTGGCGCCGTCCAGCGTGGTGAGCTGTTCGCCCTGCTCCGCGCGCCGGACGCCGATGGTGCCCTGGACGCGGGTGCGGTCGTAGGCGTGCAGCGGCTGGCCGAGTTCGAGCATCACGTAGTTGGTGATGTCGACGGCGAGGGAGATCGGGCGCATGCCGGCCTTCTGGAGGCGGCGGCGCAGCCAGATCGGCGAGCGGGCCTCGGGGTCCAGGCCGGTGACCGTACGGGTGGTGAAGCGGTCGCAGCCCTGCGGCTCGGAGACCTTCACCGGGTAGCCGTAGGAGTTCGGCGCGGGGACGTCGAGCAGCGCGGGGTCGCGCAGCGGCAGGCCGTAGGCGGTGGCCGCCTCGCGGGCGATGCCGCGCAGGGACAGCGCGTAACCCCGGTCGGGGGTCACGGCGATGTCGAGGACCTCGTCGACGAGTTCGAGGAGCTCGATGGCGTCGGTGCCCGGCTCGTACTCCGGCGGGAGCACGATGATGCCGCCGGTGCCGTCGTCGCCCATGCCCAGCTCGTCGCCGGAGCAGATCATGCCGTGCGAGGTCTTGCCGTACGTCTTGCGTGCGGCGATCGCGAAGTCGCCGGGGAGCACCGCACCGGGCAGGACCACGACGACCTTGTCGCCGACGGCGAAGTTGCGGGCGCCGCAGACGATCTCCTGCGGTTCGCTGGTGCCGTTGGCGGTGCCGACGTCGACCGTGCAGAAGCGGATGGGCTTCTTGAAGCCCTCCAGCTCCTCGATGGTGAGGACCTGGCCGACGACCAGCGGGCCCTTGAGGCCGGCGCCGGTCTGCTCGACCGTCTCGACCTCCAGTCCCGCGGACACCAGCTTGGCCTGCACGTCACGGCCGGTCTCGGTGGCGGGGAGGTCCACGTACTCCCGCAGCCAGGAAAGCGGGACCCGCATCAGATCTCCATCCCGAAGGGCCGAGTGAAACGCACGTCACCCTCGACCATGTCTCGCATGTCTTCCACGTTGTGCCGGAACATCAGCATCCGCTCGATGCCGAAGCCGAAGGCGAAGCCGCTGTACTTCTGGGGGTCGACGCCGCAGGCGTTAAGGACCTTCGGGTTGACCATGCCGCAGCCGCCGAGCTCGATCCAGCCCTCGCTGCCGCAGGTGCGGCAGGGCCTGTCCGGGTTGCCGACGGACTCGCCGCGGCACACGTAGCAGACCATGTCCATCTCGGCGGACGGCTCGGTGAAGGGGAAGTAGTTCGGGCGCAGCCGGGTCTTCATGCCCTCGCCGAAGAGCGCCTGGACCATGTGGTCGAGGGTGCCCTTGAGGTCGGCCATGGTGAGGCCCTCGTCGACGGCCAGCAGCTCGATCTGGTGGAAGACCGGGGTGTGCGTGGCGTCCAGCTCGTCGGTGCGGTAGACGCGGCCGGGGCACACGACGTACACGGGCGGCTCACGGCGCTCGAGGAGCGCGCGGGCCTGCACCGGGGAGGTGTGGGTGCGCAGCACGACACCGGACTCGCCGGTCTTCGCGCCGTTCTCGCCCTGCACGAAGAAGGTGTCCTGCATCTGCCGGGCCGGGTGGTCGGGCACGAAGTTCAGGGCGTCGAAGTTGAACCACTCCGCCTCTGCCTCGGGGCCCTCGGCGACCTCGTAGCCCATGCCCACGAAGACGTCGGCGACGCGCTCCATGAGGGTGGTCAGCGGGTGGCGGGCGCCGGCCGGGGTGCGGTCGTACGGCAGTGTGACGTCGACGGCCTCCTCGACCAGTACGCGCTCGTCGCGCTCGGCCTCCAGGACCGTCAGGCGGGCGGCCAGGGCCTTGTTCACGGCACCGCGGGCCATGCCGACGCGCTTGCCCGCCTCGGCCTTGGCCTGCGGGGGCAGCGCGCCGATCTCGCGGTTGGCGAGCGAGAGCGGCGAGGTGGGCCCGGTGTGCGCGGTCTTGGCGTGGGTGAGCGCGTCGAGGTCGGCTGCGGCCTCGAAGGCGGCCAGCGCCTCGTCGCGCATGCGCTCGATCTCTTCGGGTTTCAGCGCCTCGACCTCGACAGGGTCGTACGACTTATTGGGTGCGGACATCTCTTCCCGTACTTCCGATGGCTGGTGGGCGGCCCCGCTCGACACGTGAGGACGCAAAGGTGCCAAAAGTCGAGTCTAAAGGGACGCGGGAGGCGAAGGTGCCCGTGGGCTGCTCAGGCCAGGTAGGCCGGGGCCCCGACGGGCAGGATAAATCGGAATTCGGCGCCGCCGCCGGGTCCGCGGCCGACCGTGATGGTGCCGCTGTGGGCCTCGACGATGCCCTTGACGATGTAGAGGCCCAGGCCGGTGCCGCCGCGTTTGCTGCCCCGCCAGAAACGGGTGAAGACGCGGCCGAGCGACTCCTCGGGAATACCGGTTCCTTCGTCGCTCACGATGACGGCCGTTCCCTTCTCGTCGTTCTTGGCGGTGGCGGGTGCCACCTCAATGGTGACCATTCCCTCGCCGTGCCGCACCGCATTTTCCAGCAGGTTGCCCAGCACCTGGTCGATCTTGTCCGGGTCGGCCCACAGCGCGGGCAGCGGATGCGCGAGGTGCACGAGGAAGCGGTCGGCGGGCTGGCCGGTGGAGATGAGGGCGTGCACGTTGCGTCCCACGGCGGCGGCGATGTCGACGGGCTGCCGGCGCAGCTCCAGGCGGCCTGAGTCGATGCGGGCGATGTCCAGGAGCTCCGCGATGAGCCGGGTGAGCCGGCCCGCGTCGTTGTCGACGGTCTCCAGCATCATCAGCTTCTGGTCGTCGGTGAAGCGCTCCCACTTGCGCAGCAGGGTCCTGGTGAAGCCCTTCACCGAGGTCAGCGGGGAGCGCAGTTCGTGGGCGACGGTCGCGATCAGCTCTGCGTGGCTGCGCTCGGTGCGCCTGCGGGCCTCGGTGCCGCGCAGCGAGACCACGACGCGGCGCACCGGTCCGCACGGCTCCTCGCGGACGTACCTGGCGGACACCAGGACCTCGCGGCCGCCCGGCAGGAGCAGGTTGCGCTCGGGCTGACCGCAGCGGATGGCGAGCCCGCCGTACGGATCGGTGAGGGTCCACCAGCGGCGGCCCTCGAGGTCTTCCAGCGGAAGGACGTCGACCAGGGCGCGGCCCAGCGCGAGCGCGGCGGGCACGGCGGTGATCCGGGCGGCCGCGGCGTTGAAACAGATGACCCGGCCCTGCGCGTCGGCGACCACGAGCCCGTCAGGAAGGTCGTCCGCCGCGACCCCGGACGTATCGGACTCCCTTGCCCGTACGGCCTGTTCAGACACTTCCGCGACCATCTCCCCGCATCCCGCCCCTCTGTGCAGCAAGGGGGCCCCCTGCTCGGGCGAAGCCGAGCACTTGGGGGCGGGTCCCCGAGTGGGCCACCCTACTCCGAACGGGGGGTCCTCAGGCAGAGGTGCGCACCCGCTGTGCGCGCGCGGATGCGTAGAGGCACACCGCGGCGGCAGTCGCGAGGTTGAGGCTCTCGGCCTTTCCGTGGATCGGGACGCGCACGACGGCGTCCGCGAGGGCGCGGGTCTCCTCGGGCAGGCCCCAGGCCTCGTTGCCGAAGACCCAGGCGGTGGGGCCGCCCATGGTGCCGGCGTCGAGCTCGTCGTCGAGGTCGCGGTCGCCCGCGCCGTCGGCGGCCAGGATGCGCACCCCGGCGGCCTGGAGCCCGGCGACCGCCTGTTCGACCGGGACGCCGACGGCGACCGGGAGGTGGAAGTGCGAGCCGACGGAGGCCCGTACCGACTTGGGGTTGTAGAGGTCGACCGAGGCATCGGTGAGGACGACCGCGTCGGCGCCCGCCGCATCCGCGCAGCGCAGCACCGTACCGGCGTTCCCGGGGTCGCGTACGTGCGCGAGGACCGCGACCAGCTTGGGCTTCGCGGCGAGGATGTCCTCGAACGGGGAGTCCAGGAAGTGGCAGACGCCGACGATGCCCTGCGGGGTGATGGTCTGCGAGATCTCCGCGAGTACGTCGTCCCCCGCCAGGTGCACCCGGGCGCCGGCGGCGTCCGCGGCGTCCACGATGTCGGCGTACCGCTCGGCGGTCTCCACCGTCGCGAAGAGCTCGATCAGCGTGGGGGTGCCGTCAGGACCCCGGTGGTCGACGGCCTCCCGCACGGCCTGCGGTCCCTCGGCGATGAACCGGCGTTCCTTGCCCCGGAAGCTGCGCTTGGCCAGCCGTCTGGCGGCGACGACGCGGGGGGAACGCGGGGAGATCAGCTCGGGAGTGCCCATGGGGGTGCGGCTCACTTCGTAGTACGTGACAGAACGGGCGGGGCGCAACGCACCGGACCCGCAGGCGCTGCGTGCGCCTGCGGGTCCGGCTTCAAAGCCAAGAAGCTGCTCTGCCTGGAACTAGGCGGCGGCCTTCGGGGCGTTGACGTCGCTCGGGAGCGCCTTCTGGGCGACCTCGACGAGCGCGGCGAACGCGTTCGGGTCGTTGACGGCCAGCTCGGCGAGGATCTTGCGGTCCACCTCGATGTTGGCGGCGTTCAGACCCTGGATGAGGCGGTTGTACGTCATGCCGTTCTCGCGGGCAGCGGCGTTGATGCGCTGGATCCACAGGCGGCGGAAGTCGCCCTTGCGCTTCTTGCGGTCGTTGTAGTTGTAGACCAGGGAGTGGGTGACCTGCTCCTTGGCCTTGCGGTACAGGCGCGAACGCTGGCCGCGGTAGCCCTTGGCCGCCTCGAGGATTGCCCGGCGCTTCTTGTGGGCGTTTACTGCGCGCTTGACGCGTGCCACTTTTGACTCCTTGTAGCGGGGCCGTGGGGATGTTCACACGACCCGAAAACGAATTGGTCCCGGTCTCGATCCAGTGCCTCGGGCGGGTGCACCCGGGGCGGGGGGATCACTTGCCGAGAAGCTTCTTGATCTTCGCGGCGTCGCCCGGGGCCAGCTCAACGGTGCCGGTGAGGCGGCGCGTCACGCGGGACGACTTGTGCTCGAGCAGGTGGCGCTTGCCGGCACGCTCGCGGAGCACCTTGCCGGAGCCGGTGATCTTGAAGCGCTTCTTGGAACCGCTGTGCGTCTTGTTCTTCGGCATCGCGCCGTATCTCCTCGTCAGTGCCGCTCCCCCGGCCCCCGGTGCGGGCACCGGACTGCGGGAACGTCAGGTCTGTGGTTAAGGGGTTTCCGGTCGGAATCCGGGGGCCGCCTGGATGGCGGCCCCGTGGATCACGCTTCGGAAGGTGCGGCGTCGGCCGGAGCCTCGGCAGCGTCCTCGGCAACCTCCGCGGGCTGCTCGTCGGGGGCAACGCCCTGACGCTCCGCCTTGCGGGCGGCCTGGGCCTCGCGGGCCTCGGCCATCGCCTCGGTCTTCTTCTTGTGCGGGCCGAGAACCATGATCATGTTCCGGCCGTCCTGCTTCGGGTTGGACTCGATGAAGCCCAGTTCCTCCACGTCGGAGGCGAGTCGCTGAAGCAGCCGGAAGCCAAGCTCGGGACGGGACTGCTCACGACCACGGAACATGATCGTGATCTTGACCTTGTCACCCTGCTTGAGGAACCGGACGACGTGACCCTTTTTGGTGTCGTAGTCGTGCGGGTCGATCTTCGGGCGGAGCTTCATTTCCTTGATGACCGTGTGCGCCTGGTTCTTGCGCGCCTCACGGGCCTTCATGGCCGACTCGTACTTGAACTTCCCGTAGTCCATGAGCTTGCACACGGGCGGACGGGCGGTCGCCGCGACCTCGACAAGGTCGAGGTCGTACTCCTGCGCCAGCTCAAGGGCCTTTGCGAGGGGAACGATGCCGACCTGTTCGCCGCTGGGGCCTACAAGCCGGACCTCGGGAACGCGAATCCGGTCGTTAATGCGGGGCTCGGCGCTGATGGATCCTCCTCAGTAGCACCACACGGCTGTCTGGCAGACAGCCGCGTAACGTCTTATTTCTTCGGACCAACCGGATCGGGAGACAAAAAAATGCCCCGAACGGGACACAGGCAGGGCTCCTGGAAATACCGGAGCACCGCCGCGTCTGAAACCGCGGGGCGCAACATCGGACAGTTCCATCGTCCGTACGGAACGATGGGGACCATCTTCTGACCGGTGACCCGCCGTCCCGGGGGACGGTCAGGTGGGAGAAAAGGAGCCTCCACTTGTGGGCCGGGCACAGGAGTGTCCAGCCGGTCGTTGAGAAAACAGTACTGCACTTTGCGCATCGCCGCGAACCCGCCACAAACCACCCGTCCCGGGGAAGCCAACCACGACGCGGGACCTATCGTTGACGCCATGAGCGACGCGACCAGCAACACGGGCACGACCGGCACCACCGGCACCACCGGCACCACTGACGAGCACAACCCCGGCTTCGACGACATGACCCGCGACATCGCGGACGTTCCCGCCGTCGAGGTGATCACCACGGTCGCCGTGCACCTGATGAGCGCCGCCGCCGTGAACCTCGGCCTGGCCGAGGGCGGCGAGGAGCAGAAGGACCTCGACGAGGCCCGCAAGCTGATCCAGGCGCTGGCGGGTCTGATCACGGCCAGCGCGACCGAGATCAGCTCCTTCCACGCGGCGCCGCTGCGGGACGGACTGAAGTCCCTCCAGCTGGCGTTCCGCGAGGCGTCGGTCGTGCCCGACGAGCCGGGCCAGGGCCCCGGCGAGAAGTTCACCGGACCGGTCTTCGGCTGAGCGGCCCCGCCTCCCGCGGAAAAGGGCCCCCCCCCCGGCGGGGGGCCGGGGGGGGCGCCCCGGCGGGGGCCCGCCCCGTTGCCCGCCCTTCCCGCCCCGGGGGGGGGCCCCCCGCCCCCAACGGGGCCTGGGGGGTGGGGCGGCCCCCGCCGCCCATGGGGCCTGGGGGGATCTGGGGGTGGGGTCCTGGGG